>JBKPOG010000250.1:0-39448 GCA_046732975.1 Pseudomonadota bacterium
AGCAGAAAGAGGGCAAAAAGCGCATGCGCCAGTTCGGCAAGGTGGAGATCCCGCAGTCCGCCTTCCTGGCAGCGCTAAAGATGGACGCTTGATCGTCACGCTCGCCGCACGTTGGTGAACATCGGCACGCTGCCCTTAAGCATTCCGGTCAGGTCCCTTCGATAAGCCGAGGCAAAAAAGAACGCGCCGAGCGGGATGTAGGGCACGTCGTGGAACGCCTGCATCTGGATTTCACGGCAGATGCGTTTCTGTTCCTCAGGTTCGGTGGCGTCGATCCAAGCGCTGCGCAGTTCCTCGACACGCGGCATGTCGGGCCAGCCGAACAGCGACCTCCGTCCCAGGCCACGCAAAAAGCCATGCGCTGCGGGGCTCATCGCCGAATAGCCAGGCGCATAGTTCGCGTTCAGACTCCAACCACCCTTGTCGAGCGGCTCCGGCGAATTGAGCCGCTGCGCAACCGTCGCCCAGTCGAGCGTCTGGTAGTCCATGTTCATGCCGAGCTGGCGAAATATGTCGGCTGCGACCTCGCTCATGGCATTAATCGCCGGCAGGTCGGTCGGCACCAGGAACACGAATTTCTCGCCGTTGTAGCCGGCCGCTGCAATGTCCCGCTTCACCTTGACCAGATCGCGTGGACTGTTCAGCACCTCCATACCGGCGTCATTCGCGAGCGGCGAGCTTGGGGTGAATGTGCCGACACCGGCAGTCCACATCGAGCGATCAGCACCCGCCACCGCCGTCATCATGTCGGTCTCGCTGAGTGCGCCAAGCAGCGCCCGTCGGATGGCTGCATTGTTGAAAGGCGGATACAGATGATTGAACCGCAGCACCGCATAGTAGCCCAACGTGTCGATCACATCGATCGTCAAGTTTGAGTTCTTGCGC
Organism: Pseudomonadota bacterium; assembly: GCA_046732975.1. Classification (GTDB taxonomy): domain Bacteria; phylum Pseudomonadota; class Alphaproteobacteria; order Acetobacterales; family Acetobacteraceae; genus JAMXLO01. Next base: position 886 of record JBKPOG010000250.1, read on the forward strand.
AGTAGCGGCAGGAGATCTGAGGTCGCCTGCTCCCACCAGTCCATCTCGCCCGACTGCAATGCCGCCGCCGCCGTCGACGCGTCGGGAATAGTGTGCCATTCAACCCGGTCGAAGTGGGCGATCTTGGGGCCAGCGGTACCGACGGGCGGCCCGTCCGTGCGCGGGATGTAGTCGGTATTGCGCTGGTACACGGCGAGCGAACCAGGCACGCGCTCAGCCATGGCAAATTTATACGGGCCGCTGCCGATGACCTCTTTGACCTGCTGACCTGGCTCGGTCAGTGCAAGCCTTTCCGGCATTACCACTGGCGCAAAAGGATTGGGCTTGCCCAACAAATCGGCCAAGAGTCGAAACGGCCGTTTGAGTCGGAACTGCAGTACGTTATCGGAAAGCGCCGCAAGCTCGTCCACCTGGGCGAACACCGAGATTGCATAAACATCCCGCTTGGCCCAACGCTTCAGCGAAGCGACCGCGTCGCGCGCCAACACCTTTTCACCATCATGAAACCGGAGGCCATCGCGGAGTGTGATCTTCCAGGTCTTTCCATCCTCCTCGATCACGTGGCCCGCTGCCATCTGCGGTCGCGGTCGCACGGCATCGTCTACGCCGTAGAGCGTATCGTATACCATGTATGCGTGATTACGCGTAACCAAGGCCGGAGCAAATGTCGGATCAAGCAGCGCGATGTCCGCTTGAGGAATAAACTTCAGCAGCCTGGGATCACCTGCAGCCCGCACCGCTGGAGTGGCGAGGGTCGCAGCGGTAGCCGCGCCAATAAACTGTCGGCGATTCATCCATTCCCTCCGTTCGCCGCTACTATCAGATCGAAATGATCGTGATGCTAGGGTCAGGAAAGTTTATCGGTGCGGTGACGCCGGCGGTCACCGCGATCTTGCTCGTGCTGCCATCCTGACCAGCCCGCGTCACCGCCTTCGTCAATTGCCACACGCTCGCCGTACCGTTGCCTGTCGAGTTGAACGGCCAGTGGCTGAACGCCACGGTCTTTTCCCTCTGCGGCCCACGCCCGGCATTGACGACCATGAGCGAACCGCGTGCGCACGAAGGGGTACAAGCGCAGGTCAGCAACAGGGCCTCGTTGGTTGGCACATTCCACCTTGGGCCATGCACCTTCCGCACAGCTTGGGACACCAAATAGGCGAACGGCGTCAGCACCATCGGCTTGCCTCGGGTAGCCCAATTGTTCGGGTCAGGGACAAATCCGCACGTGCCATCGCCATAGGCGTCCCATATAGTACCCCAGAACTGGAGCGGCGACGCATCGATGCTCTGCAACGTCACATAGGCACTCCACATCGCGCCTATGTAAGTGTGTTGCTCATGACTGGCACAATTCCAGTCGAGATTATAGCTGCTCATCAAAGCTTGCGGACGATACGGCATCCGCGAGACCATAGTCTTGACGTCTTGCGCTGGGCGGTCCGCATATCGATCCAACCATAGTTGGCTGCCAGGGCCGGTGGTGGCGCTGAAGCCACCCGGGAACATGTCCCAGGCCAGAACATCGATACCTGGCACCAGCTGCATGAATTGTGGCATCAGAGCGCCGGCATAGCTCGTATGTGGGCCAAAAATCATATAGTTGGGATTGGCTGCCTTCACCTTTGGGATCATTGCATTGTAATAGGCAGCTGTCGTCGTGACGCCGTAGCTGTCTGGCTCATTGTGACCCGTGAAGCCAATGACAGGCAGTCTCTTGCCGTTGGGCATCTTCGCGTGGTTCAGGAACCTGGCCAAATTGCCCATGCACTCGCCATAGGAGGCAGCATCATGAATCCCTCGTATTGGAGGACTGATGCCAAAGTCCAGGCCGATTAGGATAGCCCCGATGCCGAGCGGATCCACCTTGTAGAAATTATTGATCAGATTGGACCATGCTGATGGGTTTACGGAGCAATCACCATTGAACCATGTGCCTGACAAATTTCCCACGAAATACCAAATACCCGGATTGACCTGCGCCATTAGCGATGTGTAAGTGGGATCAGTAAAAATACGGAATTGATTGTTTCCTGCGCCCCCGGTCGATGTCCCCCAAAGCCGTTGCGAGATGATCTGCTGACTTGATCCATCACCGCTATAGTTCTTTGGCGAAGCGAAGTCCGCCGTTAAGAATGAACTTGATGCGGTTGGCCCCGCTACGCTCATCGGCCGCAAGGACTGAGAGGGCGGATCTGACTCACGAGATCGTGTCGAATTCATTGTAGCCGCCACATCTTCGATCGCGAGGGTGGCACTTCTCGCGCCGACCATCGGCAACAACAGGAGTGTCTTCGCCGCGATCTTCGCGAATGCTCGTCGAGCTTCGCGCCGATTCAGTAGCGAGGATGTCAATGAGTCGACACTCATGCCAGACGGATCCTTTGTAGACGGGTCGAACCTTCTGCATACCAGACGAACCCTGCAAGAGGCCGTTCTGCTCTGCTGGTAGCGGATTGTTGCCAGCGATCCAGCCGACACAAGGCACTTCCTGCTGGCTGATGCGCCAGAGCGACGGCGCCCACCTGGACATAGCAGCACGCAAGGCGCATGTCGCATTTCAGTGCCGACTGAGCCCAAAAGCGTCCGGCAAACCAGAACACCGAGCGCGAGAGACCACGCTACTTCACCGCTCGGACCTCAAGGAGAGCGCCATGGCCCCACCCGCAGTGATTCGCCTACACCCGGACGACAGCGTGGTAATTGCGCGCGCCACGCTGCTGCCGGGGACGCCGGTGGTCGAGGGAGTCGCCGCCCAAGAGCGCATCCCTGCCGGTCACAAAGTGGCAGTGCGGCCGATCGCAACAGGCGAACCGGTGCGGCGCTATGGTCAGATCATTGGCTTCGCCTCCCAGGCGATCTCCGCTGGCCAGCACGTCCATGTCCAGAACTGCGGGATGGGCGATTTCGCCAAGGACTACGCCTATGGCCTCGATGTCAGGCCAACCGATTACGCCAACACGCCATTGACCTTCGACGGCATTCGTCGACCTGACGGCCGGGCGGCGACGCGCAACTACATCGGCATCCTGACCAGCGTGAACTGTTCCGCGCACGTCGCCGGGCTAATTGCGGACGTGTTCCGCCGCAACCCGTTCACCGACGATGATCCTTTGGCGGACTACCCCAACGTGGACGGAGTGGTGGCGCTGACCCACAAGACCGGGTGCGGCATGACAGAAAGCGAGCCGTTGCGCGTGCTGCGCCGCACGTTGGCCGGCTACGCTCGTCACGCCAATTTCTCGCATGTAGTCGTGCTGGGACTGGGATGCGAGGTGAACCAGATCCGCGGTCTGAAGGAAGAGCAGCGCCTGACCGATCGCATTCGCAACATGGACATCCAGTCGATGGGCGGCACGCGCAAGACGGTCGAGGCTGGCGTCGCCTTCGTGAAGGAGGTGCTGGCCGAAGCCAACAAGGTGCAGCGTGAACCGGTGCTCGTCAGCGAACTGACGGTGGCGCTGCAATGCGGCGGCTCGGATGGCTACTCCGGGGTATCAGCCAACCCCGCGCTCGGCGCGGCAAGCGACCTGGTAGTGCGCCATGGCGGCTCGGTCATCCTGTCTGAGACGCCCGAGACCTATGGCGCCGAACATCTGCTGACGCGCCGCGCGGTATCCCGCGAGGTAGGCGAAAAACTGGTCGCCACTGATGCGGTGGTGGGAGGATTACACCCAGCGCGAGGGGGCAGAGATGAACGCGAACCCCTCGCCCGGCAACAAGGCGGGCGGCCTGACCACGATCCTGGAGAAGTCACTCGGTGCAATGGCGAAGGCCGGCAGCACCAATCTCGTGGACGTTGTGGGCTACGCCGAGAAGGTGACGGCGAAGGGCTTCGTGTTCATGGATACGCCAGGCTACGATCCGGTGTCGGCGACCGGGCAGGTGGCCGGTGGCGCGAACCTCGTCTGCTTCACCACCGGTCGTGGCAGCGTGTTCGGCTGCAAGCCTGCGCCCTCTATCAAGCTCGCGACCAACACGCCGATGTATCGGCGCATGGCAGACGACATGGACGTGAACTGCGGCACGATCCTTGAGGGTGATGAGACCGTGCAGCAGTGCGGCGAACGCATTTTCAAACTCATGCTGCGCGTCGCCTCGGGCGAGCAGACCAAGAGCGAACAGTTCGACTTCGGCGCCGCAGAGTTTGCTCCTTGGGTGCTCGGTGCAACGATGTGACTCTCGCCGCTACTCGGCGAGTGCCACCTCGTCTGTCTCGTGCAGCCAGCGCGCTACCAGGCCTGCTATCAGCGCACCTACGATCGGCGCCAGCCAGAATAACCAGAGCTGCGCCACGTAGGCGCCACCAGCAAACAACGCCGGACCGGTGCTGCGCGCCGGATTGACCGAGGTGTTGGTCACCGGGATCGACACCAAATGAATCAGCGTCAGCGCCAGCCCGATCGGAATACCGGCAAACCCGACCGCCGCGCCCTTCGACGTGCAGCCGATGATGATCAGCAGGAAGAAGAACGTCATCAGCACTTCCATCACCAGGCACGACCCGAAGCTGTACTTGCCAGGACTGAGATCGCCATAGCCGTTCGAGGCAAAGCCATCCGGTACCCATCCCGGCTTACCTGATGCGATCCAGTACAGCACTGCCGCGGCGACGATAGCGCCGATCACCTGCGCCACGATGTAGGGAATAACATCGCCTGTGGCGCAACGCTTTCCTGCCCAAAGCCCGACCGTCACGGCAGGATTGAAATGCCCGCCCGAGATATGTCCTACCGCATACGCCATGGTCAGCACGGTCAAACCAAACGCCAGGGCAACCCCGAGAAAGCCGATCCCCAAGGATGGGTACGCAGCTGCCAATACGGCGCTACCGCAGCCGCCGAAGGTCAGCCAGAATGTGCCGAAGAACTCAGCGCCAAGACGTCGCGACTTGTCCATTTCGCATTCCCCCTCATTGCGAGCGGCCAGCGCCCAGCGACTCGGGGTGCCACCTGTCAGGTTCGTGCGACCAAATTCCGCACAATGTCAAGGTTCCAGTTGATATACCCATGCTGGACAAACCCCAGCCTGTCGCGCAGCGACAGATGAGCTTCCGCCAAGCGATGGAACGGTATCGACGGGTACAGATGATGTTCCGCGTGGAATGGCATATTCCACATCAACAGCCGGACCACCCGGTTGGTCAGCGTCGTTCGCGTGTTGGTAAGCCCGTTCCGGTCCGTTGTGCAGCCAGTGTGCTCGGCCAGCACGTAGGCGCGCAGGAAAGGCTGGCAAAGCAGTTGCGGTAAAACCCAGAATATGAAAGGCGTCCGCCAACCAAACAGGATGGCCGCGATTGACGATCCGCCGACCATCAGCACGCTCATCGCACGCACGCTGCGGATTACCGTGGGTGCCGCCTCCGCCGACACATAAGGGTAACGGCTCAGATCGCCTCGCCAGCAATCGGCAATCACCAGAAGCCGCAGCCGCCAATAGGGCACGCCCACAATGCGTCTGATATAAGCGCGCAGCGTGTCCGGCGCCGCCATCTCAAGTTCGGGATCTTTGCCTGGAATCTGTGTGTGTCGGTGATGAGCGAAATGAAACGCCGTGTAGAAGTGCAGGTTTAGCAGCGACGGGCACGCAGCGAGCCATCCAACGATCTGATTGAGCCGACGGGACGCGAAAGCGGTTTGATGAGTGGCCTCATGCGCCGGCGCGAACAACGCCACCTGCACAAGTCCGAATGCCAACATCGCTGGAACGACCGTCATCGGCCCGCAGATCGCGAGCAATGTGCCGGTGCCAACCAGCAGTGCGACATGGATCGCCAGGCGCTGCATTCCTGCCGCGTTGCAGCGTCCTGATAACGCTCGCAACTCGGCCGGACTGAGAATGCGATCCGATACCATGCTCATTTGCGATCATTGTTAGACCCAAGCATGTGCAGTTGCCAACGTGGTTATTGCGGCGGCCAAGCCCGTAGGCGATCGCCACGGAACACCGCCACAGTCTGCAATGTCCGCCCGGCCTGACGGATAGATGCGTCCGGAAGTCGCTCCACCCGGTCGAAAGCCCGAGCAAGTTCGTTGGCGGCGCGGTCAGCATGTTCGGGCACGAAGATCAGGAAGTTTGCGCCAATGAACCGGTGCGCGGGTAATGTCAGGCCGAACTGCCGGCAATCAAGGCTAAGGCAAACCGTTGTCACGTCGGGCCCCAGCGCATAGCCGATCTTGCCGGCGTCGCGCCAATTTGGCGCGCCGACCATCGCATCAGGCGGCAGCCCATCGCCCAATGAGCTCCAGTCCACCGCCTGGATTGTGGGGTCGTTCCGCGTGATTTCCGCGATCACCGGCTGCAGCCAATCCCATCGAACCTGACTGGCCACGATGACCATGCCAAGAACAACGAATGCGCCCGTTCCCGCTATCGTCCAGCGAACGGCCGCCCGCTCGATGTGGCGCGCCACTGCGTCACCGAGTAACGGAAACAACATCAGATAGCCGGGCGCCGCCCAATGGAACAGCACCCGCTGGCTGGACCAGGCCGAGATGACCGCGAACACCGCGATTGGCGGCAAGGCCAGCCAGCTCAACAGCCAGGAGCGCCAAGCCTGTGACCCACGGCGCAGCGCCAGGATGAGCACGGCCATCATCGGCAGCCAGATCCACGGCAGCACGAACAGCGCTTCGCCACTCAGCGTCACCAGGGGACCGAAAGGGTGGAACTGAAAGCCTTCGGCACGGCCGGCCTGAAACGCGAACGACGTCCAGCCATGGCGCGCATTCCACATCAGCACCGGCGCAAACATCACCGCAGCAATCAGGGCGGCAAACCACGGCTTGGGTGTCACGAGCAACTGCCGGTGCTGTCGGCTGGTCAGCAGATACAGAAACACTCCGAGGATCGTCAGCGTCGCCGAATACTTTGACAGCAGCGCTGCGCCCGCACAAAGCCCTGCGCCCAGCCACCAAGCCAGCGTCCCCCGTTCCAGCGCGTTGACAAGGCACAGCGCGGCGCCGAGCAGTGCGCAGTCCAATGGGCCGTCAGGCAACACCCAGGTGCCGGTGGTCACGCCGAACACCGGGGAAATGTTCAGCAGCACCGCCGCCCACAGACCGGCCCGCTCACTCTCGATCGCGCAGCCAAGCCGATACATCAGCCAGGTCGAGACTGCGAACAGCGCAATGAATGGCAGGCGTACCAGCAACGCTGCTTCGCTGCCGAACAGGTGTGCCGCGCCCCAACTCAGCCACCATGCGATCGGCGGGTGGTCGTAATAGCCGAGGCTAAGCACGCGCCCCGACGCGACCATATAGCTTTCGTCCACGCCCAATCCCAGCGCAGTGCCAAATGCGAGGCGAAGTGCCGTCGTCGTCAATATCAGCGAAAGCAGCGCCAATTGCGGTGGCCGGCGCGGAACCTAGGTCGACACCTTCCTGCGTTCCGGACGAGTCAAATCCCGCCCCAAACGTCGCGTGCCACTTCGGCGCACAAACGCAGCTTCGCCCACTGTTCGTCTTCGGTCAGCGTGTTTCCCTCTTCGGTGCTGGCGAAGCCGCATTGCGGCGAAAGTGCGAGCTGCTCCAGCGGCAAGTACTTCGCAGCTTGATCGATCCGCCGCTTCAGGTCGTCTTTGCTTTCCAGCACACCGGTCTTGCTGGTGACCAGCCCCAGAACCACCACCTTGTTCCCACGCGGAACAAAGCGCAGCGGCTCGAAGCCACCGGCACGCTCGGTGTCGTACTCCATGAAATAAGCATCGGAATTGATCTGATTGAACAGCACTTCCGCCACCGGTTCATACCCACCGGATGCCACCCAGTGCGAACGGAAGTTACCCCGGCACAGATGCATGCTGATGGTCATGCCATCGGGCCGCCCCTCGATCGCGCGGTTCAGCATCTCCGCGTAGATCGACAGCAGGTTGTCCACATGTTCGCCACGCGCCTTAAGACCGGCGATCTGCTCCGGGTCGCAGAGATAGGCGATGTTCACCTCGTCGAGCTGGAGATACCTGCATCCTGCGGCACCGAACGCTGCGACCGCCTTGCAATAGGCTTCCCCTAGATCAGCAAAGAACATGTCGAGATCCGGATAGGTCTTTGGATCGATCGCCTGCCGGCCGCCACGGAAATGCACCACCGAAGGTGACGGTATGGTCATCTTCGCTGTCGCATTATTGACATGCCCAGCAACGAAGCGGAAATCGTCGACCATGACGGGCTTGCTCCAGCCGATCCGGCCGACAACGCGCAGCGCGAGCGGCAGCGGCAGCCCGCCCTTGAACTGGATCTTCTGTTCCGGCTCGTAAAGCTCGACCCCATCCAAGCCCGACACGAAATCATAATGCCAGAAGGCGCGCCGGTATTCTCCATCGGTCGCGGCACGCAACCCAAGCTCCTCCTGCTTGCGGATCGCCGCCTCGATGCAGCGGTCCTCTGTCGCCTTCAGTGCGTCAGCAGGCAGCGTCCCAGCTTTGTGCAAGGCGCGCGCCTCGGCCAACTCGCGCGGCCGCAACAGGCTCCCCACATGGTCGGCGCGGAACGGCGGGAGGCTGCGTGGGCCGACCCGATCTTTCGCTGCACCCGACATCGACATCAAAGGCCCTCCTGTTCATTCGGCGCATCTCCTACCGCCACGGCGACCCCGTGAAAACCGCCGGCCAGCCGGCATGGACCCGGCGCGCCTGAGCGACTATCAAACCCGGCCCGCACGCGCCGGGCCAGGACACTGCTGCTGCCCGGAATGATGCTGAACCGCCTTATCGTCGGAGTGGCCGAATTCAGCCGTCGCCACGCGCTTTACGTGGCGCTGGGTGGCTTGCTGCTTGCAGTTGTCTCCGGGCTCTATGCCGCGACACATCTGAGCGTCACCACCGACACCGACCAGATGTTCTCGAGCAGCCTGCCATGGCGTCAGCAGTCGGACGCCCTGAACCGGGCGTTCCCGCAGTTCAACAACCTGCTTGTGGCCGTGATTGACGCCCGTCAGCCCGAGGAGGCGGACGCCACGGCCGCCGCGCTGGCCGCTGCGATCGCCAAGGACCACACGCATTTCGATTCGGTTCGCCGGCCCGACGCCGCCCCGTTCTTCCGCAAGGAGGGTCTGCTGTTTCTCGATACAAAGCAGCTTTCCGACCTGATGAACCGCACGATCGATGCGCAACCGTTTCTTGGGCAGCTGGCGGCGGACCCGACTGCACGCGGTTTGTTCCAGGCGCTGTCGCTGCTCGGGATTGGCGTGACCAAGGGCGACGAGGACATCACGCCGTACTTGTCATCGCTCGAGGCGTTCCATCGGGCGCTGGCCGAAGCGCTGAGCGGCCACCCGCAGCCGCTGTCGTGGCAGTCACTGCTCGGCGGCAACGAGCTCAGCGATCTCGCCGGGAAGTACGTATTCGTCCTGGTTCAACCGAAGCTTGACTTCGGCGCCCTCGAGCCAGGGGGCGACGCGACGAAAGCCATGCGCGACATCATCGCCGATTTGCCATTCGTGAAGTTGGGCGATGCACGTGTGCGTATCACCGGGCAGGTTGCATTGGCCGATGAGGAATTTGCCACTGTCGTGCAAGGCGCAGTCTGGGGTTTGATCGGCAGCCTGCTGCTGATCACCCTGTGGCTGTTCCTTGCCGTGCAGACCTGGCGGCTCATCCTGCCGATTCTGGCCACCCTGGGGTTGGGCCTCATGCTGACCCTGCTGTTCGCCTCCGCCGCAGTGGGAACGCTGAACCTCATTTCAGTCGGCTTCGGCATATTGTTCGTTGGAATCGCCGTCGACTTCGCCATTCAGTTTTCGGTGCGTTATCGAGAGCGGCGTTTTGAGTACCCCGACCCAGGCGAGGCACTGCGACAGAACGCCGTACGCACCGGCGACCAGATCCTCGTGGCCTCCCTGGCAACCTCATTCGGTTTTTTGGGATTTGTGCCGACCGACTTTTCCGGGGTTGCAGAGCTGGGCCTGATCGCCGGCGCCGGCATGCTGATTGCGTTCATCTGCACACTCGGCTTCCTGCCGGCGATCATCACGCTGTGCCGGCCGCGAGGCGAGCGGGCGGTGGTCGGATTCGCTTGGCTTGCGCCATTCGACCCGATCATTGCGCGACGCCGGCGACCAATCCTGCTGGTATTTGCCGCGCTCGCCGCAGTCGCGATTGCTTTTTCGCCGCGGCTGCAGTTCGACTCGGATCCGCTGCACACCAAGAACCCGAACACCGAGGCGATGCGCACGCTGTATGACCTGATGGACAACCCGGTCACCAATCCCTACAGCATCAACCTCATCGAGCCGGATGTGGCCGCAGCCGAGGCGCTGAAGGCAAAGCTGGTCAAGCTGCCGACCGTATCGAAGGTGATCGATATCCAGAGCTTCGTGCCGGACGATCAGCAGACCAAACTCGCAATCATCGCCGATGCTAATTCGATCCTCGCGCCCACTCTCATGCCGCAGGCGCCGTCGGCGCCGATCACTGCGGAACAGATCCGCTTGGCGGCGAGGACGGCGCTTGCGCAGATTGACCCGGCGACGGCAAAGCTGCCGAAGGATCATCCGCTTGTCGCGATCGACGCTGACCTGCACAACCTGCTGACTGCCCCGGATGACTTGCTGCTCGCGACCAACCAGGCGTTGACCGAGTTCCTGCCAGAAGAACTCGACCGGCTGCGCACAGTGCTCAACGCCGAGCCGGTCACCGTCAACTCCATCCCACCGGACGTCGCGCGCGATTGGCTGCTGCCTGATGGAAGAGCTCGCATGCAGGTGCTGTCCACCCCCGACGCACGCAGCAGCAGGGGATTGGCCGAGTTCGTGCAGCAGGTCACCGAGATCGCGCCTGATGCCGGCGGCGCGGCGGTGACGATCCAGGCGACGAGTACGACCATCATCAATGCGTTCCGCAACGCTGCGGTTATCGCAATCGTGTCGATCACGATCATCCTGCTGCTGGCCTTGCGGCGGGTACTCGACGTTGCGCTGGTGCTTGCCCCGTTGCTGCTGTCGGCACTACTGACGCTGCTGGTCGCCGTGCTGCTGCCGCTGCCGCTCAACTTCGCCAATATCATCGCCTTGCCGCTGCTTTTGGGCGTCGGCGTGTCGTTCAACATCTATTTCGTCATGAACTGGCGCGCGGGCCGACGCGCGATCCTCGGATCGGCAACCGCGCGAGCCATCGTGTTCTCGGCGCTCACCACGGGAACAGCGTTTGGTTCATTGGCATTGTCGGAGCACCCTGGAACCGCGTCCATGGGCAAACTGCTGCTGATCAGCCTGGGATGCACCTTACTGGCGAGCCTCGTGTTCATTCCCGCACTGTTGTCGAGCGTGCACGCGCGAACCAGTCGTTAACCCGTTGCGCGGATGCTCTGCGGCATGCATCCGCTCCTTGCGGCCGGGATACTGCTGGCACGCGCCGATTGCGCAACGGCGGAGCCAACCGAGCCGACGCTGCCGCTCTCGCTGAACCTGCCGAACAATCAAGGACAGGTCTACGTAGCGATACCGCTCGCCCCGCCCGGCATGGCTTGCGAAGAGGCGTCTCGGCCACCAACAGACGTGCTGCGGGGCGAACCCGGCGACCTGCTGCATGGACCTGGCAGGCCGACCGTGCGGGTGGAGCCGGTGCGCTAAAGCACACACGGCGTTGTGAGGCGACAGCTTCCTGGCGCCACCGGTAGGCATCGCAACGAGTTATCTCGAGGTACCACCTGATGCGTCTGTTCCCCTTGCTCCTGCCGCTGCTGCTTGGCGGATGCCTCAGCTTCAGCAGCAGCAATCCGCCGCCTCCTTCACGAACAACCATCGTCGTGCCGCCGGGTACCACCGCGGTCTGCCAGAACGGCACCGCGCCGCCCTGCTGATCATCTCCTAACCGCTTGCCGCGCTGCGATGACGCTCACCTGCCGCATCACTTGGCCCGCGAACAGCACGTGCGGGTCTATCGGGAAACCGGCCTCGCGCAGCAGCAACGCTGTCCAGGTGTTGCACGTGTGGAACGCGTCGTAGGTTTCGTTTGAGGCGTAGAAGACGCTGCCGACATAAGGGCCATCGGCAAGGCGCAACACCCTGCCGTCGGTGGTCTTTTCCAGGTCGTCCCAGAGCCGCCCCGCAACACGCGCCAGATTGCCCGGCGGCAGCCGAAGGATGATCACCTTATGGTCGGGGAAAGCCTCAACCGGCGACGCGTTGAGCGCCGTCATCAGGATCGCGCTTTCGCTGGGCAGCAGTGCTGCAAGCATTTCGCCGGACCCTGCGTTTTGCCCCATGTAGTACGCGCGCTCACCAAAACCGAACACCATGAAGCGCACGCCGGGGAAGGCTTGTTCCAGCGAAGCGAGTGGGCTGCTCACGTCATCGACTGACAACCCGATATCCGTGTGCCAGCCGCGCTCGACGACATAGAGCCTGGCGTCACCGATCGGTATTGGACCATCAGTCGGCACAGTGGCGCAGCCGGACACCCAGCCGGCGAATGCTCCGATCAGCACCGCCCTCACGGGGTGCGGATCAGGATGTAATGCATGGTGAAGTTGAAGGTGATTCCGTCATCGGTGTGCAATGGCGGCAGGTTCGCGTCGCGGAACAGCGCCGTCAGGGCCATGTCCAACCATCGCGACCCGGACCGCTGCACCATTTCAACAGAGGTCACGTGACCGTTCGGTTGGGCGACGACCTGCACCATGACGTCGCCGTCCTCTCCGTTCATCGCCGCCTGCTCCGGATAATAGGCATGGGCGCGCACCCAGGCGCTCAACTCATTGCGCCAATCGGGACCAACGTGAGCGCCGGCAACACGAGAAAACGGCGAGGTGTCGGTCGCCCCCCGCCGCGGCGCGAGAGAGAAGTCCAGCGTGTTGGGCGCACCCCGCGGCGCCGCCCGTGGCGACGGCGGGCGCATCTGGGACGGCGCGGCATTGAAGGAAAAATTCGTGGGCGCCGGAAATTCCTGCGGCCTCGACGGCCGCGGCGCGACCGAAGGGGGCGCCGTCAGCGGCGGCGATGGACGAGGCACCGGCGGCCTCGGCACCACCATGGCGAGTGGCGGCGGCTTTGGGACCGGCACCTCCGCATTTGCGGCAGGCGGCGGCGGGGGGAGCGGGAGGAGTTGGGTGGGCGTGGGAGTGGGCGCGGCCGGCGCCGGTGGCGCGGCCGCGACGGGCGGTGCCGAGGGAGGCGGTTGCGGCGCCGGTGCAGCCTGCTGGGTCGGGGCCGGTGCGGGACTGGGCGTGGGAGGTGGCGACGGGGAAGCGGTCGGGGTGGCGTTGAGCTGCGGATTTGGCAGCGCCGGCCCCTCTGGCGTGCCCCCCTCGAACACCATCGAGACAGTGGAAGGAGGCGGCAGTTCTTCCTCGTGGTGCTGGTAGTCCACCGTCACCACCAGCAGGAGCAGCGCGGTGAGGTGCAGCCAAAGCGAGAGGACCAGCACCTTGCCCAGTCGTCGGCCACCGCGGCGCGAGAGGCGCCACGGACGCTGACGGGCTAACGGAAGGGCGACAACCTGGTCCAAATCGGCTTCCAGCGACTGTGCAGTGGACACCCAGTGTCATTGCTGGGTGCGCACCGACAAGGCAACCCCACACCCGCGGGGCATTGCGCCGCGTTGGCGACTGGGGGATCTCTTATCGAGATCGCAGCGTCGCTACCCCCCTCGGGACGCTACCTGTACCCGCTTCTGCCAGGCCTCGACCAGCAGGCAAAGTATCTCGAACAGTATCGACGCGCCGTTGAAGGACGTGAGCGTGCCGACGTCGAATGGCGGTGCGACCTCGACCAGGTCGCCACCGATAAAGTCGATGCCGCGGAGCGCGCGCAATAGCCGCAGCGCTTCCAGCGCGGTGATGCCCCCTGCCTCGGGAGTCCCGGTGCCCGGTGCCTGCGACGGGTCCAGGCTATCGATGTCAAACGATAGATAGGTGGGCCCGCCTCCGGCGACGCGCCGTGCTTCCTCCGCCGCGTAGTGCCAGCCCCTGTCGTGAAACTCCTCCATAGCCAGCACACGCATGCCGGAACGCGTGCTGAACCCCCACATGTCCGGATCGTTGGTCGTTCCCCGGATGCCGATCTGGATCACCCGTTTCGGATCCAGCAGCCCTTCCTCGGTTGCGCGTCGGAACGGTGCGCCGTGATGGAAACGCGATCCGAGATAGTCATCGCCGGTGTCGCAATGCGCATCGATGTGGATCATGCCGACGGGTCGTTCCGCGGCGACGGCACGCAGGATCGGCAGGCTGATCGAATGGTCGCCGCCGACGGACAGCGGCGTGACCCTGGCAGCAATGATCGTCTGGTAGAAGACGGCGATCTCGGCCAGCGCACCCTCGAGCTCATACGGCTGCTCGATCCAGCAGTCCCCGAGATCGCGCACCCTCGCCGCATCGAACGGCGCGATCCCGTGCGGGTGCAACCGTCGTAGCAGAGAGGACTGATCACGGACCGCACGTGGCCCATGACGCGCGCCGGTCCGATTCGTGACCCCACCGTCGTACGGGACGCCAATCACGCCAATGTCCACATCGGCCAGCGACTCGGTGTGGGGAGCACGGAAGAATGTCGGGATGCCCGTATAGCGTGGCCGCGCCTGCGGGTCGGTCATTTCCCGATAGCGGTTCGGTCTTTTGATCGGATCCATCGCCGAATCCTCCTGCGTGGCTTCTCCAACATCGTTCTGCGCCACGGCCCGCTGGCGTTCAACATCCGCGAACCGAACAATCCGCACTTCGTTGGAGATGGACACACAGCAGCAGAGGAGTGCTCAATGGCAGATGAAAATCTCAGGGGTCTCAAGGTCGCAATACTCGCGACAGACGGGTTCGAGCAGGTCGAACTGATGGAGCCCCGCCAGGCCCTGGACGATGCCGGAGCCAATACGCGCGTTGTCGCGCCAAAGCGAGGCAAGATCCGCGGCTGGAAATTCACTGAGTGGGGCGACGAGGTCGCGGTGGACCTGGCGTTGGAAGAGGCCAAGCCAGAGCAGTTTGACGCTTTGGTGCTGCCGGGCGGCGTCCTGAGCCCTGACAAGCTGCGCATGATTCCGGCGGCGGTGGCGTTCGTGAAGGCGTTCTTCGAGGCGCGCAAGCCGGTCGCGGCAATCTGCCATGGCCCGTGGACCGTGATCGAGGCCGGAGCTGCAAAAGGTCGTCGGATGACCTCCTGGCCGGCGCTAAGGACCGATTTGATCAACGCCGGCGCACATTGGGTGGATGAGGCGATGGTGCGAGACGGCAACCTGATCACGAGCCGCAAACCGGATGATATCCCGGCGTTCAACCGCGGCATGATCGAGTTGTTCGGCCAGGCTTCGCAGCACCGTCAGGCCGCATAACGGGCTAGAGGGACTTGAGCCTCCGGTAGCGAGCAAGCACAATCGGGAGTCTCGCACGGGATTTCCGAATGACCAGCACCGCTCGCTACCGGATCGGCTTCGACATCGGCGGCACCTTCACCGATTTCATTTTGTTGGATACGAAACAGTCGGAAATTCGGCTGCATAAGTGCCTGACCACGCCGAATGACCCATCGGTCGGCGCACTCCAGGGCCTGACTGAACTGCTGCAAGCCGCCGGACTGTCACTCGCCGACATCGGCGATGTCGTGCACGGCACAACTTTGGTCACCAACGCGTTGATCGAACGCAGTGGCGCTCGCCTCGGGCTGATCACCACGCGCGGATTCCGGGATATCCTCGAGATGGGCACCGAGCAGCGCTACGACATCTATGACCTGTTTCTGAAGTTCCCAGACCCGCTGGTGCCGCGCCGTCACCGCCTGGAAGTGGCTGAACGCATGGACCGCGACGGCAATGCCCTGACATCTCTCGATCTGGAAGAGGTGCGCGCTGTGGCACATCGACTGGTCGCCGATGGCATTGAAGCGATTGCCATCTGCTTCCTGCACGCCTACCGCAATTCGGCGCATGAACGTGCCGCGGCGGACGCGGTTCGCACCGCATTTCCCGACCTCGCCGTGTCGATCTCATCCAATGTGGTGGCGGAGTTATGGGAGTACCAGCGCTGTAACACTACCTGTGCCAACGCCTACGTGCAGCCGTTGATGAGTCGCTACATCGAAAAACTAGAACGCGAACTGCACGCGCGCGGCTTCCGCGGTGAGCTGCGGTTCATGCACTCTGCAGGCGGACTGCTATCGGCCGAGACGGCGCGAGACTTTCCAATTCGTATGCTGGAAAGCGGTCCCGCTGGCGGCGGCCTTGCGACCGCTTTTTTTGGCGCGGCGACCGGCAAGCGCGACGTGATCTCGTTCGATATGGGCGGCACCACGGCGAAGGCCTGCCTGATCGAAGACGGCCGCGCTGAAGTCGCACCGATGATGGAAGCGGCTCGCGTGCATCGCTTCAAGAAGGGCTCGGGCCTGCCGATCAAGGCTCCGGTGATCGACATGATCGAGATCGGCGCCGGCGGTGGATCGGTCGCCTCGATCGACGAAGTCGGGCTGCTGCGCGTCGGCCCGCATTCGGCGGGAGCCGATCCGGGGCCGGCGTGCTACGCGCGCGGCGGCGCTGAGCCAACGGTGACCGACGCCAATCTGCTCCTCGGCTATTACGATCCTGGGTTTTTCCTCGGCGGCCGCATGGCGCTCAACCGCGAAGCAGCGCATCAGGCGCTGGCAAGAGTTGGCGACGCGCTAGGGCTCACCGCAATAGATACTGCGTGGGGCATTCACCGCATGGTGGTGGAGAACATGGCCGCTGCCGCGCGCATTCATATCGTGGAAAAGGGCAAGGACCCGCGTGCCTATGCCATGGTTGGCTTCGGTGGCGCCGGGCCGGCACACGCCGCGGGAGTGGCTCGCATTCTCGGTGTGAAGCAGGTGCTAATCCCGCCCGCGTCCGGGGCTGCATCGGCGCTCGGCTTCCTCGCCGCCCCCCTGTCGTTTGAGCAGGTGCGCAGTCATCCGATTCTGCTCGACACAGCTGGGGCGGCGGCGGCGATCGATGGGATTTTGCGCGAACTCACGGCAGCCGCCTCTGCGCGGCTCGTCGATCAGCCGGAGATTGTAACCGAACGCCTGGCGGACATGCGCCTGGAAGGGCAGATGCACGAGATTACCGTGCGGCTGCCTGATGGACCAATCACGGATGCGACCATGCCGACGATCCGTGCAGCCTTCGCTTCCGCCTATGCGGCGCGATATACAGCCGTCTATGAGGGCGTCGGAGTGATGGCGGTATCGTTCCGCGTCCGTTGCCGCGGACCACTGCCACAACTCTCGCTCACCGAAGCCGGCGTTCGGAGTTCTGGTGACACGCAGAAGGGCACGCGCGCGGCTTGGTTCGATCGCGGTTTTGTCGATACGCCGGTTTATGATCGCTACGCCCTGGCACCTGGCGCGCACGTTGCTGGACCCGCAATCATCGAAGAGCGCGAGGCCACTACCGTCATTCCACCCGGCGACAGCGTCACGGTCGATGTCAGCGGCACGCTGGTAATCGACGTCGGCGTTGCTGTAGCGCCTACAGCACGAGTCACAGTTGACACACCAATCGAACAGGCGGCTGCATCGATCGAGGCTGATCCGGTTTCATTGGAAATCATGTGGAGCCGCCTGGTCACCGTGGTCGAAGAGATGTGGCAGACGATCTGTCGCACGGCCTTCTCGCTGATCGTCTCAGAGGCGCAGGACTTTGCCTGCGATCTGCTCGACGCCCGCGGCGATTCGCTCGCGCATTCACCACGGGCAATGCCGGTGTTCAATCTGACGCTGCCACGTGCGGTGAAGGCACTGCTGGACAAGTTCCCGCCCGAGACGCTGCAACCCGGCGACGTTCTGGTGACCAACGACCCATGGCTGTGCGCCGGGCATCTGTTCGATATCGCCGTGGTCACACCGGTGTTCCGCAACGGCACGCTGGTTGCGCTCACGGGCACGGTCGGCCATGTCGGCGACATCGGCGGCACCAAGGATAGCCTGCGGGCACGCGAAATCTATGAGGAAGGCATCCAGATCCCGCCCATGATGCTGTATCGCGCGGGCGTGCCAAATCATGACCTGTTCACCCTGATCGCCGAGAACGTGCGCAAGCACGAGGAGGTGCTGGGTGACATCCACTCCTTCATCGCCGCCAACACTCTGGGTGCGGAACGTCTGCTGGCTTTCATGGATGAGTACGGCATGCACGACCTGCGCGCGCTTGCGCACGTCGTGCAGACACGTGCCGAAATCGCCATGCGTGAGGCGATCCGTGCATTGCCAGATGGCGTCTACCACTCGGCGATCTGGAATAATCCTCTTGGTGAGAAGCTGGATTATCCGCTGAGGCTCACCGTCCAGGGCGATGAGATCGAACTCGACTTCGCGGGTGCGCCAGCGCAATTGCCGCAAGGCGGGCTCAATTGCACCTACAGCTACACGGCGGCGCATGCGACGTACCCGATGAAATGTCTCCTCAGCCCGCAGGTGCGCAGCAATGCCGGCTGCTATCGGCCATTCACCGTGAAGGCTCCGGAAGGTTCCATCCTTAACTGCACCAAGCCGGCCTCGGTGAACCTGCGCACACGCGTCGGCTGGTATATCGCACCCAACATTTTTCGCGCGCTGGTGGATGCCGCGCCGGCACAGGTGCAGTCGGCGACCGGCCTGCCAGTCGCGATCAACATCTATGGCCGGGAAGCGAATGGCTATGTCTACGCCGACCATTTCTTCATGGGTGCCGGCCAGGGCGCGTCACAGCAGGGTGACGGTAAGTCAGCCCTGCTCTACCCGACATCTGCCGCCAACACCTCGGTGGAATTGATGGAGGCACGCGCCCCGGTGTTGGTGTTGGAAAAATCGTTCGTCACTGACAGCGGCGGCCCTGGTGAGCGTCGTGGTGGCTGTGGCGTGCGAACGCGGCTGCGCAAGCTGCATGATGACGGCCTGCCGACGTTGGCGTCGGTCTATCCAGAAGGCGTTGGCGTCACCGTGCAAGGTCTGCAGGGAGGCATGGCGGGTGGCAGCGTGCGTGGCGTGCTGCTCGATCCCGATGGCAACGTGACGCACGACTGCGGCACAGGTGAACTGGTGACGCTGACGTGCACCGATCAGATCGTGGAGGTGCAGCTGGCGGGCGGCGCCGGCTTCGGTGATCCACGCGCGCGGCCGACCGCCCTGGTGGAACAGGACGTGGCAGAAGGCATCGTGTCGCCAGAAGCGGCTGAACGCGACTACGGCTTGCAGATCGCTGCTGGCAAAGCGGCGGAATAGTAAAACGGGGACAGGCAAATGAGCGATCTGGCAGAAGACCGGACGACAACCGCACCGAGACCTGGCTCGCGCATTCATCCGCGTTTCATCGAGCTCGGATCGCTCCTGCTGATCGCGCCGCTTTGCGTTGTCGGCGCCATCATTGGCGTTCAGCTCATTGTCACCCTCGGCATCACGGCGAATACTTCGTTGATCGGCGCACTCGCCGGGATGGCTCTGGCGCGTATCCCGCTCAACGTGTTCATCCGTTATCGTTCGATCCACATGCAAAATTTGGCGCAGAGCGCGATTTCGGCAGCCACTTTCGGCGCGGGCAATGCACTGATGCTGCCAATCGGTATCCCATTCGTCCTTGGCCGTCCCGACCTGGTTCCCGCGCTGTTCGCCGGCGTTTTCCTGGCGATGCTGATCGACGGTTACATGCTGTACCGCACGTTCGATTCCGAGGTATTCCCAGCCACCGGCGCCTGGCCGCCCGGAGCGGCGGCGGCCGAAGCGATCCGCGCCGGTGATGAAGGCGGTCGCAAGGCCGTGATACTCGGCATTGGCGTGCTGGTTGGCATCATCGGCAATTGGCTGATCGCGCCGGCCGTGATGTCGGCATTCGGTGTGGCATTCATCGGCAATATCTGGGCGTTGTCGATGTTCGGTATTGGTCTGCTGCTGCGCGGCTACTCGACGCTGCTGTTCGGCGGCATCTTCCCAGGCGGCGACATCGCCAAGGCGTACGTCCCACATGGCATGATGGTCGGCGCAGGCGTCGTCGCGTTGATCCAGGTGGCCATCATCATTCTTGGTCGACACACAGCGCGCACCGATAACGCCAGTGCAACGCGCACGCCGGCCGAGGTCCGACACTCGCTTGGTATGGGCAGCCTGGCGTTTCTGGTTGTTGCGTTGCTGATCGGACTGCTTGGCGGCCTGGCGGCGCAGCTTTCCGTCGGCATGCTCCTGTTGTTCCTCGTCTACGCTGCCTTTGCCGCGTTGGTGCACGAACTCATTGTTGGGCTTGCCGCAATGCATTCCGGCTGGTTTCCCGCTTTCGCCGTGGCACTGATCACGTTGGTGATCGGCATGCTGATCGGATTTCCTCCGATTGCGCTGGCGCTGCTGGTTGGCTTTTCCGCTGCCACAGGCCCCGCCTTTGCCGATATGGGCTACGACCTGAAGGCGGGCTTCATGTTGCGGGGCTATGGCAGCGATCCAGCCTTCGAGCGCGATGGTCGTCGCCAACAGCTTTTTGCAGCGATGTTCGCTTTTGTGATCGCTGGCGTCGTGGTGCTGATCGCCTATCCAGGCTTTTTCGCACAGAACCTCGTCGCGCCGGTCGACCGCGTCTACGTAGCAACGATCAAGGCCGGTGCATCGGCCGATGTCGCATGGTCGCTGGCATTATGGGCGATCCCTGGTGCGATCATCCAGTTCCTTGGAGGTCCACGAAGGCAACTGGGCATTCTGCTCTCCACCGGGCTGCTGATCCCCTTTCCGCTCGCGGGCTGGGCGGTGCTGGTCGGTATCGCCTGTCGCTTTTTGTGGGAGCGCTTCGCCAAGGCCGAAGGAATGGAAGTCTTTGGCGCCGGTGTGATTGCCGGTGACGCGCTGTTCGCCTTCTTCACGTCCACATGGAAAGCGACATTCAAATAAGCACGCGCATCACCGTTCGATCTGGAAATGTGCCTCTGTCGGTTTCCCAGCTTTTCCATTGATCGGCAGAATATCCTGTGGGCACGCCGAGAACGCAATGACCAGGTCCATCTCGGCGCGCAGCCTGATGTAGCTGCCAGGCGTGGACACCGGCGGCTCGAATGACAGCGCACCGTCGATGGTCCAGGGGATGTTCATGAAAAGGTTGAGCGGGCTGGGGGTCTCCGGCAGCCGCAATCCCAGCTCGGTCAAACCCTGCGCCAGGTTGTCGGTGCAGTTGTCATGATATTCCGCGCAGCCGAGTTCCTCGTATCGGTAGCGGTCGCAAGCCGCCATAAGCGTATCGTGGATGCCCCCCGACGTGTCCTCCAGCACGGTCAAGATCGGCCGCCTGTGGTTGGTCAGCAGCGTATCGCCGACGCGCGGGACCAAGCGGCGCATGGTCGCCCGGCTGTGCTCCATCGACATAAATTCCGTCAGGTCGTGGCGGTTGAACGCCCAGGTATCTACCACCTGCTCGCCATGCGTATTGATCACGCGAATGACCTGGCCAGCGGCGGCGAACGCCGCCTTGCCGCGGCGGGCCGGAATGGTGCTGGTAGTATCGGGCATCGGCGTTCCCCTGGTCCCTTCCGGCAAAGTTTGCCGCGAAAATGGTAGTCAGGACAGCTGTGTTATCGGCAACCGGATCAAGACGTGGGGCGCAGCGCCTGTTGGTAGCGCTCGTAGCCGTTCATGATAGTGCGGAAGAGTGCCTCGGCTGACGCGCGGTATCCGGAGGCGAGCAGATGCTCGCGATCCGACGCAGCCATGGGTGGTTTTGTCAGCGCCCAACGCAGCATGCTGCACGGGCCACCCATCGCCGCCTGCCAGTCCCAAAAATATACGTTCTCGCGCGGGGCCACGGCACGTTCTGTCTGTCGGATCGGGTCCAGGTTGGGCGGTTCGGTCCATTCGGAATTATCGCAGGCGACTGGGACTGCGCTGTGCCTCGGACGACGCCGATAGGCATCGGGCGGTCCCAGCACCAGCAGCGCGGCCTGCGGTGACGCCGCATGCAGTTGGCGCAGCCTTGCCGCCAGATTCTTGCCGTATGCCGCAACGTCGATATTGTCGCGGAAGCCGGCATCGGTGCCGAACGTCAGGACGATCGCTGACGGATTGAGGTGCTCTAGTTCCTGGCGGACAATCGTCGGATCCCAACGGCCCACTCTACCCAGGTTCGCGTAGACGACGCCGGGACGGCTGCGCGTGATGCTCCAGGCCAGCATATCGACGGGACCGTCCCCCAGTGCCTCCACATCCAGCGTATGGCTTCCAGGCGCGGGCGGAACCGGCTGCCAGGCTGCATTCTGAGTTGGTGCGTTCGTAGAGATGGCAGCACGGCTGCCGTGCTCCAGCGCGGCGAACACAGTGCCGCCGCGTGGTTGGCGCAGCAGCTCGATCTCGACGTCGGCAAGCTCGTTGCTGTCATCGACAGTCAAGGCCATCGTCGCCGCGCCACCCGCATGCTGACGCAGGCCGGTAATCCCGAACGGTCCGGCCGCATCGGGGTCAGTACTGCTTACGACCGACCAACCCTCCTGTGTGACCGACAGGCGTGCGGGTCTATAACCCCCACTCGGCACCCCCGGCGGCAATACGCCGAGACCGGCGTCACCGAATTGCGCCTGGAACAGCTCGCGCATCCTGGCGCTGAAACTGTCATTGGCGGTATGGCTGTCGCCAATCTGCAGAATGACCACGTTGGAGTTGAATGCGAGCGCGCGATACAGCGGCAGCAGCGGTGCCTCAAGCCCTAGTTGCGGCGCTATCGCCTCGTCGAAAAAAACACCTTGTCTGGGTGCGCAGGAGGTAGTGAAGAGCGTGAGCAGTCCGCCCCAAAAAAGCAGGCACCGGCACCACGAGAGCATATGAGTTGAGTGCTCCTACGAAGCATGGGCAGCTAAGTTGGGGCTAACGCAATCCCAGCACTCGTGAGCACGCGCGGTTTGCCGCCCTGGCACTATCGGCCGCCCGAACCAGGCGCGGATACTGACCAGCTGCCAGCGCATCGAGGCTAGCTGCCGGCAGATGCAGCCGGGTGGCGTAATGCCATGAATAGACCAGCGAGTCTTGAACAGCAGCCCTGATAGTCGCGCTTGGAATCGCTTCGATGAACATCAGCGGGTCGCCGCCGTCGCGCACTTGATCGACCCACTTACGCAGTCCGCCCTGCCCCTGGCCATAACCTGCGAGCAAGCGGATCAGGTCGCCGTCGATCGCCTCGTCCGCGGCGAGGGTGAGCAGATATTTTTGGCCGATCGCCAAGTTGACCGCCGGATCATGCAGCTGCGCGGCCTGTGCACCCGCCACCGCCTGAGCCGTCTGCGGCATCAACTGCATCAGGCCACGAGCGCCCGAGACGGATACAGCCGAAGGTTGGAAGTTGGACTCGCGCCGCACCAGGGCATAGACCAATGGAGGGTCGACCAGGAAGCCCTGCGCCGGCCGCAACTTGGCCAGACTGCCTCCATTCGACTGCGCCCTGGGACCTTGGTCGATTTCAGAGGCCAATTGGGCAAAGCCGACTGCTCGGGCTACCAGCAAAATAGCATTGTCCAACAGCCCGTCTTGCGCGGTGTCCACCCAGAGCGCCCGCAGCTCGCCCTCCGCCAGGCGCCGCTCCCCGACCTGCAGCAGGGCGAACGCGCGCCGGCCCTGTGCAGTCGCCATCAAGGCGTCTACATCAGCGTTGCCGATCGTCCCGCTCGCCACACAGGCAATCCCGGGGCCGAGGGTGCGGCGGGCAATCAGGGCATAGAAGCTGTCACCTTCGAGCGCAGCGCGATGCATCCAGACGGCGAACCGGCCACGATCCCCAAGATGCTGCGCCACCCTGGCGCCCCAGAACGCGCCGGCCACCCTCAAGGTTTGGGTGGTACCGGCGCGATAAGCCGCCTCGAACAACTCGGCGGCCACGTCCGGCTGGTTCAGCCGGACGGCAGCCAGCCCACCCACGAACCTTGCCTCTGCCCCAGCCCGCGGCGCGCGAGCCAAGGCCAAAACGTCGTTGTCCCGGTTTTCCACGAACAGGCGGCGGGCGTCGGTGGGCGTATAGCGGACACCTCGGGCCGGCGCTGAAATTTCCGTGGCCGGCGCATTTGCCGCCGGCGCGATCTGTTCCAGCACCCTGCGGATCGACGACGCCTCGGGCTGATCCCCGAACCTGGTGAGCCAGGCGGAGAGCTCCTCCGGGCTCGTACGATAGCGCAGGTAGCGGTCGGCCAAGATGGCGCCCAGCAACAGATCATTCTGGAGATGCTCGGTATCGCGCCCGGCTTCGGCCACCGAACCGTTGGCCTGGAGAGCGAAAATCCTCCGGACCTGGGCCGCGTCGGCCAGTGACAGGGGCTGTGGAAAACCGACGCTCGCCGCCCCTGGCAACCCGATGCGCGGTATTGCCAGCGCGGTCTGGTCGCCGGTCTCGCCCGTCCCCTGCGCCTGCGCGATAGAATAGCAGCCCGACGCTGCAAGAACAGCGACGAACAAGCCCGCCCAGTGCGACAGAGCACTGGTCTGTCGTGACCCTCGCCCTCGCATATCTTGCCAATACACGCCGTATTCCTGCTTGGCAAGATTGCCCCCTGGCGATCCTGGTCAAACGCCAGGACACGCGCAATTGCAGGAGCGCGAGCTCCTGGCAGCATATAATAACCTTTCCGGATCGGAGAATTACTTGGTTTTACTTGCAAGGGCCGACAACGCCCGGCCTGTTGGGACGAGAGCATTTGGCTACCACAGTCGAACATTGACGCGACGGCGGAGGCAAACACACATCGGCATATGCGACTGACTCGCCTGTCACTGACTGACTTCCGTAGCTACCCGGCGCTGACTTGGCAGCCGGCCGCCCAAATCAGTGCGCTGTTTGGCCCGAACGGCAGTGGAAAGACGAATCTGCTGGAGGCGATCTCGCTGCTCGTGCCTGGCCGTGGCCTGCGCAACGCGCGGATCGCGGATTTGCCGCGGCATGGCGGTGGTGGAGGTTGGGCGGTGGCCGGTCGCTTCGCGACTGCGGAGGGCGAAGCGCATATCGGGACTGGTACCCTGCCTGAGGGTCCTTCCGATCGCCGGGTGTTCCGGCTCGATGGAACTGCGCCGCGGAACCAGGGGGAAATCGCCTCGCGGGTCGCCGCGGTGTGGCTGACGCCCCAGATGGATCGGCTGTTCCAAGAGAGCGCCTCCGGCCGACGGCGCTTTCTTGATCGCCTCGTCTGGGCGCTGGAGCCAGGACATGCGCGCGAAATCGCCGCCTACGACAACGCGATGGCGCAGCGCAACCGATTGCTGGCGAACGGCCGCATCGACGTCGCCTGGCTTCGCGGCCTCGAGGATGCGATGGCACGCCATGCGGTTGCCGCCACGGCCGCGCGGCTGGCCCTGGTCGCCCGGATGAACAGCGTGGCGGCGATCCCCGGCTTCCCTGTTGCGCGTATGTCAGTGACCTGCCCGATCGCTGACCAGATCGCCACTACGCCGGCTGTGGCGGTCGAGGACTGGCTGCGCGACAAGCTTGCGGAGGCACGTACACGCGACGCTGCTGCTGGGTTGGCGACGATCGGCGCCCATCGCGCCGATATGCTGCTGAGCGACGCCACGACCGGCGTAGCAGCAGCACTTGCCTCGACCGGCGAGCAGAAGGCGCTGCTGGTCGGCGTCATCCTGCGGCACGCGGCGCTGATTGCCGAGGCGCGAGGCTTTGCGCCGATGCTGCTGCTGGATGAGCCGGCGGTGCATCTCGATCCCGATCGTCGTGCCGCACTGTTCTCCGCGATGCTCACACTGCCGGCCCAGACGCTGATCACCGGCACCGACGCCGAAACCTTCCTGCCGCTCGCGGGGGTAGCGGAAGGGTTGCGCGTATACGACGGAAAATTGCTGGCGGACCAGCGTTTTCCACAAGCAGAATCGACCGAGACCCCTGTGCCCGGGGCGCTGTAGCGGCTATACATCTAGAGTATCCAAACAGCCCCCGGAGTCTCCCGCCGGCATGTCCGACGACACCGCGCCGCAGCCTGATTCTGATGCTTACGACGCCGCATCCATCTCGGTCCTGAAAGGCCTTGATGCGGTGCGCCGACGGCCGGGCATGTATATCGGCGACACCGACGACGGCTCGGGTCTGCATCATATGGCGTTCGAGATCATCGACAATGCGGTCGATGAGGCGCAGGCGGGATTCGCCTCACGCTGCGAGCTGGTCCTGAATGGCGACGGCTCGGTGACTGTGCGCGACAACGGGCGCGGTATCCCAACCGATATCCATCCCGAGGAGGGCATATCGGCGGCCGAAGTGGTGCTGACCCGGCTGCACGCGGGGGGCAAGTTCAATCAGAGCTCATACAAGGTGTCGGGTGGCCTGCACGGCGTTGGCGCGGCGGTGGTGAACGCGCTGTCCGAGTGGATGGAGGTCCGGATCTGGCGGCACGGCATCGAACATTTAATCCGGTTTCGCAACGGCGATGCCGAGGCACCGCTGGTGGTTGTGGGACCATCGGAACGGATCAGCGGCACCGAAGTCACGTTCAAGCCTAGTCCCGCCACGTTCACCCGCACCGAATTCGACATCGCTTTGCTGGAGCGCCGGTTGCGCGAACTGGCCTTTCTGAATTCAGGCTTGAGCATCGTGCTGCGGGACGAACGCCATCCGCCGGCGGTTGAGGTTGTGTTGCACTACGAGGGCGGGCTGATCGCCTTTGTCGAATGGCTTGACCGCGGCAAGACCGCAGTGTTTGCGCCGCCGATCAACCTGCACGCCGCAGACGACGCGCAGGGCATTCGCGTTGAGTTCGCGCTCTCGTGGAACGACAGCTATCACGAGACGATGTTGTGCTTTACCAACAACATCCATCAACGCGACGGTGGCACGCACCTGGCCGGCTTCCGCCAGGCCCTCACCCGGGTGGTGACGAAATATGCCGAGGGCATGGGCAAGAAGGAACAGCTCCAGCTGGTCGGCGACGACATGCGTGAGGGCATGACGGCGGTGCTGTCGGTCAAGGTTCCCGATCCAAAATTCTCATCGCAGACCAAGGATAAACTCGTCTCCTCGGAGGTGCAGCCTGTGGTGCAGGCTGCAGTCGCGGACGCGGTCGCCCACTGGTTCGAGACGCATCCGAAGGAGGCGAAATCCGTCGTCCAGAAGGTGATGGACGCGGCTGCCGCACGCGAAGCCGCACGCAAGGCGCGCGAACTGACGCGGCGCAAGGGCGTGCTGGACGTCTCCACGCTGCCCGGCAAGCTGGCCGACTGCCAGGAGCGCGACCCGGCCAAGTGCGAGATCTTCATCGTCGAGGGAGACAGCGCCGGCGGTTCCGCCAAGCAGGGGCGTGATCGCAAGAACCAGGCAATCCTGCCGCTGAAGGGCAAGATCCTGAACGTCGAGCGTGCCCGCTTCGACCGCATGCTGGGCAGCGCCGAAATAGGCACACTGATCACCGCACTGGGGACGGGCATCGGCCGGGGTGAGCCGGAGCAGGGTGGCTTCGACATTGCCAAGCTGCGCTACCACCGCATCGTCATCATGACCGACGCCGACGTGGATGGCTCGCATATCCGCACGCTCTTGCTGACATTCTTCTTCCGGCAGATGCCGGACCTGATCGCGCGTGGCCATCTCTACATCGCGCAGCCCCCCCTGTACCGCGCCAAGCGCGGGAACGACGAACGCTATCTGAAGGACGACGATCAGCTCGAGGCGTTCCTGCTCGACAAGGCGCTGGCGGATGCGCGGCTGACCTATGCCGACGACGACACCTTCGAGGGTCCGGAACTGCACGAACATGTCCGCTGGCTCCGCCATGTCGCCGCGTTGCTGCGGCGGCTGTCGGTAACAGCACCAATCGGCTTCCTGGAGCAGGTGGCGATCGCCGGTGCGCTGAAGCAGGACCCGCAACGGGCAATCGAGGTGGGACCGACGCTGGTCACGCGGCTGAATGCGGTGTCGTTGCCGACCGAGCAAGGCTGGGTGGTCAGTGCCGATGGCGGCCTGACAATGTCGCGCATGGTGCGCGGTGTGGCCGAGCGCTACACGATCGATGGCGCGTCACTCCGCAGCGAGGATGCGCGGCGGCTCGACAACTTGGCGCCCGAACTCGCGCGTCGCTTCGCCTCACCCGCACGGCTGAAGCTTGACGCTCAGGAAGTGACGGTGCCGGGACCGGCCACTGCGTTCGATCGCATTATCGCACATGGCAGGCGTGGGTTGACAGTGCAGCGGTTCAAGGGACTTGGCGAGATGAACCCTGATCAGCTGTGGCACACCACGCTCGATCCGGCGCTTCGCACGCTGCTACAGGTGAAGGTCGGCGATAGCGAAGACGCCGCTCAGGTGTTCTCCACCCTGATGGGCGATGTGGTCGAGCCGCGGCGAGACTTTATTGTGGGCAATGCCCTGAAGGTGGCCAATCTGGACGTATAGCACGCTGTTTCCGGCCAGCTCTCAATCGCACAACAGCACGTCGAGGACGTAGTAGCACTTCCGCCCTCCAGTCGGCGCCTCGGTTGAAGTGGTGGCAGACGCGTGGTCAGCGGGCGAGGTCGGGCGCATACCAACGGCTGAAACAGCCTGCAGTTCGGCGGGTGATGCCGCGTAGCCGTTCACCGCATGGCCGTCAGCGAAGCACGGAACACCGGCGAAGCCGATGACGAATGCCACGACGGTGGCGACGAGGTTTTTCCTCACGGTCTGCTCCACTCATGCCGCCGCTGAAGGCGACGGATGAAGTGTTCCACAGCCGCATTAAGGTGCCCTGAAGCACCCTGCACTTCACAAGCGCGGCCAATCCGTTTATAGTTCCATTACTATGGAAAAGAGAGACGCTCTTGCAGCCTTGGCAGCGCTCGCCCAGGAGACACGGCTCGACGTGTACAGGCTGCTGGTGCAGGCCGGACCGGAAGGCATGGCGGCGGGCCAGATAGGCGAGCGCCTCGGGCTCCCCTCGCCCACCTTGTCCTTCCACCTGAACCACTTGAGACATGCGGGGCTGGTAACGTTTCGGCGGGAAAGTCGATCGCTGATCTACGCCGCTGAATACCCGACGATGAACGAGCTCCTTGCCTATCTCACTGAGAACTGCTGCGGACGTGCGGCGGCCCTGTGCGTACCTTGCCAGCCTGAAACACACGCCCCAACGGCGATAGTCAAGAAGAGGAGTGCCTGACCTATGTCTGATCAGACCACGATTCCTAACGCGATCAAGGAAATGGTTCGCGAGCGTTATGGCAGCATAGCCGTTGGTGCTGCCTCGTCGTGTTGCGACGCCGCGCAGGATAAAAACATGGATGGCAAGGCGCGGCGGATGGGTTATTCCGCGGCAGAGCTGGCGGCGGTGCCGGAGGGTGCGAACCTCGGTCTCGGCTGTGGCAATCCACAGGCAATTGCTGCGATGAGGCCAGGCGAAGTCGTAATCGATCTCGGCAGTGGTGCCGGTTTCGACTGCCTGTTGGCCGCGAGGCAGGTGGGGCCGAACGGCCGCGTCATCGGGGTCGATATGACGCACGAAATGCTTAAGGCGGCGCGTGAAAACGCCAGCAAGATCGGCGCTGCGCATGTGGAATTCCGCCTGGGCGAACTCGAGCACTTGCCGATCGCAGATGACACGGCTGACGTCGTTCTCTCCAACTGTGTCATCAACCTGGTGCCCGACAAGGCACAGGTGTTTCGTGAAGCATTTCGCGTGCTGAAGCCGAATGGGCGCCTCGCGATTTCGGACGTCATCAACATCAAGCCGCTCAGACCGGACCTCGCGGCAGATCACGCACTGATATGCGGATGCGTAGCCGGTGCCGCTCCTTCCACGCAGATCGAGGCTTGGCTTGCGGCCGCAGGCTTCGTCGGTATCCGCGTCACCGTGAAGCAGGAGAGCCGCGAGATGATCGAGACCTGGGCTCCTGGACGCGGCATCGAGGACTATGTCGCCTCAGCCAATATCGAGGCGCGCAAACCGCGGCACGACAAGATCAAGATCTGCTGCGCCTAGGCATCATGAGCCAGTCGAGTGCTGCGGCGGGTGCCACTTCGGCACGCCGATCCGGGATGGGTGTGTTCGAGCGGTTCCTGACCGTTTGGGTCGCACTCTGCATCATCGCAGGAATTGCGCTCGGGCAGCTGATGCCGGCGGTTTTTCATGCCATCGGCGACGCGACCATCGCGCAGGTCAACATGCCGGTCGCGGTGCTGGTCTGGCTGATGATCGTACCGATGCTGCTCAAGATCGATCTCTCGGCGTTGCGCGAAGTGAGCCAGCACTGGCGCGGCATTGCCTCCACGGTCGGCGTGAACTGGCTGGTCAAGCCATTCTCGATGGCGCTACTGGCATGGCTGTTCATCGCGCATCTGTTCCGCCCCTACCTGCCGGCCGAACAGATCAGCAGCTACACCGCGGGACTGATTATCCTCGCCGGAGCACCATGCACGGCGATGGTGTTCGTCTGGTCCAACCTGGTCGACGGCGAGCCGCATTTCACGCTAAGCCAGGTTGCGCTCAACGACACCATCATGGTGGTGGCCTTCGCACCGATTGTGGGCCTACTGCTGGGCCTGTCGTCCATTGCCGTTCCGTGGGACACGCTGGTTCTTTCGGTCGTGCTCTATATCGTCGTGCCGGTGATCGTGGCGCAGCTGTGGCGCGGTTCGTTATTGGCTAAGGGCGGCCCTCCTGCGCTCAATCGCACCCTCAAGGCGCTCGGTCCCGTATCGCTTATCGCATTGCTGCTGACCCTGGTCTTGCTGTTCGGCTTACAGGGTGAGCAGATCGCGCGCCAGCCAGTCGTCATCGCGCTTCTGGCGGTGCCGATCATCATCCAGGTCTATTTCAATGCAGGCTTGGCCTACTGGCTGAACCGGAGATTGG
Source organism: Pseudomonadota bacterium (assembly GCA_046732975.1). Classification (GTDB taxonomy): domain Bacteria; phylum Pseudomonadota; class Alphaproteobacteria; order Acetobacterales; family Acetobacteraceae; genus JAMXLO01. Next base: position 31,560 of record JBKPOG010000250.1, read on the forward strand.
GCGTCGAGTGGTGTGTGGCTGGACCGTCGGCGCTGATCGGCGCCAGCAACTTCTTTGAATTGGCCGTCGCAACTGCGATCGCCCTGTTCGGCTTCCAGTCGGGTGCTGCGCTTGCAACGGTCGTTGGCGTGCTGGTCGAGGTACCTGTCATGCTGTCGGTCGTGCATATCGTCCGGCGGACGCGGCCGTGGTACGACAGGGGCACACCTGCATGATGGCTCGCCCGCGATGCGCAACGCGAGCGTCAGCGCAGGTGTTGTCGGAACCAGGGCAGTGTCTCTGCCATCACCTGGCGGAACGCCTCTCCAGTGTACACCTCGTAGTGGCCGAAACCGTGTAGAACGACGAGCTTCTTTGGCTCGCCTGCGCGTCGATACATTGCCTCGCTCTCCTCTGGGGGCACCAACCGGTCATTATCCGTGGTGATGAACAGCACCGGACGCGGCGCGATCCGATCCACCACCCATTCGGCGTTGAAGCCTAACGTGTCGTCAATGAACTCGAGCGGGATCTGGCTGACCGCGCCAGGATTGCCTCGCCGCGCCGCCGCCGCCAGTTCGGCGGACTGCCGGTCCGGAAGCAGGATCTCGGTTCTCTCGGCCAACGCCGAATGCCCTTCCATAACCCGCCGCACTCGGTCCTCCGCCGACCGCTGCAGCAGATCGTGATATTCATCTGGGCGTCGCACGCTGCGCATCCAACGCTGGCCATTGCCGACGCCCACGACCGATACGACGCACTTGACGCGCGAATCGACCGCGGCAACCCAGACCACCGTCGCGCCGCCATAGCTCGTCCCGTAGATGCCCAACCGTTCGGGGTCGACGAATTCCTGTGCGTCGAGCCAGGTGACTGCCGACTGCACATCGATCACCCTGCTGTATGGCGCGAGACGGCTCTTCGGGCCGTCGCTGTCGCCCCAGCCCTTGTAGTCGAAGGTGAGCACGACGTAGCCCGCCTCGCACAGCACATTGGCGATATCGGGCAGATAGAGATCCCGCACGCCGGTATATCCGTGGCACAGCACGATGGCGGCACGGCGATCGCCGGATCGCAAATCGCCCGGCACGGATAGCGTACCGGCCAGGCGGACACCTTCACTGAAAAAGCTAATCGAGCGGCTTTGCATGGTGGTTCTCGCTTGCTGATTTGCGCCATCAGGGGGCGTTGCGGCACTCTCGCCATCTGTCCGGCACATGACAAGGAGCTGCGAATGGCCGCCATCCCCGATGCCTATCTTGACCTGTTTCAGCAAAAGAAGGCGTTTGCCAATCTTGCAACGTTGATGCCCGACGGCACGCCGCAGGTGACGCCGGTTTGGTTCGACTACAATGGCAGCGTGATCCGAGTGAACAGCGCCAAAGGCCGCACCAAGACCCGCAACATGCAACAGGGTTCGCCGGTCGCGCTATCCATCATGGATCCTGACAATGCGTATCGCTATGTGCAGGTGCGCGGCAAGGTGGCCCGTGTCACCGAGGAAGGTGCCAGCGCACATATCGATTCGCTGGCGAAGAAGTACATCGGCCAGGACAAGTATCCCTGGTCGCGGCCGGGTGAAGTACGGGTGACATTCGAGATCACGCCGACCGCCGTTCAGACGATGGGCTGAAATAAACTGGGAGGAAACGCCATGCCGAGCACCCAGCACATCGCCGGCGCGGTCGCAGGCCGCGTCGAGATCCTGCGCGACCACTCCGGTGTTCCGCATGTCTACGCCGGCAGCACGGCCGATCTGTATTTTGGTCTCGGCGTTGCGGTGGCACAGGATCGGCTATGGCAGATGGATCGATTGCGGCGACGCGCGCTCGGTCGCCAGGCGGAGATCCTCGGCGATGCCTATGTAACTAGCGACATCGCGCATCTCACCGTCGGCATCGACCACATTGCAATACGCGAAGCCGAGGCCATGGATGAGCAGACGCGAAGCGTGGTCGCGGCATATGTTGCTGGGATCAATCGGCAGATCGAGATTGCGGGGCGCAACCTACCGCCGGAATTTCACCGCCTCGACTATGTGCCGGAGGCATTCAGCATCAGCGACATCGTGGCCATTGCGCGCGGCATCTGGTGGTCGCTGAATGGCCGCATCGATCGCATCGCCGCCGCCGAAGCGGCACGACTGCTTCCGGTAGCGTTCCTCGGAATGTACCTGACGCCGGAAGCTTCTGAGAATCGCGTGTTGCAGAGCGCGGCGGGAACCGACGATGCGACCGGCAGCAACAACTGGGCGCTGCATGGCAGCCGCACCGCCGGAGGTAAGCCGGTGCTGTGTGGCGATCCGCATCAGCCGTTCTGGGTGCCATCGACCTGGTATGAGTATGCGTTGCATGGTCCCGAGGACGATGCCGCCGGCGCGGGACACCCGGGCTTCCCCGGCATGTGGTGGGGCAGCAATGGACACGTCGCCTGGGCGATCACAAACAACATGGCCTCGACACGCGACCTGTATGTCGAGCAGGTCGATTCGAGCAACCCGCGCCGTTACCGCGATGGCGATACTTGGCGGGAGTTCGGTGAGCGACACGTCAGCATTAAGGTGCGCGGCGCGCCGCCTCATAAGCTTACGATCCGCTCCACGGTGCGCGGACCGATCGTCAATGCCTTGGTGCCGTCGCTTGGGGACGATGGTGACCCGCCATTGGCGCTGCGTTGGGTCGGCATGGAGCACATGGACGATGTCCGCGCCTCCATCGCGCTATCCCGTGCGCGTGATTGGGCCAGTTTTCGCAATGTACTGCGCGACTGGGCTGTGGCGATTTTCAACTTTGTTTATGCCGATGCGAATGGACATATCGGCTACCAGATGGCAGGACGCGTTCCGCTTCGCGGGCGCGTTGTGCCCAGCTTCCGCGACGCCAATGCAGCGGCAGACCAGTGGCACGGTTACATCGCATTTGATGACCTACCGAACATGTACGATCCGCCGAGTGGTTACGTCGCCAGCGCCAACCAGCGCATCGTGCCGGACGACTGGCGGCAGCCAATCTACGGCGCCTATTCACAGGGACATCGCGGCGTGCGGCTTGCTCAGGCACTGGGTGGACGCAACGCGCTGGACGTTGCCACCAATATCAGCTTGCAGAACGACGTTAAGAACTGCCGAGCCGAGCGACTGTGTCCACACATTGTACGGCACCTCGATCAAGTCGAGGCAGCTTCCTTCTTGCGCCGTACACTCAATGATTGGGACTACCGCCACACCTCCACCAGCATCGCTCCGACATTGTTCGAAGCCTTCATGGCGCTGTGGCAGCGCGAAGTGATCAGCCATCACATGCCCGAACGGCTACTCGACCTGACACACCAGCAGACCGGTCTGGCCGCTGCCTTGTTGGAAGATGCTTCGATCGCCTACTTCGCCGATGGCACCGCGAAACATGTCTGCGCCGTGGCGGCCAACACGCTTGACACGTTGCAGGCGAAGCTGGGCAGTGATCAGGCTTCGTGGCAATGGGGCCGAGTGCATCAGGCACACTGGCCTCATCCGATCGGCGATCCGGCCTTCGACATCGGCCCGCGCGAACTGGATGGCGGCTCGCATACTCTGCGCAATACCGGCGGCGAGTTGCCGCCACACGCTGCCAGCTCAGGTGCCGAGTACCGGATCGTGGTCGATTTTGCCGCGCCCGACCACTTCCTCGCGGTGCAGAATATCGGCAACTCCGGTGTACCTGGCGATCCGCACTACGATGACCAGTTCGAACCGTGGCTGCGCGGGGACTACCATACGGTGCACCTGCGGCGCGATGCGGTGGAAACGAATTGCGAGAGCACCACGGTCATCACCGCTGAACCTTGAGCGGCGCTGGAAGCAGCTTCTGAGCGAGGGCAGAATCGCTATGCAAACGAAGTGGGAGGTTCATGACCATGGATGATGCCGCGCTGATAGACAGCTTCTGGGAGGCTCGCAGCCGAGGAGAGTTCTTCCCGGCTGCCTGGTTCGACAAACTTACGATTGACCAGGCGTATCGAGTTCAACTCGGCGTGGTTCGCCGTCGTTGCGAGACCGGCGAACAACAGATGGGCTGGAAGGTGGGCCTGACAGCGAAGGCCATACAGGAACAGTTTGGATTTAATGAACCGGTTTTCGGCTGCGTGCTGCACTGTTCAGACAACGGGCACGTCTTCGGGCCTCATGATCTGATCAGCCCTGGTTTCGAGAATGAGTTGTGCATGCGATTGGGTCGCGACTTGTCCGGCGCCATCAGCGTGGAACAAGCGCGCGCTGCGGTCGATGCCGTATACCCGTCTCTCGAGATTATCGAGACCCGCGGACCCTTCACCGCACAGATCGCTCTCGCGTTGGCAGACAATGCTCAGCAGAAGACGGTGGTCCTGGGTGCGCCGGTAAAACTGCCAGACATCCTGGAAAGCATCGAGGCCAAGGTGTACGTGAACGGCCAGCTCGTGGGGAGCGGAACAGGCGATGCTGTGCTCGGGAATCCGCTCAACTCGATCGTCTGGTTGGCAGGAAAACTCGGCCAGTATGGACGCAGGCTGAAGTCCGGCGAAATCATCATGACGGGGTCCTTCACTCGGCAGTTCCCGATGATGCCTGGAGACCGGATTCGAACGGAGTTTTCCGGAATTGGCGCTGTCGAAGCGGGCATTTCCGAGGCTTGACCGACTGAGGCTTCGCGCTCGCGACAGCCCCGGTCAGTCGCAGAGCAGTGCGTCCAGGACGTGGTAGCACGTCTTGCCGGATGGCTTGCCGTCCGGCCGAGAGGTGAAAGACGCGCGCTCCGCCAGCGCATGCCGACCGGACTGGCTGGAGGCGCTGAAGTGCTTCGGTGAAACGCTCCACGCGAAGGCTGCCGTCCTCTGGCCAGGGAGCGCCATGAACGGGCGCCCGGACCGGGGCTGCATTACCGCCGATCCGGGGCCGAAAGGTTGTGCAGCGCCTTGGCCAACCGCGCCACATGGCCCTTGACCACATGCACGCGCGCCACCAGCGCGTCGTCGCAGACGTCATATCAGGCCACGAACGGCACCAGAGCGGCCCATGCGGCGACCAAACCAAGAGCCATCCCGGCAGCAGTAACATAAGTGCGCATCGTCGTGTCTCCGTCGCGCGCAGAATGGCAAATCCGCATGCTCCACGCTGTGACGCAGAGCACAACGTTTGTTAATCCTGGCAGGCCGTCGATAACGGCAGAGCTTCAGGCGCAACCAATCGCAGCGGGCTGGACGTCACTCCGGCGGATGTCCCCCGCATGAAGCAACACCTTTACTCGACCTTAAGCCGCAAGGCGTCTCATGGCACCATGTCCGAGAGTCTCGAAGAGCTCCTGCGCAACAGTGTTCGCCTGGAGATCGACGAGCTGCGCCGCTTCGTCGACCGTCGTATCGCCGAGCTCAGTGCGGAGATCCATGCCACTGTGCAGCTCGTGGACTACAGCGAGACCAATCTTTCGGCGAAGCTCACCACCATCCACGAGCAGATCGCGCGTGTCATTGCAACGCCTGCCGCGGCGACCCGGAACAGCGGCGTCGAACTCGAGGCCGTCGTGCAGGCGACCGAGCATGCGGCCAACCAGATCATGGAGGCCGCCGAGGCGATCAGCACCTGGCTGCAGAAGGGCGGCGATCCGGCGTCCCTGCCGGCGGTCACGCAGCAGGTGAACGCGATCTTCGAGGCCTGCACATTCCAGGACCTGACCGGCCAGCGCATCCGCCGCGCCATCCGACACCTCCAGCAGGTGGAGACCATGCTCTCGGGCATGATGCCCGAGGACGTGCCGGAGGACCCACCATCATCCGCCCCTGTGGACCTCGCGCAGGCGGATGTTGACAGCATGTTCAGCTGAGCCCGAAGCGGCGATTTCAGTGACCAGCTTGCTGCGCAACGCGACAGCGAACTGCTCATAGTCATTGGCCGCGATGACGAACGCGCCAGGGCCGCCGATGACACTCTCCCGGTAATAGCGATCCAGATCCGGCTCCAGCGTCAGGATGGGCAGACCGTTGATCACCAGTCCCTCCTGCACCGCCTCATCCCGGGCGTCCTCGGCTGGCCGACCCCGGTTGTTGGCGCCGTCACCGGACAGGTCAATGATTCGCTTCTGGCCGTGGTAGGGCGCCCGGGCCAGCATTGAGCGGGCAAAGTCGATCGCGCCGCTGATCGACGTGCCGCCACCGTAGAGGACGCGTGGCGCATGTACAATTGCCGTGGCGAAGTTTTCGGCCGACGCTGCGTCGTCGATCAAAGTCCAGTCGACCGCGACCACGTGCAGTGTGGGTCCGGTCCATTGGAGCACGGCCACGGCGATCGAGCCGGTGGCAGTCGAACGGATCGCCTGGAGCACTTCTGGGCTGCGGAATGCGGCCGCGTAGCCCTCTCGCTGCAGCTCGAAGCGGTCCTGGCTGACACTGCCGGATACATCTACCGCGAGCACGAGTTGCACCGCGACCATCGTGGATGCGGTGGCGGAACGCATCGCGAGGAGGCGCGCGAGCGAGGTGCCAAGCACAATCAGAACAAGCCGGCGCATCTTGCCCTCATCGGATCGCCCCTTGGCTGGATTGAGTCGCGCAATTTTAAGCGCCCATGTAACCTTAACGATTAGCAACTCGGAGGCGATCATCGCAAAAGAGCTATTGACCCTCTCCGCAGACGCCCGGGCCATCCTCGAGAGCATGGGCGATGCGTTCTATGCCCTGGATGCCGAGTGGCGCTTCGTTTACGCCAACCGGCGGGCGCTGGCGTTCTGGGGCACCACCGCCGACAGCGTCATTGGGCAGGTGATCTGGCAGCGCTTTCCCTCCATGGTGGGTACGCTCAACGAGCGCGTGTTGCGCCGGGTCCGTGCCGAGCAGCGTGTCGTCACCTTCGAGGCGGAATCACCCACGACAGGCGTTTGGGTCTCGGTGAACGTGGGTCCGTCGGGCGACGGGGTCGCGGTCTATTGGCGCGATATCACCGAAAGGATCGAGGCCGAGCAGGCTTTGCGGGACTTTGCCGACCGGCTGGAGCGCGAGGTGGCCGAGCGTACCAGCGAACTGCGGCAGGCAGTGGAGGAACTGCGCCAGTCGCGTGCGCGCTACAGTGCCATTTTTGAACACTCACCGGTTGATCTCGTCATCACGTCGGTGCAGCCCGACGGCCGCATCGTCTGCGAGGAAGCCAATCCGGCGTGGGTACGGCACTCCGGATACCCACTGGAGGCTGTCGTCGGACGTTCTCTGGAGGAGGTTCTGCCGGCACAACAGGCAGACTTTGCCAAGATGCAATATCTGCGCGCCATCGAGACGAGAGAGCCGGTCGAATACGAGTACACGTGTCAGTTCCCGATCGGCGAGGTTACGCGCCGTTCGTTTCTCGTGCCACTACCCGGAGACAGCGGGCGCATCGACCATGTGCTTCTGACATCAGTCGACCTCACGGCGATGCGTCGGGTAGAGGCGCAACTACGCCAGGCGCAGAAGATGGAGGCTGTTGGCCAGCTGACCGGCGGCATCGCCCACGACTTCAACAACCTGCTGACTGCGGTCATCGGCAACCTTGAATTGCTGCAGACCCGTGTGTCCGATGATCGCTCGCTCGGTCTCGTCAACGCCGCCCTGCGCTCAGCGTTTCGCGGCGGCCAGCTCACCCAGCAGCTGCTGGCCTATGCGCGGCGACAGAACCTGTCGCCGCGTCCGGTGGACGTAAATGCAGTTGTTGCCGGAATGGGTGAATTGCTGCAACGCAGTTTGGGTGGCCTGGTTCAGGTTGAGACGGATCTGGCCCCCAATCTCTGGCAGGCAATCAGTGATCCGACACAGCTCGAGCTGGTCATCCTCAATCTCGCCATCAATGCCAGGGATGCGATGCCTGAAGGCGGACGCCTGCGCATCGCCACGCGCAATGTCGAACGTCCCGATCTGGCCGAACTGCAACCGGGCGA
>JBKPOG010000251.1:0-13677 GCA_046732975.1 Pseudomonadota bacterium
CGCCGCTATCCGGATTACCCGGAAGCCTTCGCCGGATGGAACTTCGTGTCCTCGATCGGCGCCTATATCGGCGGCGTCGCATTCCTGGTGTTCTTCTATGTGCTCTATCGCACGTTCACCTCGAAGGAGCCTGTGCCGGCAAATTATTGGGGCGAGGGTGCGACCACTCTGGAGTGGACACTGCCTTCACCGCCGCCGTATCACACCTTCGCGGAACTGCCGCGCTTCCGCTGATGGAGGATCGGGCTTTGCCCGAAGCATGTGAATGAGTGAGGCGGTCACAACCCAGGCGGCCGAACTCAGCGACTGGATCGCGTTGCTGAAGCCACGGGTGATGACGCTGGTGGTTTTCACCGGCGTCATCGGCCTGCTCATTGCACCAGGTCACCTGAACCCGGTGCTGGCAATCACCGCGGTGCTGTGCATCGCGGTCGCCGCGGGCGCATGCGGTGCGATCAACATGTGGTATGATCGCGATATCGACGCCGTCATGCGCCGGACGCGCAATCGACCCATTCCAGCGGGACGGATCGAGCCGGGTGCTGCACTCGGATTTGGCGTCACCCTGGCGGTCGGGTCGGTGATCATGATGGGACTGGCGGTGAACCTTGCCGCCGCATCAGTCCTTGCGCTGTCGATCGCGTTCTATGTGTTTGTCTATACAATATGGCTGAAGCGGCGCACCCCGCAGAACATCGTGATCGGCGGCGCGGCGGGCGCATTTCCGCCAGTAATCGGCTGGGCCGCAGTGACCGGATCGGTTGATCTGTTGCCGCTGGTGTTGTTCGCCATCGTGTTCTTCTGGACACCACCGCATTTCTGGTCACTGGCGCTGTTCGCCAATGCCGACTACCAGCGTGCCGGTGTCCCGATGCTGCCGGTGGTCGCTGGCGCGAGGGAGACGCGACGGCAGATCGTGATCTACACGCTGCTGCTCGTGCCCCTGTCGTTGGCTCCCTGGATGATCGGGTTTTCCGGCTTGGTTTATGGCCTCGCAGCACTGATGCTCGGAGGCGGGTTCATTATCTCGGTCTGGCGGGTGGCTGCCGACCGACAGGATGCCTCGGGCATCAGCCTGACCAAGGATGCACCGGCACGGGCGGCTTTCAAATACTCCATCCTTTACCTGTTCGGGCTATTTGCTGCGATCGCCGTTGATCGATTGGCTGGGTAACCTTGTCATGGCGCTTGATCCAGACGACATGCGCCGCCGCCGCGCGCGCAACTGGGCGATGCTCGTTGTGCTGGTGGTTCTCTGCGTGCTGTTCTATGCCATCACTATCGTCAAGATGACCAAGTCCTAGCCCATGCGCACCAGCAATCGTACCATCGGCATCGCGCTCACCAGCATCGTCGTGGGAATGGTGGGACTGTCATTCGCGTCGGTGCCACTTTACCGTGTTTTCTGTGCCGTCACTGGCTACGGCGGCACACCGCAGATTGGCAAGGAGGAGGCGCCGGGCGCAACACGCCGTCTCATCACGGTGCGCTTCAATGCGAATACATACTCGAACCTGCCGTGGGACTTCCGTCCGGAACAGGAGGAGATCCGGCTGCCGCTGGGAGACGAACACCTCGCCTACTACACCGCGCGCAACAAGGCGGACGTGCCGGTGACCGGCGTCGCGTTGTACAACGTGACGCCTGACAAGGTCGGCAAGTATTTCCACAAGACCGCCTGCTTCTGTTTCAACCAGCAGACTCTGGCACCAGGTCAAAAGGCAGATTTTCCGCTCAGCTTCTGGGTCGATCCGGAAATCGCCAAGGATCCCAACACGGCGGACGTTGGCACGATCACGCTGTCCTACACGTTCTTCCGCACGCTCGACGATGCTGAGAAATCCGGCGCCCTGGCACAGGCCGGCCCGCATATCGGGCCGCTGAAACGGCAGACCCCTTGAACCTGCGGATGATTTCGTGATGATGCGCGCGCGCCAACTGGAACCAATCTGATATGAGTGACTCACACGGCAGCGAACTGACGATCGAAGAGTCCGGCCTGCATCAGCCGTATCACTTGGTCGATCCGAGTCCGTGGCCGATCATTGGTGCCGTCGGTGGCTTTTTCGTGCTCTTCGGCATCATTCTCGCGGCCCATTTCGGCAGCTACATCTTGCTGGCCATCGGGACCGTGGTGGTACTCGGCACAATGTTCTTCTGGTGGCGCGACGTCGTGCGCGAGAGCCGCACCCCGGGATTGCACACGCCGGTGGTCCGTCTGGGACTGCGCTACGGGATGCTGTTCTTCATCACCTCGGAAGTGATGTTCTTCGTCGCGTTCTTCTGGGCGTTCTTCAACTTCGCACTTTTCCCGGAGACGCAGGGCAACGGACAGACGGTTTGGCCACCTTCGGACATCCACACGTTCGACCCGTTCCATGTGCCTATTCTCAACACGATGATCCTGCTGCTGTCGGGCACCACGATCACCTGGGCGCATCACGGGCTGCTGGAGCGCGACAAGAAGACCTTGGTGGTCGGCCTCGGCCTGACGGTCCTGCTGGGCCTCAGCTTCACGCTTTGCCAGGCGATCGAATACTCGGACGCCCCATTCAAGTTCGTCGGTGGCGGTGTCTATCCGTCTACCTTCTTCCTGGCCACAGGCTTCCACGGCTTCCACGTCATCGTGGGCACCTGCTTCTTGATCGTCTGTTGGTTCCGGGCGCGCGCCGGCCACTTCACCCCGGAACGGCACTTCGGCTTCGAGGCCGCCGCCTGGTACTGGCACTTCGTCGATGTGGTGTGGTTGTTTCTGTTCACCTGCATCTACTGGTGGGGTGCGAGCGCAATCACTGCCAACGTCGCTCCCTAGCGGCCGGTGCCGCAAACGGCACCTTCTCTATTGCGTGTCGCACTGGCCTGCCGCTGCCCTCGTTGTGGGCAGGGACGACTGTTCCGCGGCCTTCTAGACGTGCGGGACCGTTGCGAAGTCTGCGGGCTCGACCTGCGCGAGCATGACGCTGGCGATGGCGCGGCGGTCGGGGTGATCCTGCTGCTCGGTGCCATCATCGTGGTGCTGGCGTTCTGGGTCGAATTCCACTTCGCGCCGCCGTTCTGGGTGCATGCGATATTGTGGCCGGTGGTGACCTTGCCGTTGGCGGTGCTCCTGATGCGACCGGCGAAGGCCGCGCTCGTGGCGCTGCAGTTCCGGCATCGTGCGACCGAGATGGGACTGTAGTGCATGACCGCAAAGCTGCGGCGGCTGTTGTGGCCGGGCATCATGGCGACGGCCATGCTGGCGATCCTTTTGGCACTGGGGACATGGCAGGTCGAACGCCTGCGATGGAAGCGGCAGCTTCTGGCACAGATCGCCCGCGCCGAAGCTGCGCCGGCGATTCCTCTGCCGCCGGATCCGCCGCCGTTCACCAAGGTGCAGGTGACCGGCGAGCTACGCGAGGACCTTGCCGCGTTCTATGGCGCCCAGGTGCGCGATACGCTGGCAGGGACGCAGCTCGGCACGCAGCTGATCGTGCCGTTGCAGCGTGAACCGGATCCCACGATCCTGGTCGACCTGGGCTGGGTGCCGAACAAGCGCTTGCAGCCACTAGGGTTGGCGGAAGGAGATGTGACACTACAGGGCTACATCCGCCCAAGCGAACAGCCTGGCCTGTTCAGTGTATCCGATGATCGTGCGTCGCGGCAGTTCTTCACGCTGAACACATCTTCAATCGGTGCGGCACTTGGCCTGCACGATGTCGCCCCATTCGTCCTCGTGGCGATGGGACAGGCTCCGACGCAGGGCTATCCGGATCCTGCGCAACACTTGCCGCGGCCGCCGAATAACCATCTGTCTTATGCGATCACCTGGTATGGCCTCGCAGCGGCCCTGCTGCTGATCTTCGGGCTGTGGACAAGAGAGGTGCTAACTGCATGACCGCCTATGATCGGCTCGCGGCCCGCTTCGCCCGCATCGCGACCCTCGGTGAAGCGTCATCGGTGCTGAGCTGGGACGCGGCGACAATGATGCCGACCGGTGGTGGCGCCGCACGCGGCGATCAGCTCGCAGTGCTGGCGGGGATGCAGCATTCGCTGCTTGTGGCGCCTGGCGTCGGCGAGGACCTGGGAGAAGCTGAGGCGGCAGAAGAGAAGGATGCATGGTGCGCCGCCAATCTCCGCCTGATGCGGCACGCCTACACCCGTGCCACCGCGCTGCCGCCGGACTTGGTGGAGGCGGAGGCCAGGGCGAATTCCGCCTGTGAGAAGGTGTGGCGCGAAGCACGTCGCCTGTCAGACTTCGCGATGGTGAGACCGCATCTGGAGGAAGTCGTGCGTCTCGTCCGCGAGGCTGCCGCGGCTTTGGCATCTGCGCTGGATCTCGGCCCATTTGATGCACTGATGGATGGCTATCAGCGTGGGATGCGCACCACCGACGTAAGCCGGGTGTTCAAGGACTACGAAGTTTTTCTCCGCGAGGCGCTCCCTCGTGCCGAAGAGCGGCAGGCACGCGCTCCTGAGCCGCTGCGTCCGACAGGGCCGTTCGCGATCGCTGTGCAAGAAACATTGTGTCATCGGATTGCCGAACGCCTGGGCCTGGATTTCGCCCACGCCCGGCTGGATCGTTCGGCACATCCATTTTCCGGCGGCACGCCGACCGATGTGCGGATCACCTCGCGCTACGACGAAGCCGACTTCACCCAGGCGGTGCTGGCGGTGGTGCACGAGACCGGGCACGCGCTCTACGAGCGCGGGCTGCCAGATACTTGGGTTCGCCAGCCGGTGGGCGAGGCGGCGGGTATGGCCGCGCATGAGAGCCAATCGCTCATCGTCGAAATGCAGGCCTGTCGCTCTGACGCGTTCCTCGCGTGGCTGGGTCCCGAGTTGCACGCCGCGTTCGGTGGCGATGCCGCGCCGTACCGGTCGGCCAATCTCGCCCGACTGTGGCGACGGGTCGAGCGCAGCCTCATCCGCGTGGATGCCGATGAGATGACCTATCCGGCGCATGTGATCCTGCGATTCCAATTGGAACAGGCGCTGGTGGCAGGATCGCTGACGGTGGCTGATCTGCCAGGTGCGTGGAACGACGGGTTGCATTCGCTGCTCGGCATCAAGGTGCCCGATGACAGGCGCGGTTGCCTGCAGGACATCCACTGGTACGACGGTGCGTTCGGCTACTTCCCAAGTTATACGTTGGGGGCCATGGCGGCGGCGCAACTCATGGCCGCGGCACGCCGCAGCGTGCCGGCACTGGATGCCGCGCTGGAACGCGGGGATCTGACACCGTTGCTCGGTTGGCTGCGCATCAATGTCCACGGCAAGGCCAGCCTGTTCGAGTTCAACGAGTTGCTGTCACAGGCCACGGGCAAGCCGCTGGATCCATCAGACTTCGAGGCGCACCTGACTGCCCGCTATCTGAGCTGAATTCCCAGCTGTCCCCGCTATCGCCACCATCTCACGCGCTTGCCCAGTGACGCTGAAAGCAGCAGGAGAAACCATGCTAATAACCCGTGCCGCCGCAATCGCGGCACTGTGCACCGTGCTTTCGAGTTGTGCGCCGAAGCCTCCACCACCTCCGCCACCACCCCAGCCTCCACCCAAGCCGCCGGAGAGCATCGACGGCGAGTATCGCGGAACCAGCACGCGATTCCAGGCAGGTAGCCGCGCATGTCCGCATCCCGGGCTGGTGACGCTGCAGGTATCGGGCAACGCCTTCCAGTACAAGTGGGATCGGGACACTTTTGTCGATGCCACTATCGCACCCGATGGCAGCGTCACCGGTGGCGCCGAAAGCATCACACTGGTCGGGCGGCAGTCGGGACCGAGCATCGAAGGTGACGTCACCAACGGCATTTGTGGTCTGCATTTCACGGTGGCCAAGCGGCCGTAGTAGCGTGCCGCGATGCGCTACATCTCTACGCGCGGCCACGCGCCGATCCGCGATTTTGCAGGCGTGCTGCTCGCCGGTCTGGCGGAAGATGGCGGGCTCTACGTGCCGGAAAGCTGGCCGCAGTTTTCCCCCGCCGATTGGCGCGCGATGCGCGGACTGCCTTATCATTCGCTTGCCGCCCGCCTGATCCAGCCCTTTGTCGGCGACACGATTCCGTCCGCCGAGCTCGCCGCCCTGTGCTGTGACGCCTATGCGGGCTTCGGCCATCCGGCGGTCGTGCCGCTGGTCCAGCTCGACACCGGACTGTACGTGCAGGAGCTGTTCCACGGTCCCACTCTGTCGTTCAAGGACGTGGCATTGCAGCTGCTTGGTCGACTGTTCGATCATGTGCTGGCCGCCCACGATGCACGTGTGACCATCGTCGGCGCGACCTCAGGCGATACCGGCTCTGCCGCGATCGAGGCGTGCGCCGGGCGCGAACGCATCGACATCGCGTTCCTGCATCCGCACAATCGGACCAGCGAAGTGCAGCGTCGGCAGATGACCACGGTCGCCGTGCCGAACGTCGCCAACATTGCGATCGAAGGAACCTTCGACGACTGCCAGGACCTGGTAAAGGCGATGTTCGCCGATGCGCCATTTCGGCAGGAGTTGCACCTGTCAGCGATGAACTCGATCAACTGGGCGCGGATCGCCGCGCAGGTGCCGTATTACGCTGCGGCGGCGCTGGCGTTCGGCGCGCCTGACCGCGAGGTCGCCTTCAGCGTTCCGACAGGCAATTTCGGCAATGTGTTCGCGGCCTGGGTGGCGCGGCGCATGGGCCTGCCCGTGGCCCGACTGATCGTTGGTTCCAATCGCAACGACATCCTGTCGCGCTTCCTGCAGTCGAACGACATGTCGATCGCGCCGGTCGAGCCGAGCCTGTCGCCCAGCATGGATATCCAGGTCAGTTCCAATTTCGAACGCCTGCTGTTCGAAGTGCTGGATCGCGACCCGGCCGCGACGGCGGCAGCCATGACCGAGTTCCGCCGAACAGGCCGGATGCATGTCGCGGACGCGGTCTGGCATCGCTGTCGGACGTTGTTCCATGGCTTCCGTCTTGATGATGCCGGCATCGAGGCGACGATCGCCCGCGTGCGCGAAAATACGGGCTATCTCGCCGATCCGCACACTGCGGTAGGCATCGCGGCGGCAGAGTCGCATCTGCCGGCGCGGGGCGTAATGACGGTCGCGATGGCGACGGCGCATCCGGCGAAGTTTCCCGATGCAATCGGACGGGTCATCGGCGAACGGCCTCGTTTGCCGCCGCGGCTCGGCGACCTCTTCGATCAGCCTGAACACTTCACCGTGCTGCCGAACGACCTTACTGCTGTCGAAGCGCAGGTGCGTGCGCTTGCGCGGCGCAACGCATGAAGATCCTCGATGCCGCGCAGACCTTGGAGGCGCTGCCGTTCGACCGGCTGATCCCAGCCTTGCGCGAAGCCTTCCTCTCGGGTGCCGAAGTGCCGCTCCGCCATCGCCACGACATCGCGCAGTCGGACGGGGTGACAGCGTCGCTGCTGCTGATGCCGGCCTGGCGCGCCACAGGCTTCATGGGGGTGAAGGTCGTATCGGTATTTCCCGGCAACGGCGCGCAGGGGCTGCCCTCGGTATCCGCCAGCTACCTGCTATGTGACGGCGCAACCGGCCAGCATTTGGCGCTGATCGACGGCAGCGAGATCACCCGTCGTCGCACCGCAGCGGCATCAGCACTGGCCGGATCATTCCTGGCGCGACAGGACGCATCGTCCCTGCTGATCGTCGGCTCCGGCCATGTCGCCGGCCTGATGGCTGAGGCGTATCGCGTGGTACGGCCGATCAAGCGCGTACGGGTATGGAATATCCGCAGTGCTGGTGCGGAACGTCTTGCCGCGCGGTTGGGGGCAGAAGTGGCCAGCGATCTTGCCGCTGCGGTCGCGGACGCGGACATCGTTTCCTGTGCAACTTTGGCACGCGAGCCGCTGGTGCGCGGCGAATGGCTGCGGCCAGGCACGCATGTCGACCTGATCGGCGGCTTCACGCCTGCGATGCGCGAAGCAGACGATACGGCAGTGCAGCGTTCGCGTGTGTTCATCGACACCGACGCCGCGCTGGCCGAGGCCGGTGACCTGATCGACCCGATCGCGCATGGCGTGTTGCGCCGCGAGGATATCGCCGGCAGCCTGTTCTCGCTGTGCCGCCGCGAGACACCTGGTCGGTGCAATGCATCGGAGATCACTTTGTTCAAATCGGTCGGCAGCGCGCTCGAGGATCTCGCCGCTGCCGGGTTGGCATACGGGACGGAGGAAGCGGATGGGCAAGCTTGATGACAAGGTGGCAATCGTCACCGGCGCAGCACGCGGTCTCGGCCGTGCCTATGCGCGACGACTCGCCGGTCTGGGCGCCAAGGTCGCCGTCACCGATCTGAACCTGCGTTCGTTCGAGGAGTTCGAAGCCGAAGCGCAGGCGATGACAGCCGAGAGTACTGTGGCAGAAATCCAGGCGTCCGGTGGCAGCGCGATCGGTATCGAGGTCGACGTGTGCGACGAGAAGGCCGTTGCCGCGATGGTCCAGCGCGTATCCGACGAATGGGGCCGCGTCGATATCCTGGTCTGTAACGCCGGCGGCGGACGAGGGCGCCCGGTCGATACCAAGGCAAGCGCGCTCGATCCGGCATTGCTGCAGCTCGTTACCAGCATGAACCTGTATGGCACGGTATACTGCTGCAACGCTGTTGCGCCGATCATGAAGCGCCAGCGGTCGGGCAAGATTATCACCGTCAGTTCCGTCGCTGGACTGTCGGCGTCAACTGATGGCGGCTATGCGCACTATGGCGCCGCCAAAGCGGCGATCGCACACTACACCCGGTATCTGGCGCAGGATCTTGGGCCGCATGGCATCACGGCGAACTGCATCGCGCCTGGCACCATCACTACAGGGCGCATCGTCGCCACCGTCATGCCCGGCAGCGCGGACGCCAATCGTGACCGAACCGAACGCATTGCTGTACGCCGGCTCGGGACCGTCGAGGACTGCGCCAAGGTCGTGGAGTTTCTTGCGACGGATCTGTCCGACTACGTCTCGGGCGTGGTGATCCCGATCGACGGCGGCCTCCTGCGCTAACCCGTGTCATTGCGAGGAGCGCAGCGACGAAGCAATCTCGGACCGAACTGCCTACCTTCGCCGGTAATAGGAGTGGTCCATGAGCCTCAGTCTCGATGGTGTGCGTGTGCTGGAACTGGCCCGCTACCAGGCAGGTCCGCGCGGCGGCATGATCCTGTCTGATCTCGGTGCCGAGGTCATCAAGATCGAGCGGATTGGCGGCGAGGAGACCCGCAGGCACGCGCCGATGGTGCGCGGGCAGAGCATCTACTTCACCGTTTATAACCGCGGAAAGAAGAGCATCTGCCTCGACCTGCGCAATGAACGCGGCAAGGAGATTTTTGCCGCGATGGTGAAGACCGCCGACATCGTGCTGGAGAATTTTCGTCCCGGCACCATGAAGGCGATGGGCTTCGATTACGACAGGCTGCGTGCGCTCAACTCCGGCATCATCCTGGTGTCGGTGTCCGGCTTCGGCCAATACGGGCCCTATACCGATCGCCCGGCATTCGATCCGCTTGGGCAGGCGATGAGCGGACTGATGTCGCTGACCGGCCAGCCGGTTGGCCGCCCGCTCGGGACGGCATCATCCGTCGTGGACCGCTACACGGCGCTGCACGCGACCATCGGCGCACTGGCCGCACTGCGGCATCGCGACCGCACCGGCGAGGGACAGCTTGTCGATGTCTGTCTGCTCGATTCCGCGCTCACCATGGTGGAGATACCCACCTCTTATTATCTCGCGACCGGCGAAGAAGGCGGCGAAGGCGGCAGGCCACCGTATCGTGCGAAGGATGGCTACGTGGTGATCTCCGCGGCCGGACGCGAAATGGCGGCGCGGCTGGCGCAACTGGTTTCAGGTGGAACTGCCAGTCGCGGCGAACCGATTACCGCCGGGCAAGGCGCCGCCGATGCACGTCGCGCGCTGGAAGCCTGGTGCGCCGATCGACCGGTGGAGACGATCTGCTCGGCACTGATGGAGATCGGTGTCCCGGTGGCACCGGTGCGCAAGATCCCGGAAGTGGCGCAGGATCCGCATCTGTGGGAACGCGAGATGCTGGTAAAAATGGAGGACGCCGTCGCCGGCGAACTCTATGTCCCCGGCGTCACCATCAAGATGTCGAAGACACCGGGCCATGTCGGGCCGGTGCCGACGCCCGGGCAACACACCGACGAAGTGCTTGGCCGATTGCTGGGATATGACAGCGGCAAACTCGGCGAATTGCGCGAGTCAGGCGTCATCGCGTGACCGCCGTCGGGCAATGTCACGGTCGGCCGCAGCAGTAGCGGCCCGGCCCATTCGCTAGTACCGCCTTTCGGTGAACCGCGAATCGTTCCGTGCCGCATCTCCCAACGATGGTCATCCCTGCGCAAGCAGGGATCCAGCCCAGGGGGCGGCTCTTGCAGTCGCTGGATTCCCGCTTTTCGCGGGAATGACGGACGGAGGTGGCTCGGACATCCTGTTATGCTGTTCAACGATTCCGAGTACTAGTCCTTCAGTGCAAAGCGCACATGGACGGTAACGCTGATGCTGTCCTGCAACATAGAAGCGGGGAATGCGGGCAGTGTCGCGTCGTGCAGCATTGCTGCCGCCGCAGCATCGAGAATGGCGGACCCCGATCCGCGCGTGACCGCAACATCGGCGACGCGGCCTGACCGCTCCACCTTAAAGCGCAATTGCACGGTGCCTTGTTCGCCGCGCTGGCGTGCTGCCTCAGGGTAGGTCTTGTGCGCTGCGAGCCAGGCTGACAGCGCCTGGCGCCAGTCGGCGCTGATCGGTGTCGGCTGCGATACCGACGACGCGGGTGCGGACGCGGCGGGCGGCGAGGCAGGTGCAGTTGACGGCGATGGCGCAGGCTTGACCGAGGGCGGCCGGGCAACCGGGCGGACCGGTGTGGGCGATGGCTTTGCTGGCGATGGTCTGGGGGCCTCGACGGGCGGCGCTGGCGGCAGGGGAAGCGGCACCGAGGTGGGGGCATCGATGGGCGGTGGCGGCGCGGTCGCCGGTGAGGTTTCGGCCGGTGCGGGCGGCGGCAGCGGGGTCGTTGGCGGGGTCTCCGCTGGGACGGGAGGTAGCAGTGGGTCGGCAGGCGCCGGAGCGGATTCGACCGACGGTGGCGGCCCAAGGGTCTTCTCTTCTGGGGCTTCGAACATTATAGCCACCGGTGTCTCTGCCGCCGTTGGGGCCTGCGGCACCCTTCTCAGCCAGATCATCGTGCCGCCCGCGATGACCGCGCGCAGCAGCAGTGACGCGATAATTGGCGGCACCGGCTGGCGAAAGCGTCTGCTGGTAGGATAGCGGCGGGTCGCCAGCGGGTGGAGCGCGCAGCTGCCGGCGATCGACCGCGCCGGTTGCCGTTTGCCCCAAATTGGTACGTTATAATGTATCACATTCACTAGTCTCGCCGTCCGGCGAGCGGTTGGGAAGGGGATACGATGCGGCGCCGCCATGATCTGCTGGCTGCTATCTGGGCGCTCGGGGCGCCGTCAGTTCCTGCGAACGGCGCCGACCCGGTGCAGGGCCCGTCCGGCCTGTCGCTCAATCTTGTCCCACCGCTCCTGCTAGCCGCCGCCGATCCCACACAGGATTCGTCCGGGATATCGGTCGATCTTGACGTGGTTTCCCGCCGGCTCGACGTCGCGCGGCAGGAAATCCAGCCCAGCCTTGGCGCCACCGTCTACAACTTCTCGCCACAGGCGCTCGAGACCATCCCGCAGGGTGAGAATGCCCCGCTGAACCAGGTTCTGCTGCAAGCGCCAGGCGTGGCGCAGGACAGTTTCGGCCAGATCCATCTGCGTGGTGAGCACGCCAACGTGCAGTATCGGATCAACGGTGTCGAACTGCCGGAAGGACTATCGGTGTTTGGCCAGGCGCTGACCTCCCGCTTCGCGAACAGCCTATCGCTGATCACCGGAGCGCTGCCCGCGCAATATGGATTTCAGACGGCGGGCGTCGTCGATATCCAGACCAAGACCGGCATCACCAATCCAGGACTCGCGTTGTCGATGTATGGCGGTCAGCAGCAGTGGCTGCAGCCGAGTTTCGAGTACGGCGGCCGCAGCGGGCCGGTGGACTGGTACGTGACAGGCGATTTCCTGCACAATCAGATTGGCGTCGAGAACCCGACGGCCAGCTTCAACGCGATCCACGACACCACCAATCAGTTTCACGGTTTGGCCTATGTTGGTGCGATCATCGATCCGGATACCCGGATCAGCATGATCCTCGGTGGCTTCGAGGGGCAGTTCCAGATTCCCAACAACCCCGCGCAGCCGACGCTAGGATTTGCAGTGAACGGCGTCACGGACTTCAATAGTGCAAATCTCAACGAGTTCCAGCGCGAGCGGACCGATTTTGCGATCCTGTCGCTGCAGAAGCATGTTGACGATATCGACATGCAGATCTCCGCCTACACGCGCTTTAGCTGGCTGCAGTTCTCACCGGATCCTCTGGGCGATCTGCTGTTCAACGGCATCGCGCAGAACGCGACGCGATCGAATGCCGCCTATGGGGTTCAGGCCCATGGAAGCTGGCGCATCAACGAACAGCATACGCTGCGTGCCGGGTTTCTGGTGCAGCAGCAAATCGCCACCAGTAATACGCTCTCCAGCGTGCTGCCGGCCGACAGTACCGGAACGCCTACCACAGACATGCCGATCGCCATCGCGGACAGCTTCAACAAGACAGGCGGGCTGTACGGGATGTATATCCAGGACGAGTGGCGCATCCTGCCCAAGCTGACGATCAATGCCGGGCTGCGCTTCGATGGTGTGGCCGAGTTCGTCACCGGCCATCAGGTCAGTCCCCGCATCAACGTTGTCTGGAAGCCTACCGCGACGACAACGCTATACGGTGGATACGCCCGGTATTTTGTGCCCCCGCCCTTCGAGCTGGTGTCGCCTGCGACTTTATCAAAGTTTCTCGGCACGACCACGGCGCCGGCAGTCACACAGAACGATCCGGTGCAGCCCGAACGATCCAACTATTTCGATATCGGCATCAGCCAGGTCGTGGTGCCCGGCCTGACCCTTGGGGTGGATGCCTACTACAAGATTTCCAACAATCTGATCGACGAAGGCCAATTCGGTGCACCGATCATCTTGACGGCCTTCAACTACGCCCATGGGCGACAGGAAGGCATACAGGTCACCGCCAGCTATGACCGCGGGCCGTGGTCGATTTATGGCAACCTGGCGTGGTCACGCGCCCTGGGCAACAATATTGTTTCCGCGCAGTTCAACTTCGGGCCGGATGAGTTGGCATTCATCTCCAACGCCTTCATCCATCTGGACCACGACCAGACATGGGACGGCTCCGCCGGGATCGCATACACGCTGAACCGGGAGACCGATCATCCGACACGCTTTTCCATGGATGCGTTGCTGCAAAGCGGGCTGCGCGCCAGTACGGCCACCATTCCGAATGGCATCGCCCTGCCGACCTACGGGGTGGTTAACCTGTCAGTGGTGCAGAAGCTGCCGACGCATACGGAGCTGCGGCTGGACGTGCTGAATGTGGGTGACACCGTCTATACGATCCGTAACGGCACCGGCGTCGGGATCGGCGCGCCGCAGTATGGTCTCCGGCGCACCATCTTGGCCGGCGTCACGCAGCGCTTCTAGCGCCCTCATGGCGAATTAACGGTTCTTAAACCCACCCATCTTCCACTTTCTTTGGTAGGGGACATTGGCGTATGGAAGGCCCCTCGCATCGCAAGTAAGCGGGCATGGTG
>JBKPOG010000252.1:0-18300 GCA_046732975.1 Pseudomonadota bacterium
CGATGATCGCCCGCGCGCAGACTGCGCCGCGAGTCGTCGTGGTCGGCGGCGGCTTCGCCGGGGCCACCGCGGCGCGTTTTCTCCGCCGTATCGCCCCCAATATCGACCTGCTGCTGATCGAGCCAAACGCCATCTTCACCGCCTGCCCGTTCAGCAATGAGGTCATTGCCGGTCTGCGCGACATCGATGCGCAGCGCTTCGTCTATGATGGCTTGGTCGCGGACGGCATCCGCGTCATGCAGGCGGCCGTAACGGAGATCGATCCAACGCAGCGCAGTGTGGCATTCGGCAGCAACCGGCTGCTCTACGACCGATTGATCCTGGCACCGGGCATCGACATCGTCTGGGACGCGCTGCCCGGTTATGACGAAGCCGCTGCCAACCGAATACCGCATGCGTGGAAGGCGGGCGAGCAGACGATCCTGCTGCGACGTCAGCTGGATGCGATGCCGGATGGTGGCGTGGTGGTGATGTCGTCCCCGCCGAATCCGTATCGCTGTCCGCCCGGCCCCTATGAGCGCGCCAGCCTGATCGCCTGGTACCTGAAGACCCGTAAGCCGCACTCGAAGCTGATCCTGCTCGATGCAAAGGACAGTTTTTCCAAGCAGAAGCTGTTCCAGCAGGCCTGGCAGCAGCTTTATCCCGGCCTTATCGAATGGGTGTCGTTGTCGGACGGCGGCAAGGTCACACGCGTTGATCCGGCGACCAACACGTTCGAAACCGATTTCGGCTCGCATAAGGCCGACGTCGCCAACGCGATCCCGCCGCAGCGCGCCGGCGCCATTGCCACTGTCGCCGGCGTCGCGGACCGCACCGGCTGGTGCCCCATTGATCCGGTGACGTTCGAATCGAAGCTGCAGCCGAACATCCATGTGATCGGCGATGCGGCCATTGCCGGCGCCATGCCGAAATCGGCATTCGCGGCCAATGCCCAGGCCAAGGTGTGTGCCGAAGCCGTCGCCACCCTTCTGGCGGGCGGCACGCCGCAGGAACCGAAGATAATCAACACCTGTTACAGCCTTGCCGCCCCGGGCTACGGTTTCTCCGTTGCCGGCGTCTATCACCCGGCCGGAGGCCAACTCACAGACGTCGAGGGCTCCGGCGGCACCAGCCCCCTGAATGCGCCCGCCGAGCAGAGGGCGCTGGAAGCCAAATATGCCGAAGCCTGGTTCAAGACGATCACCAATGAGACATTCGGCTGATGTGCTGGCGGCTGATGTGCTGGCGCTGGTGCTGGCCAGCGTAATGTTGGGCGCCGCTGCCGATACGATGGATACTTCGCTGACCGACCAGCCAGGCGACCTCGCGCGTGGCCGCCAGATCGTCGAGGATCGCCAGCTCGGCGACTGCCTGCTGTGCCACACCGGCCCGTTTCCCGCGCCGCACCTGCAGGGGACAATTGGACCATCGCTCTCCGGCGTCGGTGCGAGGCTTTCCGCCGGGCAGATCCGGTTACGCCTGATGGATGCCAGAAAGCTGAACCCCGATACCGTTATGCCGCCCTATTATGTGGCCGATGGGCTGAACCGGGTGGCGCATCAATGGCAGGGCAAGCCGGCACTCACGGCGCAGCAGATCGAGGATGTGGTCGCGTTCCTGGCCACGCTGCGCGCGCCATGATGCGACGTCGCTTCCTGTTGCTGAGCGGCAGCGGTCTGATTGTACCGCTGCTCCCAGCGCCCGCCAGCGCCACGCCGGCGAAGGTGGCTGCGCTGATCGCCGATCTGGTCGGCGAGGGCGATATGCACGACGGTCGCGTGAAACTCGACATCCCGGTGATGGTGGAGAACGGCAACTCGGTCGGCATGACGGTCACGATGGATGCGCCGGTCGTGGACGTGCGCAGCATCGATGTATTCGCCGAGGGCAATCCATTGCCGCACGTGCTGCGTGTGACCTTCGGCCCGCATGCCGGTGCGCCGCGCTTCGCCACCCGCATCCGGTTGGCGACATCACAGACAGTGATCGCGGTGGCGAAGCTGGCCGATGGCAGCTGCTGGCGCGACAGTGTCGATTTGCTGGTCACGCTCGCTGCATGCGTCGACAACACGAACTGAGAGCACCATGGTCCGTGTGCTGATCAACGTCCCGAAACAGGTGAAGCGAGGCGAGCCGTTCGACGTGAAACTGCTGATCTCACATCCGATGGAGAGCGGTCAGCGCCATGACGACATGGGCCAACCGATCTCACGCGACATCATCAACAGCTTCGTATGCACCTACAACGGCGCCGATGTCCTGCGCGCCGATCTGTTCCCGGCGATCGCCGCCAATCCCTTCCTGTCCTTCGCTGTCGTCGTGCAGGAAGGCGGCAAACTGACCATGACCTTCACCGACGACAACGGCGCGGTGCAGACCGAGACGGCGGATATCCTGGTAGAGTGATCGCCGCTATTGCCGCTCGAACTTCACCACGCGGCGGACCCGGCCCCATTCACCTGGCTGCACGACATAAAAGTCGCCATGCGAGTCGCCCCAGATGCCATGGCACGAGCGATGGATCGGATCGCCCCAGCGCGCCAGCCGTTCGCCATCCAACGTCAGAATACTGATCATGCCGCCATTGTGCTCGGCAACGTACACGATGTCGTCGTCGTCCACGTAGAAGAACGCCGGCCCGATCAGTTCGGTGCGCCAGACTTCCAGCAGCTTGCCGTCCAGGTCGAAGATTTGCACGCGATCGTTCTCCCGATCCGCCACCAGCAGCCGTCCGCGCCGATCGACCCATACCCCATGTGGCAGGTTGAACTGCCCCGGCGCCTTTCCCGGTTCACCCCATGAAAACAGGTGCTGCGCGTCGGCGGAGAACTTGTGCACGCGCGCATTGCCGTAACCATCGCTCATGAACATCGAACCGTCCGGCGCAAAGGCGATGTCGGTCGGCAGGTTGAACGGGCCGCCCGCATGCGTCACCTTCTTCCATGCGGTGGAGCTGAAGTCGTCGTCCGGCACGCCGGTGTCGGAGCGGTGGTCCTTAGTACCGATCGTCTGTACCAGCTTGCCGTCCGCGGTGAATTTCATGAACTGCTGATGATGTTCGTCGGTCAGCCAGGCGAAGCCCCCCGCATCGAAGCGGATCGCGTGCGGAAAGCGGAACAGGCCGGCGCCCCACGAACCTTGAAAATTGCCGTCGCGATCGAAAATCACCACGGGATGTTCAGCCACGCGGTTGAAACAGTACACGCGGTCCTGCGGGCCGACGGCAACCGCGGCCGGCTTCATGTCTACGCCCTCTGGCACATGCGCCCAGTTCTCATGCACCTTGTAGGTGTACTTGCCGCTGCCCACGATTGCTTCCATGGCATCTCTCCCTAGCTCGGCGAAAGCCTCCCGCCGGTCGCGCCGAATGTCCACTGTGGCGGCCTGTGCGACGCTGGCCATAGTCGCTGCCGGCGGAACAGCTGAGAAACGTTCCGGCTATAGGGATGCCAGTCCGGAGACGCGCGCGATGCAGGACGACGATGCGAGCAATCCCGGATTCCTGTGGGTGCAGCAAGGTGAAGCTTTGTGGTCGCAACGCACCGGCAGCGTGGCGCGCAGTTGCGCCGACTGCCACGGCGATGCAGCTGTCTCCATGCGTGGCGTGGCCGCGCGCTATCCGCTGGTAGACGCGAAGCTTGGTCGCCCGATCACGCTTCCCCAGCGCATCGAGCAGTGCCGGATCGAACGCCAGGGCGCCGCCCCGCTGCAGCCGGACAACGACACGATGCTGGCCCTGTCCGCTTATGTTGGGCTGCAATCGCGCGGGATGCCGATGCAGGTGGTGCGCGACGGTCCGGCACAACGCTTCTACGAGGCAGGCCGCGCCTTGTTCACGCAGCGGCAGGGCCAGCTCAATCTGTCATGCGCGCAGTGCCACGACGATCGGGCAGGACAGCGTCTGGGTGGCAGCGTGATACCGCAGGGACATCCGAACGGTTATCCGGAATACCGGCTGGAATGGCAGCGCATGGGCTCGCTTGAGCGCCGGATCCGCAATTGCATGGTTGGAGTCCGCGCCGAGCCATTCGCCGATGACTCATTCGACCTCGTGGAGCTCGAGCTTTACCTCGCCGCGCGGGCGAATGGCCTGGCAGTTGAAACTCCGGCTGTCCGGCCCTGAGACAGGCATAGAGACGTTCGCACCGGCCCTACCACACCCAAGGCACAAGACGAGATCTCACACTCTGCATATACTCTGCGTACCCCCGTAGATCTTTGCGGAGGAAATCTTCCTCATCCAGGATACGCCAAACGAGTACGGGGAAGAACGGCACCACCAGCAGAACGCTCCACCATGAACCGAGCGCGAGCGGCATCGCCAAGAGCAGGAGCAACGCACCAGAATACATAGGGTGCCTGACGTATGCGTACGGGCCCGTAGACACGACCGGTTGCCCCGCCTCTACCCGAATGGTCGACGCAGCGTAGCTGTTCGATTGCATCACCACGAAAAATAGCACGAACGACAATACGATCACTGCGTTTGCGATAACTGACACAACCGGCGCAACCGGTGACCAACCGAAGCGATGATCAAACGCGGGAAGCACCACGAACCCAACAAACCCAAGCATAAATAGCGCCGAGACGAGTTTCTGAGCCGGTCGCTGCTCCGCCACGGGTCCGATCTTCATTCGGCGCTCGACGAGTTTTCGGTCGTGGATGATAAAGTAGATGCCAAACGTCTGGGCCGATCCCTCAAACACGACCACGAAGACCCACGCTTGCCAATAGTCGAACGTACCAGCGGGAATGAACAGGCACGCGAGCAGAATTGCGAGCGTTACAGTGTTGGCCAGTATTCCACGGACGTAAAAATTTGACATGCCGTCCAACTTGCCCCTGTGACGACGAGCGCTTCACCCGGCGCTGCGTGCGCGCCGCAACAGAAACACCCCCTGCTCGCCAAACATGTTGGCCAGCCGCCGAAACCGCCGCCACGGCGTGCGTCCTCCAGCATCGTCGGCGGCCCACCAGGTCTCAACGACGTAGCCGTCGTGCTCGCATAGCGCGAAAAAATCCCGAATCGTGCAGGGGTGAATGTTTGGCGTCTCGTACCATGGCCGGTCCCAGGTGGGCGTCATCGGCATCCGCCCGGTGCTGAACAGTTGCCAACGCACCAGCCAGTGGCCGAAGTTGGGAAAACTCACCACGGCTCGTGTGCCGATGCGCAACATCTGCCGCAGCACCGACCGAGGCTGCTCCACCGCCTGCAACGTGCGCGACAGCACGACGTAATCGAACGCGCCATCGGGGTAGTGCGCCAGGTCGATATCCGCGTCGCCATGCATGACCGGCATGCCGTGCGCCACCGCGCGGATCACCTCGGCCATGTCGATCTCGATGCCCCGCGCGTCGCAGCCCTTGGTGCGGAACAGGTGGTCGATCAGCATGCCGTCGCCGCAGCCGATATCGAGCACACGCGAACCCGGCGCGATCATCTCGGCGATCAGCCGAAGATCGACGCGCATGTTCTTGGCGACGAAGCGGACCGGATCGTGCGGTGTCATTCTGCGGCCAGTTGTTGCGACAAATCGCGGGCGGCTGCAATCACCGCCTCGATCGCCTGCGCTCGAACCTTTGGCGTGTAGCGGCGGATCGGGATCGACACGGTCAGCGCCCCCGCGACTGCGCCAGCCGGCCCCCGGACCGCTAGACTAGTCGCAGCACATAGCCAGCAGCGATGGCCGCCACGAAAGCTGGCCATGACGCCGGCACCTAAGCTGGTCAGCGCCACCGGCATTGCGTCGCGTTCTTACCAGGCTCGCTGTACTCTCCCCGTGTCAACCGGGAGAAAAACTCATGTTGCAGTCCGGTCGCGTCGCGTTCAGCCAGATGGAACAGGTGCTGTTCGGCACCCCGGCCGCTCAGGCGGTGGCTGAACTGGCGCAGGACGCACAGCGCGTATTCCTGATGGTCAGCGGCACGCTGAACCGGCAGACGGACGAGATCGAGAAGGTGCGCCGTGCACTCGGCAATCGTTGCGTCGGCACGTTCGATCGCATGCCGCCCCACACGCCGCGCACCGCCGTCATTGCCGCGGCCGAGCAAGCCCGCGAGCTTCGTGCCGATCTTATCGTCACGGTCGGCGGCGGGTCGATCACCGATGGCGCCAAGGCCGTGCAGCTTTGTCTCGCCAACGACATCCGCACACCAGACGCGATCGATGCGCTGCGTCCGGTGGACGGCAACCCCCCACCATGCAACGCGCCCACGGTGCGGCAGATCACTGTGCCGACTACGCTGTCCGCCGGTGAGTTCTCGGCCATTGCCGGCGTCACCGACGAACGTCGCCAGGTGAAGGAGCTGATCCGTCATCCCCGCATCATTGCCCGCGCCGTGATTCTTGACCCGGCCGTCACTGTGCACACGCCGGAGTGGCTTTTCCTGTCCACTGGGATTCGCGCGGTTGACCACTGCGTCGAGGGCATCTGCTCGAACGAGGCGAATCCCTATGCTGATGCGCAGGCCCTGCGCGGGCTGACGTTGCTGGCAAGCGGACTGCCGCGAGTGAAGCAGGATCCATCGGACCTCGCGGCGCGGCTCGACTGCCAGATGGGCTCCTGGCTCTCGATGGGGCCGCTGGCCGCCGGGGTGCCGATGGGGGCCAGTCACGGCATCGGCTACGTGCTGGGAGCGCTGTTCGACATCCCGCACGGACACACGTCGTGCATCATGCTGCCGGCGGTTATGCGCTGGAACAAACCGGTGAATGCCGCACGGCAGGTACTGGTGTCGGCCGCCATGGACCATCCCGGCGAGGACGCCGCCGAAGTGCTCGACGCATTCATCGCTGGCCTTGGCATGCCGCGCAGCCTGACGGCGGTGAAGGTGGGTCGCGAATCGTTCGATCGCATGGCGGAGCAGGCGATGGGCACGCCATGGGTGCCGCGCAACCCGCGGCGCATCGACGGGCCGGCGCAGGTCCGCGAAATTTTGGAGCTGGCGGCCTAGGCGACAGGTCGTAACGCGACACTTGCCAGCCCATCGGCGCCGCACGATACATCCATCATGAACGAGGGCGTGACTGTCGCGGCCGAGCCGCCGCGCTTTGACTTCAAGCAGGCCGAGCCTCGGTGGCAGCGTGCCTGGGCGGAGCGGGGCTGCTTCCGCGTTGCCGACGTGCCCTCGGGCAACAAGCCCAAATACTACGTCCTGGAGATGTTTCCGTATCCCAGCGGGAACATTCATATCGGTCACATGCGCAACTACGTCATGGGTGACGTGGTGGCCCGCTACAAGCGGGCGCGCGGCTTCACCGTGATGCATCCGATGGGCTGGGACGCCTTTGGCCTGCCGGCCGAGAACGCGGCCCGCGAGCGCGGCATTCACCCGGCGAAGTGGACCTGGGACAATATCGCGGCGATGCGCGCCGAGTTGCAGCGCATCGGCCTCTCGCTGGAATGGGAGCGCGAGTTCGCCACCTGCGACCCGACCTATTACGGCCACCAGCAGAGACTGTTCCTCGATTTCTGGCGCGCTGGCCTGGCGGAGCGCAAGGAGAGTTGGGTCAATTGGGATCCGGTCGATGGCACGGTGCTGGCAAACGAGCAGGTGATCGACGGCCGCGGCTGGCGCTCCGGCGCGGTGGTCGAGAAGAAGCAGCTCAGCCAGTGGTTCCTGAAGATCACCGACTACGCCCAGGAATTGCTGGATGCTCTGACGACCCTGGACCGCTGGCCCGAGCGTGTGCGGGTAATGCAGGCCAACTGGATCGGCCGCAGCGAGGGCGCGCGACTGAATTTTTCCCTCGAACGGCCAGAGGGGAGCATCGATCAGGTCGAGGTTTACACGACTCGGCCTGACACGTTGTTCGGCATGTCGTTCCTGGCGCTTGCGCCCGAGCATCCGTTGTCGGCAGCGCTTGCCGAGCGTGACCCGAAAGCAGCGGGGTTCATCGCCGACTGCCGGCGAATGGGCACGTCAGAGGCAACGATCGAAACGGCCGAAAAGCGTGGCTACGACACCGGGATGCGCGTCAAGCATCCGTTCCTCGATGCGACCTTCCCGGTATGGATCGCCAACTTCGTGTTGATGGAGTACGGCACCGGCGCGATCTTCGGCTGCCCGGCGCACGATCAGCGGGACCTCGACTTTGCCCGCAAGTATGGCCTGTCCGTGTTGCCTGTGGTGCTGCCGCCAGGCGCCGATGCGGCGACATTCGCGGTCGGTGCCGACGCGTATGTCGGTCCCGGCGCCATCATCAATTCGGATTTCCTCAACGGTCTGGATGTCGAGACGGCGAAGCGCCGGATCATCGGAGAACTGGAACGGCGACAGATCGGTCGCGGCGAGGTCAACTGGCGGCTGCGTGACTGGGGGGTAAGCCGACAGCGCGGCTGGGGTTGTCCGATCCCGATGATCCACTGCGACGCCTGCGGCGTTGTGCCAGTGCCGGACGACCAGTTGCCGGTGAAACTACCGGATGATGCGCGGTTCGATCGGCCAGGCAACCCGCTCGACCATCACCCGACGTGGAAACACGTGGCCTGTCCACAGTGTGGTGCGCCGGCCCGGCGTGAGACCGACACGTTCGACACCTTCGTTGACAGCTCCTGGTATTTCGCCCGCTTCTGCAGCCCGCATGCCGAAGCGCCGGTGGAGCGCAAGGCGGTCGATCACTGGCTACCGGTCGATCAGTATATCGGCGGCATCGAGCACGCGATCCTGCACCTGCTGTATTCGCGCTTCTTCGTGCGGGCGATGAGGCGCACCGGGCACCTGAACGTCGAGGAGCCGTTCGCCGGCCTGTTCACCCAAGGCATGGTCACGCACGAAAGCTACCGCTCAGCGCCCGGACCGAACGGCGCTTGGTTATATCCGGACGAAGTAGTCAAACAGCCGGACGGGAACGCAGTGCATCGGTCAACCGGCGACCCGGTGGTGGTCGGCCGCGTAGAAGCGATGAGCAAGTCGAAGCGCAACACTGTTGCCCCCGAGCCGATCGTCGCCCGCTACGGCGCTGACACCGCGCGCTGGTTCATCATGTCGGACAACCCGCCGGATCGCGACATGGAGTGGACCGAAGCCGGGGTGGCAGGCGCCTCCCGCTTTATCCAGCGCGTGTTCCGGCTGCTGGAGAACCTACCCGTTCGTGGTGATGACGGGACATCGGACGCTGCCCGGGCGATTCGACGCATCAGCCACCGCACGGTTGCCGCGGTGACCGAAGCACTCGAGAGCTTCGCCTTCAATGTCGCCGTGGCCAGGCTGTACGAACTGGCAAATGCGATCGGTGATGCCGAGAGAGCCGAACAGACCGGCGGACTGGCTGTGGCGCGATGGGAGGCAGTCGAGCTGCTCGCCCGACTGATGGCACCGATGACGCCGCATCTTGCGGAAGAAATGTACAGCCGCATGCACCCGGGCGCCGCAACGTTGGTCGCCGATCTGCCCTGGCCGGAAGCCGATCCCGATCTGCTGGCGGCAGAGACTGTGACCATTGCGGTGCAGGTGATGGGCAAGCTGCGGGGCACGATCGCTGTGCCGCCCGATACATCGCGCGACGACACGCTCGCCGCCGCCAAAGTCGAAGCCAACGTTGCCCGAGCGCTGCAGGGCAAGCGGGTCGTCAAGGAGATCTACGTGCCGAACCGGATCGTCAACTTCGTCGTCGCGGGATGAAACGGCGGCAGGTGCTCGGGCTGGCATTCGGCGCGTCGCTGGCTGGATGCGGTTTTCAGCCGGTTTATATGCCGACCGCGTCGGGGAAGGCCGGCGTTGCCCAGCGGGAACTGGCGGCGATCCACGTGGCCATCATACCCGATCGCCCCGGGCAACTCCTGCGGCAGGCGCTGCAGAATAGATTCGAAGGCTCAGGAAGCGGCGTCGCCCAGCGCTACGAACTGCGGGTGGGCTTCGGCATCGCGGGGGACGCCATAGCGATCCTGCCCGACAGCAATCCGACCAGGATCCGCGAGATCGGCAGCGCATCATGGACCCTGGTTGCGCAGGATCCCGCGCGTACCACCATCACCAGCGGGTCGGCCAAGGCTGTGGATGGCTACAATCTGATCAACGCGCAGTACTTCGCCTCCGATCTGGAGAACGAGGTGGTTCAACGCCGCCTGGCCAATGCGCTCGCCGACCAGATCACCATGCAATTGGCCGTCTATTTCCGCCGACAGGCGGCGAAGAGCGGGTGAAGCTCCCACCACAACGTGTGGCTGCCTTTCTGCGCGATCCGGGAACCTGCCGGGTGGTGCTGCTCTATGGCGAAGACCACGGGATGATTCGAGACCGTGCCGCCGCACTGGTCAGGGCGGTTGCCGGATCGCTGGACGATCCCTTCTTGGTCGCCGAACTGAGCCGAGAGGATGCTGGCACGCTGGCCGATGAGGCAAACTCGCTGCCGCTGACAGGAGGGCGACGGGTGGTACGTCTGCGCGAAACCACGGATGCGGTTGCTGACCGGGTCGCGGGCATCCTCAAGAGCGCCGCACCAGCGCTGGTGGTCTTGGAGGCGGCCGGGCTCGCGACCCGCTCGCGCCTGCGCTCCATCGTTGAGGCGGCGCCCGATGGCGTCGCGATCGGCTGTTATCCGGAGGAAGGGCGCGCGCTCGGGGACACGATCCGTGCGGTACTCGGCGACGCTGGCGTTGCAATCGACGCCGACGCCTTGGTGTGGCTGTCGAACCATTTGGGCGCAGACCGGGTCTCGACCAGAGCAGAGGCGGAGAAGCTTGCCCTATATGCCGGGCCACGCGGTCGCGTGGATCTCGCGGCGGCCATAGCCTGTGTCGGCGATCTCGCCGGATTGTCGCTCGATGATGCGCTGTTTGCTGCGACCGCAGGCGACGTGGTGCGTGCTGATCGTGCCCTGGAGCTTGCCCTTGCTGAAGGCGCCACGCCGGTGGGTGTGCTGCGCGCAGGGCTGATGCATCTGCAGCGTGTGCATCGCGTCCGGCTCGCAGTCGAAGATGGACACAGTGTGGCCGATGCAGTGAAGGGCGCGCGGCCACCGGTGTTCTTCCGTCGTGCCGCGGCGTTCAGCCGGGCTGTGGAGTTGTGGCCCTCTGCATCACTGATGGCGGCTATGAGCGGGCTGTCGGAGGCAGAACTGGGCTGCAAGCAAACCGGCGCACCTGACAGTGTGCTGGCGCGCAACGCCGTGCTGACCCTGGCCCGCCGCGCCGCAGAGGCGGCGCGCCAACATTAGATTCATTAAGAGGCAGTGCGCAGCAGGGCTTGAAGCGGCACGATTGAGCCTGATGCACCGCGCGTCAGCGGATCAGCCAGGAGCACTGGACCATGATGCAAACCGGCGATCGCCTTTCGACAGGTGTCGCTGGGTTGTCGACTGGATGAACTAACGCGCAATCGGACGGTACTTGATTCGGTGCGGTTCAACCGCCGCGTCACCCAGACGACGCCGTTTGTCTGCCTCATACGCCTCAAAATTGCCTTCGAACCACTCCACGTGGCTGTCGCCTTCGAATGCTAGAATGTGGGTGGCCAGACGATCGAGGAACCAGCGGTCGTGGCTGATGATCACCGCGCAGCCGGCGAACTCGGTCAACGCATCCTCCAGCGCACGCAGCGTATCCACATCTAAGTCATTGGTCGGCTCGTCCAGCAGAATAACGTTGTGCTCGATCTTCAGCATCTTCGCCAGATGCACCCGGTTGCGCTCGCCGCCGGACAGGATGCCGACCTTCTTCTGTTGGTCCGGGCCTTTGAAGTTGAACGCGCCGACATACGCGCGCGAGTGCACCCCGCGTTTGCCGAGGTAGATCATGTCCTCGCCGCCACTGATCTCCTGCCAGACCGTGTTGTCAGCGTTCAGGCTGTCGCGCGACTGGTCGACATAGCCAAGCTTCACCGTCTCGCCGATACGCAGTGAGCCAGCATCCGGCTGTTCCTGGCCGATGATCATACGGAACAGCGTTGTTTTGCCGGCACCGTTCGGGCCGATGACGCCGACGATGCCGCCTGGCGGCAGACTGAAATTCAGATCGTCGATCAGCAGGTTGTTGCCATATCCCTTGCGCAGCTTGTCCGCTTGGATGACCACGTTGCCCAAACGCGGCCCGGGCGGGATGACGATCTCCGCAACACCGGCTGCCTGCTCCTGCGACTTCGCCAGCAGCTCCTCGTAGCGTTGGATGCGCGCACGGTTCTTCGCCTGCCGCGCGCGCGGCGAGGCTGCGATCCATTCCTGTTCCATTGCAAGGGCGCGCTGCCGGGCACTTTCCTCCTTCTCTTCCTGCGCCAGCCGCTTGCGCTTCTGCTCCAACCAGGACGAGTAGTTGCCTTCGAACGGATAGCCACGGCCACGTTCGATTTCCAAAATCCAGCCGGTGACATTGTCCAGAAAGTAGCGGTCGTGGGTGACGATCATCACCGTGCCGGCATAGTCGTGCAGCGTGCGCTCCAGCCAGGCGACGCTTTCGGCGTCCAGGTGGTTGGTCGGCTCATCGAGCAGGAGCAGGTCGGGCTTTTCCAGCAGCAAGCGGCACAGCGCGACGCGGCGCCGCTCACCACCTGACAGTGTGGTCACCAACGAGTCAGCGGGTGGGCAGCGCAGCGCATCCAGCGCGATGTCGACGCGCCGATCCAGGTCCCAACCCTCTTCCGCGTCGATCGTGGTCTGCAGATCCGCCTGCTCGGCCAGCAGTTCGTTCATCTCCTCGTCGCTCATCGGCTCGGAGAATTTCATGGAGACTTCATTGAACCGATCGAGTGCCGCCTTCAGATCGGTGAACGCCTGTTCGACGTTCTCGCCCACCGTCTTGTCGGGATCGAGCTGCGGTTCCTGTTCCAGATAGCCGACGCGCGCACCTTCGGCCGCCCAGGCCTCGCCACCGAAATCGGTGTCAATTCCAGCCATGATCTTCATGAGCGTTGATTTGCCGGCGCCGTTGATGCCGAGTACGCCGATCTTCACCCCCGGCAGGAAAGCAAGTGTAATGCCCTTGAAGACCTCTCGCCCGCCCGGAAAGGCCTTCGTCAAATCCTTCATCACATAGACATACTGATAGCTCGGCATGTGGTGGATGTCCTTCTATCCGCGACGCCGCGCAACGCGGCATCCCCCGCGAGGAGGGCCGCAAAGAGCCACGGTCATGGGAATGTTGGCGCTAGATAAGCGCACCCAGCCGCGTGGTCCAGGCCGAGACAGGGGCGGCCGCACCTGATGCGGCTGCGGCGTGGGTTTTCCGCCCCGGGCATGGTCGGACTGCCGGTGCTGCTGGCCTTGATGACAATCTGGACGATGGCTCCAGGGGTTCGGGTCGCCTTGCGGGAGCGCACATTCGACCAACTGCTGCCGCTGTTGCCCCAGCCGCCCATTGCAGGGGCTGGGGTAGTGATCGTCGATATCGACCGGGCCGCACTTGCAAAGTTTGGACCTTGGCCCTGGCCGCGAGCGCGGCTGGCGCAACTGGTCGACGCGGTAGCTTCGGCCAAACCGGTCGCCATCGGCCTGGACATACTGTTGTCCGGCCCCGACCGGTTCCTCAGCGATGGCAACGCTGTGCTGGCCCAGGCACTGGCTCAAGCACCTGCCGTCCTCGGCTTCGTGGTCGACCCCGAAGTCGGGACACAGAATCTGCCGCCGACGCCAATTCTGGCACGGGGGCCGGTGTCGCTGGCTGACGTTTGGCGCGCCCAGGGTGTCGTTGGCCCCGCCCCAGAGCTTGTTGACGTCGCGCGTGGGTTGGGCGCCTTGGTCGCGGCCGCCGATGCCGACGGACCGATCCGCCGCGTTCCGATGCTTTTGCAGACCGGCCCGGTCGTGCGGCCAGGGTTTGCAGTCGAGATGATCCGGCTCTCCCAGGATGCCGGGGCCCTGCTGGTGGACCCGGACGGCACGCTGCATGCGGGCGCCGTCGCCGTACCGCTGGGAAGCGATGCCATGCTGCGGCTGGCGCATGTGGCCAGCGCGCGCTCGATCCCTGCGGCACGCGTAATCGATGACCCCTCCGCACGGACCCCGCTGGCGGGGGAAATCGTGCTGATCGGCAGCAGTGCGCCGGAACTCGGCGGGCTGCGGGTCACGCCTGCATCACCGGCAACCCCGACAATTCAAATACAGGCCGCTGCGGTGGAGGCGATGTTGCACGGAGCCGTGTTTGTACGTCCGAAGTGGGCGAATTGGTGCGAACCTCTGGCCGCGCTCACCCTTGGTCTGATCTGCCTGCTTCTGGCAGCGGCATTCCGTCCAGCCATCGCAACATTGCTGACCGCGCTGCTCTGCCTCGCCTGGGTGAGCAGCGCCTGGGCCGCGGCACCCACCCTGTTGCTGTTGCTGGACCCAGCCGGGCCGCCGGTCTTGGCAGCATCGGTCTTCGCCGCCGCCGCGCTGGCACGCTTTGTCCGCGACGAGTGGCGGGCACGCATGCTCCGCGCCAGCTTCGAGCAGCACCTGGCCCCCGAGGTGGTACGCCGCATTGCGGCCGATCCTGCCGCGTTGCGACTGCAGGGGGAGATGCGGGAGATCACCGCCTTGTTCACCGATATCGAGGGATTCACCAGCATGACCGAGCGGGCGGAGCCGGCCGAACTGGTTGCCCTGCTGGACGCATATTTCGACGCGGCCACGCGCATTGTCACCGACAATGGCGGCATGATCGACAAGATCGTCGGTGACTCGATCCATGCAATCTACAACGCGCCATTCGAGCTGCCAGATCATCCCAGTCGGACGGTGGACACCGCGCTGGCCTTGCTGGCTGCGTCCGAAGACGTGCGGCGGTCGCCGCTCGGGCAACGGTTGCAACTGGGGCGAACGCGCATCGGCATCGAGACCGGCCCCGCCATCGTGGGCGACGTGGGCGGCAGCAGGAAACTGGACTACACCGCGCACGGCAACGCGGTGAATGCGGCGGCACGGCTGGAGGCGGCCAACAAGGATCTGGGCTCCAGCATATGCATCGGACCGGGCACGGCGGCACGGGTTGACCCGGCTACGCTCCGCCAGATCGGCACACTGACGCCGCGAGGCCAGAGCCAACCAATCGCTGTTTACACGCCGGTGTCGTTGCACCTCAGTTGACCGACGCCATCGCACTGGCGATGCGTGCCGCACCCCAGGGATGAGGTGTCGTCGGTTCGTCGCCAGGTCTGGCGATGTCGGTTCCCTGACCGTCGGTCACCAGCACCGCGGTGTTGACGCCGATGACGGTCACCGCGCCGCGCTCAACGAAGACCCCGAATACGCCATTGCTCGGTCCGGCGAAGAACCGCGTGCCCCGGACGGCCAGCAACCCGTAAGGCGTGCGCACCGCCAAGTCGCTGCCGCCCACCGCCTGCTCGTGGTCGTAGAGCATGGCGCCACGGTCCAACACCAGTACACCGCCGGCGTTGATGATGAAGCGATCAATGCGCAGGCGGGAATCTGCCCCCAGGCGGACCTCTGTGGCCTCTCCCAGATGCATGCCCAGGGCCGATTGCGCCCCCGTGGCAACCGCGTCTCCGACGAACACTGGCGCGTCCGGTCTCAAGGTCCGGCGCTCGGTCGCAATTTGGGCGTAGCACTCCCCACGCGAGTTCTGCACTTGGCCCGCGCGTTCAGCGGCCCGGGTGGATGCCGCACCGCCAACGGCAAGAAAACCCGCCAGGAGAGCGCGTCGTTCAATCCGGTTTGTCACTGCCCACGAATGCGAAAGGCTGCGGGCGCCACTTGCCAGCTACGGCTCAGGCCGATGGCGCCCCGCAGGTTACGTTACCGTGAGTTCTGGATGCAGGGCATCTCCGCCATAGCCTCGGCACGGCGGGTCTGATTGTTCACCGAGCCCACGCCGCCGCCCTCTGCCTCGGCTTGGCGGGTCCGCAGGTTGACTGATCCCACGCCGCCGCCTTCCGCCTCGGCACGGCGCGTCTGGTTGTTCACCGAGCCCACGCCGCCGCCCTCTGCCTCGGCTTGGCGGGTCCGCAGGTTGACTGATCCCACGCCGCCACCTTCCGCCTCGGCACGGCGCGTCTGATTGTTCACCGAACCCACGCCGCCGCCCTCTGATTCGGCACGATGATAGCCGGCAGGGCAACCGGTATAGGGTGTGGCGGCAATCGCTGACGTTGCCATAGCTGAGCCGAGCAGCAGCGCTGCGGCTGATGCACTAGACCATAGGCGCATTGTACCCCTCCATCTAAATCTGCCAACGCAGGTTGCGTCGCATATAAGGTCGGTCGGCTAGGTTCTTATATAAGGCGGCACTGGCCGTGTGTCGAAGACACACGATAACCCTTGTTCATTCCCTCTTCCTAGAACATAGCTCGTCCGAACACCGGCTGCGCATGTACGCGGCAATCGCAGCTTCTGCGGCCGTAGGCAATGCCTCAGCCATGCTGACGGCGCAGGTCAGCGCCCTAAGAGCTGCGGACATGTCATGAACTTTGGGCCACAGGTGCTCTCGGCATCCAAGTTCAATCCTCAAGCGCGCATATAAAAAGCGCCATCGCGCCGCTTCGCGGGCGGGGCTCTTTTGAGCGCGCATAACACCGCTCAGGAGTGGGTGCGATGAGTTCCTTCGAAATGCACCGCAAGCAGCACTTGTGCAGGCGGCGAGAAACGTCGTTCCAGGAACCAAATTTAAGACATCTTGAACGCAATTGTGAAAGTGTAAAACGGGATTGTGAAACGTGAAAAGAACGCTGACGCACGGGCACAGCACCCGGTAAGTTCGAAGCGCTCTTGCACCGCAGTGCCAACCAACGAAGCTGGAAATGAGCATCAAAGCCTTGCCGCACGTTGCTGCCCTGCATTCCCGCAGGCAGCATTTTTAGATATCAATTAACGTCAGCTACCCAAATTCCGCCCAAACGACGCTTAATCCGGCAGTGACCAAAGTGGTCAGAGTAGACCAAGCGGCGTCAAGTCGGATAAGCCAGCTGCGAGACATGCAATATGTAGCCGGGCCGGTCTTGAGTTTGCCGAGACAGTCTAATAAGTTCTCTGGTTACGTATCGAGCAGGATGGAGACCAAGTTGCCTCGCAAACAGAATTTGTCCAAACATCTGCGTGAAGCTCGGATCAAGCGCGGCCTGTCGGTTGCTGAAGTGGCAGAGCAGGTCGGTGTTAGCCAAACGAGCATATATTTTTGGGAGACCGATTACTGCCGCCCACGCGCAGCCAATCTCGCTGCCTTGTGCAAGGTGCTCAAGCTACCGGTTCGTGCGACAAGAGAGCTCGCTGGCGCCTGAGGCCATTGCCTCAGGCAGAAGATGTATCTAACGGCGACTAGCGGTCCATCGTCACGCCCTGCAGCCGTATCAGTCCGTCGGGGACCTGCTGGAAGCCGCTAATTGCTTTCTTCATTCCCACGATGTTCTTTGCCGTCCAAAGGTAAATAAGCGGCAGGTCCTTGCGCTCCTGCTGCCAGACCTTAGCGTATGCCACTCGCCGCTGATCGACGGCGGCAACAGTGCGCGCGTCATCCAGTGCGCTGTCCACCTCGGCGTTGCTGTAGTGCCCATAGTTGAATGTGCCGCCAGCATGCAGCATTTGCCACATGTTGCCGTCAGGGTCCGCGCGGCCAGACCAACCGATCAGATAGGCCTGAAAGTCGCCGGCGTATGCCGCGCCTGCAACGAAGAGGCAAACTCCATTGCCTTGATCTTGACGTCGAAGCCTGCCTCGCTCGCCATCGACTGAATCACCTCGCCGGCCTGCTGAATGTCGGAGCCGTTGGTGATTGTCAGTGTCACGGGAACCGGCGTGGGCACGCCCGCCTGTTTCAGCAGCGCCTTCGCCTTGGCTACATCGCGCGCTGGCACCTGGAGTTCCTGAGAAAAGAATGGCGAACTGGGAGGGTTCGCCTGCACCGTCGGCGTATACATGCCGGCGTAGACGACCTGAATTAGTGCTTCGCGGTCCAGCGCCAGCTCGAACGCTTGTCGCACCAAAGCATTCTTGCCCAGTGCGGTATCCTGTGTCGGACCATTGTCCGTGTTGATCGTGATGCCGGTGTAGGCGAGTGAATCATCGATTGCGATTTTGAGTTTGGGGTCCTTCCGTACCGCGGGCACGTCGATGGGCAGGATGTACTCGACCATGTCCAGAGCACCGGCCTTGAGATTGGCCAGGCGCACCGACGAGTTCGGGTTCGGCAGGTAGGCCACTTGATCGAAGTGGATCGATTTGGCGTCCCAATACCCGGGGAAGCGCTTCAGCACGATACGGTCCTGGGCGACGCGTGAGTCAAAGCTGAACGGACCCGCGCACACCGGGTGCAGCCCAAACTTATCGCCCTCTGCGTCTA
The DNA here is from genome assembly GCA_046732975.1 of Pseudomonadota bacterium. Lineage (GTDB taxonomy): Bacteria > Pseudomonadota > Alphaproteobacteria > Acetobacterales > Acetobacteraceae > JAMXLO01. The sequence continues at coordinate 18,183 of JBKPOG010000252.1, forward strand.
CTGCTTTCGGCGAAATCATGATGCCCGCGCGATCAGTCAGCTGTGCCAGCAGCTGTGACGCCGGCGCCTTAAGATCAAGTTGAACCGTGAGCGGATCCAACACGTCGATGCTGTCGAT
>JBKPOG010000253.1:0-37317 GCA_046732975.1 Pseudomonadota bacterium
TCCAGGAACGGCGCCGGCCGGTTCGTGCCGGCATTGTTCACCAGCACGTCGAAGGGTGGCTGGGAGCCGACCGCCGCTCGTACCGCCGCCAAGTCAGTCACATCGAGCGCCAATGGTTCAGCACTCCCTCCATCGTCCCGGATCTTGCCAGCAACGGCCTCGATCTCCGCCGCCGTGCGCGCCGCCAGGATGACATGTGCTCCGGCCTGCGCCAGCGCAGCAGCGGCCGCCATCCCGATGCCGCGTCCGGCCCCTGTGACGAATGCGCGCCGATGGTCAAGACGCAAAGAGGGTGTGCGCGGCAGGGTCATGACTAACCTCCGGCTCCTGGCTTGTGCGCCGGGTGTACACCGACGAGTCATAACGGGCCACTTGGCTGGTCCGGTGGGCCCCGCACGTGCATTGTGCGGCCGACCGGCCGAAGCACTGATGACACCACCGATTACGCTATTGCACCGACTGTGGCGGCGTCTGCCGGCCGGATCGCGCCGCCGGATGGCGACGCGCCTTGCTGCGCTGGCGGCCCCACGCCCCAGTGCACCGCCGCCCGTGGTCGCCGGTGGCGTCATCGTTGCCGGCGAACTCTCCCGCGCATCCGGACTAGGAGAAAGCGCGCGGCTAATGCTGCGCGGGCTTGCCGCACTGGGCGTACCGACGTGGCCGATCGACATTGGGCGCTATCTGCCGGCGCATCGCGATAATCTGCCGCAGCCACCTCAACCGGACAACCCGCCACCAAGCGGTGCACCGCTGGTTCTGCACGTCAACCCGCCCCTGCTGCCGCTGGTCTTGGCCAGACTTCCGCGAGCCATAGTACGGAACCGCCACCTGGTTGGATACTGGTACTGGGAACTGCCGATTGCGCCCGCGGAATGGCGGCTCGGGGCCAGGTACGTGCACAACGTCTGGGCGCCTTCGCGTTTCACAGCCGATGCGTTGGCTCCTCTCGTCGATGCACCGATACGAGCTGTCCGGCCACCTGTAGCGATTAACCCCCTTGCGCCGGCACCACTCAACCGGGCCCATTTCGGCCTGCCAACCCAAGCAGTTATCGTCATTTCCTCATTCAATCTTGCATCTTCCTTCGTGAGGAAGAATCCGCTTGGCAGCATCGAGGCCTTCCGCATGGCATTCGGCGCCCGATCGGACCGCATGCTGGTCCTGAAGGTCGGAAACCCGGACCACTTCCCGGACGACTTTACCCGACTCGCGACGGCAGCCGCCGCCCATTCGAATATCTGCCTGGTTACAGACACGCTCGCGCCGGATGCGTCGCTGGCGCTGACCGCTACTGCCGACATCGTGCTGTCGCTGCATCGGAGCGAGGGCTTTGGGCTGGTGGCCGCGGAAGGGATGCTGCTCGGCAAGCCCGTGGTCGCAACCGATTGGTCGGCAACGACGGAATTCATGGACGCGACCTGCGCCGCGCTGGTTCGCTCACGGTTGGTCCCCGCTGAGGATGCACGAGGCATCTACGCCGTGAGCGGCGCTGAGTGGGCGGAAGCGGACCTGGGCCATGCGGCTGACTGGTTGCGGCGGCTTGCCGACGATCCCGATCTCCGGCGCACCCTGGGTGGCGCAGCGCACGCGGCAGCGCTTGAGCGGCTTGGAACCCGATCACTCGCGCAAGCTGTTTCCAGCCTGGGGCTACAGGTTCGGCAAGCGGCCGTTTTGCTGCCTGCACTGGAGGCAAACGCTCCGTGACCTTTGTCCTGCCCGATCGTTGACGAACCCCTGGAGCACAGTCCAAGAAGCGCGGCATATGAAAGTCCTCGTCTGGCAATGGGGCCGCCGTGGCGCCGGCCCGCTCCTTGCTGCACACATTGCCAACGCCTTGCGATCAATCCCGGGGACCGAGGCTTTCCTGTCTCTGTCAACTCGCGCTGAAGTACTCCAGGGGCAGGACGCCCCCTGCTGCGCCCTGGAGGTCGACACCTACGATGGCGCTGCGGGGTTGGTCTGCAGGTTGCTGCAGGCGCCAGTGGCGGTGCCCAGATTGATTCGACGGTTAGCCGCACTGGATCCTGATGTCGCAGTCTGCGCCATGCTCGGACCGCTGGACCTGATGTGTGCGGCAGCGTTGCGCTGGCTGCGGATCCCGATGGTGGTGATCGTGCACGATGCCGATAGGCATCCGGGTGATCGATTCCCGTTCCTTATGATTGTCCAGAGGCAGTTGCTGCGATCAGCAGACGCGATCGTCACCTTGAGCCAGCACGTTGCCGGACAACTCGAGACACAATCCGTGGCCCGCCATCCGCCATCGGTGTTGCGACTGCCGCCACTCGTATTCGGGCCTGTCGTTTCCGGACCCAGGGCGCATGGCGGCCCGCTCAGGCTGCTGTTCTTTGGCAGATTGCTGCCTTACAAGGGGTTGGGCCTGTTGAAAGCTGCCGTGAGCGAACTGGGTTGCCCGGGACAGTGGGAGTTGCGCGTCGTCGGCTCTGGCCCGGAAGGCACAGAATTGGATGCACTTCGTGCCATAACTGGCGTGACCGTGGAGAACCGTTGGGTGCCCGAGGGCGAGATTGCGGCCTTGATCGCCTGGGCTGATGCCATCGTGTTGCCATACGTTGAGGCTAGCCAAAGTGGAGTTGCGCCTGGTGCGATAGCGGCGGGACGGATTGTCGTCGCCACCCGGGTCGGTGGTCTGGCGGAGCAGCTCGAGGATCATGATTTGGCAAGGCTGTGCGACCCGCGGCCGGCAAGTCTCGCTGCCGTATTGCGTCACCTGCTGCACGAAGACCTCTCAGCGTCAAGGCCTACCGCGGACCCACGCAAGGACTGGTATCGTTTCGCCACAGATTTAGTCGATCGGGTGTTAACTCCGATTCTCAGGCATGATTTGAAAGCTACGCTCTCAAACCATACGCTGCGCGCAGTCTAGCGGCAGAATTTTTGAACCCCGCCAACGCAGGAGAGACCAGATATGCCGACCTGTTTGATCACGGGCGTTACCGGTCAGGATGGTGCATATCTTTCCCAGTTTCTGCTGCAGAAAGGCTATCGGGTTATCGGACTGTTGCGCCGCTCCGCTTCATCCGACACGGTGGGCGAGCGTCTGCGTTGGCTGGGCATTCTCGATAAAGTCGAGCTGGTTGACGGCGATCTTGTCGACCTGTCCAGCCTGATCCGCATTCTCCAAGTATACCAACCGACCGAGATATATAACCTGGGTGCCCAGAGCTTCGTTGCGGCCTCCTGGAATCAGCCACTGCTGACCGGGCAGGTCACCGGACAAGGTGCGACGAACCTTTTGGAGGCCATGCGCATCGTGTTGCCACGAGCACGCTATTACCAGGCCTCCTCGTCTGAGATGTTTGGACGCATCCAGGAGCCGATCCAGAATGAGCGAACGCCATTTTATCCGCGTTCGCCCTACGCGGTTGCCAAGCTGTATGCGCACTGGATGACAGTGAACTACCGCGAGAGCTTTGGCATGTACGCGCTCTCAGGGATTCTGTTCAACCATGAGAGCCCGTTGCGCAGCATCGAGTTTGTCACGCGCAAAATCACGGACGGTGTCGCACGCATCAAACTGGGCATGGCGCGAGAACTGGCACTTGGCAATCTGGAAGCAAAACGCGATTGGGGGCATGCGCGCGACTATATTCGTGCGATGTGGCTCATGTTGCAGCAAGACGAGCCCGACGACTACGTTGTTGCGACGGGGCGCAACACCTCGGTACGCGATTTCTGCCGTATCGCGTTCGGCTATGTCGGTCTGAACTATGAGGACCATGTCGTCAAACGGAGCGAACTGATGCGCCCCGCGGAGGTCGATGTGCTGCTTGGAGATGCCAGCAAGGCGCGGCAGAAGTTGGAATGGCAGCCGACCGTATCGCTTGAGGACATGATCGCAGAAATGGTCGATGCCGACGTAGAACGCCATCGGAAGCGACAACAGGCCTGACATGGCCCAAGCGCCGCGCCGCATTCTGATCACGGGTGGAAGCGGCTTCGTCGGACGTCATTTGACTGTTGCTCTGCGAGCCGTCTACCCCGATGCAGCATTGTTGACCCCGCCAACCGACGTACGCGATCAGGGAACGGTCGAGGCGGCGGTTCAAGAGGCCTCCCCGGACGTTTGCATCCACCTTGCCGCGGTATCGACCGTTCGCGGTGCTGAGCGGGATGAGGACCATGCTTGGCAGGTCAATTTGTACGGCAGCCTGCATGTGGCCCACGCAATCATGCGCCATGCTCCAGACTGCTTGATGCTGTTCATTTCTAGTGCGGATGCTTACGGTTCTTCATTCCGCACGGGAATTCCGGTGACTGAGGATGTCGCCCTCGCCCCAATGAGTACTTACGCGGCGACCAAGGCGGCAGCCGATCTCGCTTTGGGCAGCATGGCTGAGCTCGGCCTGCGCTGCGTGCGGCTGAGACCTTTCAACCATACAGGCCCCGGACAGTCGGAGCAGTTTGTTGTTGCGGCCTTTGCCCGGCAGATCGCGCGCATCGCGGCAGGCCTGCAGCCACCGTTGCTCGAAGTCGGCAACATCGATACACGCCGCGATTTCCTGGATGTGCGTGACGTCTGCTCTGCCTACGCTGCCTGCATCGAACGAGCGGCTACCCTGGCTCCAGGAACGATCCTCAATCTCGCATCGGGCCAGGCGCGGAAGATCGGCGATATTCTTTCGGAACTGCAGAGTCTCGCCGGCGTCGCTCTCGAAGTGTGCATCGATCCAACGCGCGTGCGCAAAAGTGATGTGGCGTCCGCATGCGGCGATGCGACACTGGCACGTGAGACACTTGGCTGGGCCCCGGCCATACCGTGGCAACGGACCTTGCAGGACGTGCTTGATGACTGGCGAGGCCATGTTGGCGCCGCGGCACGGGAGAGCTAACGGTTGTCGATAAGGCTTTGGATCGATGTCGAGGACCTGTTCGAGTACGCTCGGGGTAATAAGCGTCCCAGCGGGATCCAGCGCCTCGCGTTCGAAATTTATCGCGCGCTGCAACAACGGCTGGGTGATTCCGGGCTCGTTCAGTTTGTGCGCCATGATGTGCCGCGCAACAGTTTCCGCACCGTATTGTGGAGTGAGGTCGCAAATCTGTTTGAGGCGCTTACTGATCTGGCGCCGGCTCCAACTCCCGCCCTGCCAAGTGGTATTACGCCGCGGCCGCCAGCGCGGCGGTTCGTTGGCAAATGGCTACATCGTCTGGCGCCATCCCTGCGACCCCTGGTGATCAACGCGGTATTGGCGCAAAGTGAGGCACTTCGTGCATGGGGAACGGTTGCCGGCGCGATAAGTCGTGAAGTGCGCAACCGTCTGTGGCAGATCATGCGGTTTTCTCTTGGAACCGGCGCTCCTCAGTGTGCAGAGTCCAAGACTGCGGCTTCGACAGCCGACACGTTTGGCGCGAATTCCGCACCGGGTGATGTGCTTCTTGTTTTGGGATCGCCTTGGTCGCACCCGGATTATGCCGCGCTGGTCAGCGAGCACCGCGAGCGTGGTCTGCGGTTCGCCCTACTCGTTTATGACCTAATCCCGATCCGCCGGCCCGAGTGGTGTGACCGCGGCCTCGTACGTCTGTTTCGCGATTGGTTTCAAACAGTCCTGCCGCTGTGCGATGTCGTATTTGCCATATCACAGGCGACAGCCAGAGATGTGGAACGCTATGCACACGACGCCCGGATAACACTTCCTGCGCAAGTCCAGGCAATTCCAATTGGCACGGGGTTCGGGGTTCCGCCGCCGCCCTCTGCCGTATCAGCGAAACATGCATTGCCGAGGGCTGGCAGCTACGCTCTGTTTGTATCCACGATCGAAGCTCGCAAGAACCACGCCCTGCTATTCCGCACATGGCGCCAACTGCTGGAGGACATGAAGCCGGAGGAGGTACCGACACTGGTGTTCGCCGGACGCGTTGGCTGGATGGTTGGCGACCTGATGCATCAGATCGCCAACACGGACCACCTCAACGGCAAGTTGGTTGTCATAGAAGACCCCACAGACACTGAGCTCGCCGCACTGTATGGTGGCTGTCTCTTCACGTTGTTCCCGTCCCTCTACGAGGGATGGGGTCTGCCAGTTACCGAGAGCCTGGCGTTCGGCAAGCCGTGCATCATCTCCAACCGGACATCTCTCCCGGAAGCAGGTGGCGCGCTCGCGCGGATCTTCGACCCGGACAATCTGCACGATGCTTATCGGGTCATCCGGCAAACGATCGAGGATCGCGCCGACCTCGCACGGTGGGAGGCCCGGGTACGGCGGGAGTTCAGACCTGTCCCGTGGTCAGCCACAGTGGATGCCATCCTGGCTGGATTGCGGTTCTCAACCGACGACGCCAAGATTGCATGTGACCGTGCACGCGTAGAGCCAAGAGAAGAACCTCAAACGTTACGAGCGGCGCCGGTCCATACCTCGTGATACAGCGACACGATTTCTGTCTTATCCGGCACACGCGGATTGTTACCTGGACTGCCTGAAGCCAGCGCCTGCTCGGCCATCAGTTCCAACTTGCCGTTCCAGACTGTTTCATCGATGCCGTATTCCGCGGGCGATGGTACCGACAAATCCTTGTTCAGTGACTGAAGTCCAGCGACCAGCTTGGCCGCCGCAGAGGGGTCGCCGTCACGTTCATTCGCAAAACCGATGCGACGTGACGCTTCGGCATAGCGTCCCTCTGCGCCGCCGACAGAAAACCGTGTGACAGCCGGCAACAGCATCGCATTGGACAAGCCGTGTGGCACATGGAAATGCGCACCGATCGGCCGCGACATCCCATGCACGAGTGCCACCGAGGCATTGGAAAACGCCAGACCCGCCTGAGTCGCCCCGAGCATCATGCCCTCGCGCGCTGAGCCGTTGCGCGGTTCGGCGTAGGCGGTGCGGATGTGGCGACCGATCAGCGCCATCGCGGAGACGGCAAGCGCATCGGAGAATGGATTGGCGCGCTTTGACACAAACGCTTCCAATGCGTGGGTCAGGCTGTCCACACCGGTATCGGCCGTCGTACGCGCGGGCACGCTATAGGTCAGTTCGTAATCGACGATGGCGGCGAGCGGCAGCGCACCGAGCCCGGCGATCAGCATCTTCTCATCGTGTTCGGTGTCGGTGATGACGGTGAATCGCGTACACTCACTGCCCGTACCAGCTGTCGTCGGGATTGCAATAACCGGCAGTGCACCCTTGTCGGCGGCAAAGGGCGCCTTGTAATCGCGCATCTTGCCGCCTCCCGCGGCCAGGATCGCCATTGCCTTGGCGGTGTCGATCGGCGAGCCACCGCCGAAACCGATTAGACAATCAAAGTTGCCGCGCTCAAGCTGCGCCACGCCGGCTTCAATGACGGTGTCAGTGGGATCAGGCACCGTATCGCTGAATACCGTGACGCCGATCCCGGCTGTGGCGAGCGGATCCAGGCAACGGTTCACGTGACGCGACGACACCATGAACGGATCGGTCACCACCAGCGGGCGCGATAGTCCAAACTTCGCCAATATTTCTGCGACCAGGCGGACCGAGCCGCCGCCGACCTGCAACACGCGAGGTGCGGCGATGTTAGCGTTGACCGTTGTCATGATGGGGTCCTCCCTGAAGCGCCCTATCCAGCCGCGACATTGACTTCCGCACGCCGTTTCGCATACAGCGCGAGCCGCTTCGCCGCGATTGGCGCGACGTGGCCCGGCTCGATCACATCACCAACCGGCGGCAGGTCTTCGGCACGATGACACGCTGTAACATGGCCCTCGCTCCACCGCCGCAACAGCGGCATTTCACTTCGGCAGCGATCAATCACAAACGGACAACGTGTATGGAAGCGACAACCCGAGGGCGGGTTCATTGGGCTGGGCACATCTCCGCCAGGAAGCTGGCGCGCACCGTGACGATGCGGGTCGGGGCGTGGGATCGCGGTCATCAGCGTGCGCGTGTACGGATGTCGTGGCTCGGAGAACAGCACGTCCTTTGGTGCCAACTCGACGATCTGCCCGAGATACATCACTGCGACGCGGTCGGCCATGTGCTTCACCACGGCGAGATCGTGCGCAATGAACAAATAGGACAACCCAAGACGTGCCTGAAGGTCCTTCAGAAGGTTCACCACCTGTGCCTGGATAGACACATCGAGCGCCGAGACCGGTTCGTCGCATACCACCAGTGCCGGCTCGACTGCCAAGGCGCGGGCGATGCCGATGCGCTGCCGCTGGCCTCCTGAAAATTCATGCGGATAGCGCTGCACATGATACGAGGCGAGACCGACGAGCCCGAGCAACTGATTGACCCGCGCGCGCCGAGCCATGCGATCGCCGATACCGTGGACGATCAGCGGCTCTTCCAGGATCTCGCCCACGGTCATGCGCGGATTCAGCGAAGCAAACGGATCTTGAAATACGATCTGCATACGTCGGCGCAGCCGACGCAACGGCTCGCCACGCATCTCGGTTACATCGATACCCTCGAACCGAACCTTGCCTTCAGTCGGCTCGATCAACCGCAGTACGAGACGTGCCGTGGTAGATTTGCCGCAACCTGACTCACCCACAAGCGCCAGTGTTTCGCGGCGATCCAGTGAGAACGAGATGCCATCGACCGCGCGAACCACGCCTATGGTCTTGCCAAAGACCAAGCCGCTGCGCACGTTGAAATGCTTGGTCAGGCCTTCGACTTCGAGCAGTGCAGTCATGAAGGTTTCCGGGCGTAGGTCCGGCCTTCGACCGTCACGGCCGGACTTGATCCGGCCATCAAGGCACCGCGCCCTCGACCGGCGCGCGAATACAGGCGGCGCGATGGTCATGGTTAAGCAGCCGCAGTTCCGGATCCTGTATGGTGCACGCAGCCTCAGAGAACACGCAGCGCGGATGGAAGCGACAGCCGGACGGCAGATCGAACGGTGGCGGTACAGTGCCTTCGATTGCCAGTAGACGATCGCGATTCTCCTCTATCTTCGGAATACTGCCAAGCAGGCCAAGAGTGTAGGGATGCTGCGGATCGTCGAAGATCTGTGCGCAAGGTGCGCGCTCCACCACCCGCCCGGCATACATCACTGCGACCTCGTCCGCCATTTCCGCGACAATACCAAGGTCGTGCGTGATCAGGATGATCGCCATCCCGGTCTGCTGCTGCAGTTCTCGCAGCAGGTCCAGGATCTGCGCCTGCACAGTGACATCGAGCGCGGTGGTGGGTTCATCGGCGATCAGTAGATCGGGCGCGCAGGCCAATGCCATGGCGATCATCACCCGCTGGCGCATGCCGCCTGACATCTGGTGCGGGTATTCGTCGAAGCGACGTTCGGGCGCTGGGATGCGGACGCGTCGCAGCGCCGAGATTGCGCGGCTGCGCAGAGCCGCGGCGGAGGCAGAGCGGTCGTGCGCGCGCATCGCCTCGGTGATCTGGTCGCCGACGGTGAATACCGGGTTCAGGCTGGTCATCGGCTCCTGGAAGATCATGGCAATCCGGTTGCCTCGGATATCCCGCATCTCCGCCAGCGACAGATCCAGCAAATTCCGGCCCTGGAAGGTGATCTGGCCACCGGCGATGCGGCCTGGCGGTGGCACCAGCCGCATGATCGAGAGCGATAGTACCGACTTGCCGCAACCAGACTCGCCGACAATGCCAAGAGTACGGCCGCGACCGATCGATAGATCGACGCCATCGACCGCGGCGACGTCCCCGGCAGCGGTATTGAACACTGTGCGGAGAGAGGACATCGAGAGAAGATCGGAGGCGCTTGCCGACCTCCCCTCCCCCCACCCCCCTCCTGCAAGGGGAGGGGGAGGCTGGATGCGCCCCGGGTTGGTCAATCGTTGGCTCAGTGAATTTCGGCCGATCGCTTCAGAACCTCGCGCAACTTCTCACGCGAGAAGTCGGGCGAATGGCAGAAGTCCAGGATCACCTTCTCGCGCCGGGATATCAGTTCGATCGCGGCCGGCAGCTTTTTGACGGCCTCGGCTGGCACAACCACTGCTCCGTGTGAATCCGCGTGAATCACGTCGTCATGACCGGCCTGCATACCGAACACGTTCACCGGTCGACCGTATTCGACCATATGCACCCAGGCATGGCTCGGCCCGATGCGGCCGCCCAACATCTGGAAGCCCTTCGCCCACATGTCCATGTCGCGGAACGATCCATTGGTCACGCAGCCGATCGCCCCAAGTGCCTTATGGATGTTCGACTGCACTTCGCCCCAATAGGCGCCATAACCGACGCGCCCGTCGATGTCCTGGATGACAGCGATGGTCGGGAAGTCGGTCGCGCCGACGTAGTCATACCAGTCGGCCCGGTCCACCACTTTTCCACGCGGCGGCTCAGTCGAACGGATCATCCCCACCCGCGCCAGACCAACGATGGGCTTGGCGCTCGCATACAGGCAGACCATGGGTTCCACGGTGTAGCCATAGGCACGTCGCTCTGGCGACGTGATCTCCAGGCCGTTGCAGATCGTTGGCGTGTCCCATTGGGCCAAAATGTCAAGGTCAGCCTGAGTGAACGGCCGCTCGGCCATTACTTCCTCCTGTCGTCCGGTTCGGGCATGCTGGCACAATGCAGATCATCGCCAAGGGCGGCAAGGCGCTGTACGGCGCACCGCTCGGAATACTCATGCTGGACGCGCGCTTCCCGCGCATCCCAGGCGACATGGGCAACGCCACAACCTGGCCGTTCCCGGTGCTCTATCGCGTGGTGCGCGGCGCGAGCCCCGAACGCGTGGTGTTGAACGCGGCGGCTGGGCTGTTGGATGACTTTCTTGCCGCTGCCGAAGAACTGGTGGCCGACGGGGCCGAGGCGATCACGACCAACTGTGGCTTTCTATCGCTGTTCCAGGCGGAACTGGCCGCACATGTTCGAGTACCGGTTGCAACCAGCGCACTGATCCAGGTGCCTTGGGTGCAGGCAATGCTGCCGCCGGGGCGGCGGGTTGGCATAATCACGGTCTCTGCGCAGTCGCTGACGCCGCGTCACCTGACGGCCGCCGGCGTCCCCGCCGATACACCAATCGTCGGCACCGAGCACGGCCGCGAGTTCTTCCGTGTTCTGGTCCGCGGCGAGAAGCAGGAGATGGACATCGCGCGCGCGGCCGCCGACATCCTCGATGCTGGAAGGGTCCTGGTCTCACGCCATGCTGACATCGGTGCATTGGTACTGGAATGCACAAACATGCCGCCGTATGCATTTGCACTACGCGAAAGGTTGGGGTTGCCTGTGTTTGATATCTATTCGTTAATCATCTGGCTGCACGCCGGACTGCGGCCACGAGAATTCGGGGTTCCGGCTGACCGTGCCGCTTGTCTTGGATTTGGAGGCCCCAGCGCATGAGCCTGACGCGAAAGAGAGTGATGGTGACTGGTGGCGCGGGCTTCCTGGGTTCGCATCTGTGTGAGCGCTTGCTGCGCGACGGCCACGATGTACTTTGCGTGGACAACTACTTTACCGGCCGCAAGGACAACATCGCTCACCTGCTGGGGGATCCGCATTTCGAGGCGCTGCGACACGACGTCACCTTCCCGCTCTACGTCGAGGTAGACGAGATATTCAACCTCGCCTGCCCCGCCTCGCCGGTGCATTACCAGTACGACCCAGTACAGACGACAAAGACCAGCGTGATTGGCGCTATCAATATGCTGGGGCTAGCGAAGCGAGTTGGCGCAAAGATCCTGCAGGCCTCGACCAGCGAAGTCTATGGTGATCCGACAGTGCATCCGCAGACCGAAGATTATCGTGGCAACGTCAATCCGTTTGGTCCACGCGCCTGCTACGACGAAGGCAAGCGCTGTGCCGAGACTTTGTTCTTCGACTATTTTCGGCAGCACCGCACGCGCATCAAGGTGGCGCGCATTTTCAATACCTACGGCCCGCGCATGCATCCGAACGACGGGCGCGTCGTATCAAACTTCATCGTGCAGGCGCTACGCGGCGAGGAGATCACCTTATACGGCGACGGCAGCCAGACCCGCGCCTTCTGCTACGTCGACGACCTGGTCGAAGGCTTCGTGAGGCTGGTCGCGACCGGGAACGAGATCACCGGACCGATCAACCTGGGCAACCCGCACGAAATCCCCGTCAGCGAACTCGCTGATCGGATCATCAGGCTGACCAACTCGCGATCACGGATCGTGTATCGCGAGCTGCCACAGGACGATCCGATGCAGCGCTGCCCGGACATAGCGTTGGCCAGAAGGACGCTGGGCTGGGAGCCGCGCGTTGCGCTGGACGATGGGCTGACCCGCACCATTGCGTACTTTGACCGCATGTTGCTGGAGCGAGGAGCTGAGCCGGTCGAACCGGCTGCATGATCTTGTCAGCCTGAGGTCAGAAGCGTTTAGCCGAATAGGGCGAAAGATCGACTGCAGGTTGTTTGCCACTCACCAGGTCCGCCGCCAGCCGTCCGGTGGTCGCTCCCGCGGTCAGTCCCACGTGGCCATGACCGAATGCGTGGATGACGTCCGTACACGCACTGGCCGGCCCGATGCACGGAAGGCCATCCGGGATCGATGGCCTGTGCCCCATCCACAACTTGACCCTGCTGGCAGGCAGATCTTCCGGCAGACCCGGAAATACCTTGCGTGCAAAATCCCGCAGCACATCGGCGCGCCGCCAGTTCGGGGCAGCGGCCAGGCCGGCGAGCTCAACCTGCCCGGCTAGCCGCAACCCCTGCGGTGTCATGACACACGCCATCTTTCCGTCGCTGGGCGAGATCGGATAGCGAGGCGAGATACCGGGATCGGTGATCACGACATGGTAGCCGCGCTCGGTCTCCAGCGGTACGCGATCACCGACCGAGGCCGCCAGCGTATGAGACCAGGCACCGGCCGCGATCACGGCCCGGTGTGCGGCAATCTCTCCGCTCGCGGTCCGCACCGCTTGCAAGCGTCTCCCCTCGATGCGGAAACCTAGCGCCCTTTCCTGTCGCAGCGTCGCGCCTTGCGCCACCGCGTGTTGCACGAGTGCCGCAACATAAGCACCGGGATCACGGCACTGACCGTTCTCCTCCACCAGCAGACCGAAGTTGTAACGGCGGCTCAACGATGGCTCCCGCTGGCGCAGCTCATCATCGCTGAGCTCCAGCCAGCGCACTCCGTTCTCCCGCCGTATCCGCCAGGCCAGTTCCTCCGCCTCGAAATCGGCACGGGCCGGAAACACGTACAGCACGCCTTGGCGGGTGATCAGCTCGCCGACGCCTGCTTCCTCCGCCAAACGCCGATGCCGTTCCGGCGCATCCAGCAACAGTGGCCGCAACGCCCGTGCTGTCGCCGCCACCTGTGCTTCGGTCGCACCAGCACGGAGGAACCGCATCAGCCATGGCAGCAGCGCCGGCAAATAACTCCAGCGGATCGCCAACGGGCCGAGAGGATCCGCCAGCCAGCCCGGCACCTTGCGCCAGATCCCCGGCGCGGTCATCGGGACAACGGAGCTCGGATTGAGCTGCGTGCCGTTGCCATAGCTGGCCGACTGTTCGCCGCCCGGCTCGCCCGGTTCCAGGATGGTCACCTGATGGCCGTCACGCAGCAGTTCGACTGCAGTAGCAGCGCCGACGACTCCAGCGCCGATGACGACCACATGCGACATCAGACGGCGCGGTACACGCGAGAGAATTGCGGGATCCCCTCGGGGATATTCTGCAACTCGGAGCGGAAAGTTGTCGGCTGATAGAACAGGCCCAACGGTGCGTAAGATGCCCGCATCTCGACACACAGCTTCTTCTGCGCAACCAAATAGGGAGCCTCGTACCAGGCCAATCGCAATGCCTCCATCTTGGGATCGTTCGGGCAGCCAAACGAGGCAGTCGCCGGGTCGGATCGGATCACCGTCAGCGACGCGGGAGAGACATTTCCTGTGCCGCCGCCATAGGTGAAGAACAAGTTCCAGCCTCCCTTGTCGATCGGCTCCTTGCTGGCCCGACGCTGAACGACACTTCCCCAGTCAAGGGGCTGGTAATCGATTGCGGGTGACATCGGCTGTGCATTGCGCGTCTCCTACAAGATTTCACCCTTGAGGGGGCTGGTGGGCGATGGCGAACCCCTACACATTCTTTTTCACACCGTAGAACTGAGGCCAACCGTCGCGAACATCGGTCAGGTAATTGTGGAACGCGGTCGGCTGGTCATACATGCCCAGAGGGGCGTACGGCGGGTTCTGCCAGAATTCCACCTGCATCTGCTCGGTGATCTTCTTCTGTGCCGCTACGTCGACCGCATCGAACCATGCGGCACGCAGCGCCTCCATTTTCGGATCGGTAGGCCAGCCGAACCATGTGCCATTCGTCCCGCTGCTCTGGATCGCGATGTCGGGAGCGGGCGAAATGTTCCCGAAACCGCCCAGATAGGTGTAGAATATGTTCCAACCACCCTTGTCTATCGGCTCTTTGCTGGCCCGTCGCTGTACCACCGATCCCCATTCCATCGACTGGAAATCGGTGTTTAAGCCGATCTTCTTCAAGGTGTCTGAAGCGACCTGAGCGGCGGCCCAGATGTTAGGGATGGTTGAGGCGGCCAGGATGACAACCTTTTCGCCCTTATAGCCGGCGCCGGCCAAATCCTGCTTCAGCTTGTTGTAGTCTTTCGGGCCGCGCGTGATCTCGACACCGACGGTACTCGCCATCGGTGTGCCCGGTACAAAGAGGCCCACATCGGTCTTGATCAGGGACGGTTCGGCGCCGGCCACCGCCTCCATGATCTCCTTCTGGTCCATCGCCGCCACGACCACGCGGCGGACCGCCGGATTGTCGAATGGTGGAAACAGGTGGTTGAAGCGCAGACAGCCGATCTCGCCGGTGCGATCCTTGACCGTGATCGTCAAATCCTTACTGCGCCGAAGCTGCGGGATGAGGTCGATAGCCGGGTTCTCCCACCAATCGATCTCACCTTGTGCCAGCGCAGCCGCCTTGGTGGAGTCATCCGGAATGAAGTTCCATACCACGCGGTCGATATAGACGATCTTCGGACCAGCGTTAAAACTTGGCGTGCCATCTTTGCGCGGCACGTATTTGTCGAACTTCTCGTAGACCACGCGTTGGCCCGGGATGCGCTCGGAAGCAAGGAAGCGGAACGGCCCACTGCCGACCGCCTCGCTCACCTGCTGCATGGCATCGGTCTTTGCCAGTCGCTCCGGCATGATCGCGCAGTAGACCTCGGCCAGTGCATTCGGCAGCAGGGCGAATGGCTGCTTCAGCCTGAAGCGGATCACCTTGTCGGAGGGGGCCGAGATCTCGTCGGTCCGCGCCATCAGCGCGCCACCGAATGGATTTCGCTTGGCAAAGCGCTGGATCGTGGCCACGCAATCCTTCGCCAAAACCGGTGTGCCGTCGTGAAACACGAGCCCGTCTCGCAGCGTCAGGTCCCATTGTTTGCCATCATTCGCAGTGACGGCACCCTCGACCATCTGCGGTTGCACGTTGAACGCCGCATCGTAACCATACAGCGTGTCGTACACCGCCAGCGAGAAGTTTCGTGTGATGTCCGCCGTCGTCCATACCGGATCGAGCGAGGCAAGGTCCGCGTGTGGCGTGAACGTGATGGTCTTGGCGGCGTCTGCATGCACGATACGCGGCGCAGCCAATGCCGTCGCGCCAGCCAGCGCGGATTTTAGAACATCACGACGTTGCATCAGACACGGCTCCCAACGGGTTCGCCGTATGCTAGGTCAGTCGATCAGAGGCAGCAAATACTGTGTCTCGTTTTTACCCGTGCAACGCCGAGGCGATCACTGGGGCGGCAGCCAGAGACATCTGCTCGCCGTCGTGGCCGACATCAGGCACATTGATCACGGTCCAGGCACACCGCGCACCCAGTGCCTGTGCTGCGGCATGTCCGGCGCGCAGGTAGTTATGCGCCCGTTCATGCCGGGTTGCGCCCTGACGCATCGAGCGTGGACCTTTGGGAAAGTAACGGCCGGTCGTCTTGGTGTCATTTGTGCCGGTCATGACGATCAGTGGGAACTCGAGCACGGATTGCAGCGCATCAGGATCGAGCCCGGCCTCGCCCAAGCCGAATGGCCAGGCGATGTCCAGGTCGGGCATGGCGTAAGTGCCGGCATTGGCACTTACGGCGACCGCAACGCGATCACGATAGCCAAACGACAGCATACGGTGCACGAACTGCCCACCCGCGGAGTGACCGAACAACCCGTATTTCTCGCGGCGCGTCAGCCCCTGCTCACGTATCGCTGCAAATAGCCTCTCGTCGATGCCGTATGTCCACCGCTCGCGCGGATTGGATATGCCATTTTGATCATGGCGATTGCCGAAGTGATACCAAAGGTAGTCAGGAAACGCCTGTTCGGTGAATTCGATGGCAATCGCCAGGATGCCCAAGTCGTCCACCAGTCGCAGCCAATAGTCCCGGTAGTCACGCCCGTTGCGGGCGACGCCGTGATGCACGATCAGGACTGGCGTGCGCTCGTTGAACTGACGCGGGCACGCACTATGCAGCAGCAGCGGCTGTTCGGGAAAGACCGGGTCCGTATAACTCACCGTATGGCCGCCCGGTGCGTCTACCAGCGATACAAGGTTGGTCACCGCAAGTCTGCCGGTCAGAGTCAGAGGTACACACCCCGCTCCAGGATTTCCAGCGTGTACTCGCGATAGCTGATTCCTAACGCCTCGGCGCGCGCCAGCCGCCGCAGCGCGATCTCTCGACCTGGGGTTTTCCAGGCTCGCTTCGCCGCACGCTTCCAGCACCAATGACGCCATGATTCGTTCGGATCAATCTCTGGATCGAGCGGAGGACCGCCATTGTCGCCGATCCCCCGCACCGGAATATCAGTAAGCGCGAGCAACAGCGCGCCTCGCCATCACGCCGACCAAGTGGGCGCGATATTCGGCACTCGCGTGGATGTCGCTGTTCAGCCCGTCGGCCGGCGTGGTGATGTTGGCGATCGCATCGGTGGAAAAATTAGCGGTCAGCGCCTGTTCCATCGCAGTGTGCCGGAACACGCCACCCTGTCCGGCACCCGTCACCGCCACGCGCACACCAGCCGCGGTCTTCGCCACGTATACGCCGACAATGGCGTAGCGCGAGGCTGGGTTGCGAAACTTCTCGTAGGCGCCCTTCTCTGGTGCGGCGAATTCCACCGAGGTGATCAGCTCGCCCTGTTCAAGCGCCGTGGTGAACATACCCTGGAAAAAGTCATCACCCTTGATTGAGCGGCGATCCGTCTTGATCGTGGCGTTCAGTGCAAGAACGGCGGCCGGATAGTCTGCAGCCGGGTCGTTGTTCGCCAGGCTGCCGCCGATGGTACCGCGATGCCGGACAGCGTCATCGCCGATGATCGACGCCATCTCGGACAGTGAAGGGATCTTCGACTTCAGTCCCGTATCGGCTGCCACCGCACCGTGTGTCGTCATTCCTGCAATGGTAACCGTGTTGCCTGACACGGTGATCCCCACCAGTCCCAGCTTCGCCAGATCGACCAATAGCGAAGGTTTGTTCAATCGCTGCTTCAGCACCGGGATCAGAGTCATGCCACCCGCCAACGCCTTGGCGTCCGGATCGGCAGACAGCGCCTTCACCGCATCGGCGAGGTTCGACGGCTTCTGATATGCGAAATCATACATCGCGTTGCTCCTCGTTCCGATTATTCAGCAGCCATACGCGGCGTGCCGGACTGGACGATCGACCAGAGCTTTTGCGGAGTCGCTGGCATATCGATATGCCGCACGCCGTAGTCCTTGAGGGCATCGATCACCGCATTGATCACCGCGGGCGGCGAGCCGATTGCGCCCACTTCGCCACAGCCCTTCACCCCAAGCGGATTGTGCGTGCACAGCGTGACCTCAGTCCCGACCGTGATCATGGGCAGGTCATTGGCGCGCGGCATCGAGTAATCCATGAACGAGCCTGACAATAACTGGCCTCCTTCGTCGTAAACAGCGTTCTCTAGCAACGCCTGGCCGATGCCCTGCGCCACGCCTCCCTGTACCTGCCCCTCGACGATCATTGGGTTGATTACGCGGCCCACATCGTCGTCCGCGACAAAGTTGACCACCTCTGCCACACCTGTGTCCTTGTCGATTTCCACCTCGGCAACATGGCATCCACCCGGGAAAGTGAAGTTCTTCGGATCATAGAACGCCGTTTCGTCGAGGCCCGGTTCCAGCTCCTCGATCGGATAGTTGTGCGGCACATAAGCGGCGAGCGAGATGTCGGTCAGCGTTTTCGACTTGTCGGTGCCGGCGACGCTGAATTGGCCGTCCTTGAACTCGATGTCTTCGACCGAGGCTTCCATCAGGTGCGCCGCGATCTTCTTCCCCTTGGCGACGATCTTATCCATCGCCTTCACCATCGCGGTGCCCCCCACGGCGAGGCTGCGGCTACCGTAGGTGCCCATGCCGAACGGGATCTTGCCAGTGTCGCCATGCACGACTTCCACCTGATCGAGCGGCACGCCCAACTGATCGGTGACCAGCTGCGCCAGCGTCGTTTCATGCCCCTGACCGTGGCTATGCGTGCCGGTATAAACCGTGACGCTGCCCGTCGGATGCACCTTGATGTTGGCGACCTCATACAGACCGGCGCGCGCACCGAGCGATCCCACCACGGCGGACGGCGCGATACCGCAAGCTTCGAGATAGGTCGAGATGCCGATGCCGCGCAGCTTGCCCTTTACGGCCGCCGCACCTCGACGAGCCTCGAAACCGGCGTAGTCTGCCGCCTTCAAGCACGCGTCCAGTGTCGCCTGATAATCCCCACTGTCGTACTGCAGCGCGACCGGCGTCTGATACGGGAAGGCATCCGCGGGAATGAAGTTCTTGCGACGGATCGCGACGCGATCCATACCCGTGTCACGCGCGCAGGCATCCACCAGACGTTCGAGCAGGAAGGTCGCTTCGGGACGCCCGGCGCCGCGATAGGCATCCACCGGCACGGTGTTGGTGAACACTGCCTTCACTTCGCAGTAGATCACCGGCGTCTTGTAAACGCCGGCCAACAGCGTCGCGTACAGATAGGTCGGAATGCACGGCGCAAAGGTGGACAGATAGCCGCCCATATTGGCCAGCGTGGACACGCGCAAGCCAAGAAAATTGCCGTCTGCGTCCAGCGCCATCTCGGCAACCGTGTCGTGATCGCGGCCATGCGCGTCCGACATGAAACTCTCGTTACGTTCCGCGGTCCACTTCACCGGGCGCCTAACCTTGCCGGCAGCCCAGGTGACAATCGCTTCCTCGGCGTAGTGATAGATCTTCGAGCCGAACCCGCCGCCGACATCGGGCGCCACCACGCGCAGCTTATTCTCCGGGATGTGCAGCACGAATGCGCCCATCAGCAAACGGATGACGTGCGGGTTCTGGCTGGTGGTGTAGAGCGTGAAGTCGCCGCTGTTCGAATCGAAATCGCCCACCGCAGCGCGCGGCTCCATTGCATTCGGGATTAGTCGATTGTTGGTGAGCTCCAGCTTCACCACCTTGGCGGCCTTGGCGAAGGCTGCCTCCACCAGAGCTTTGTCGCCGATGTGCCAGTCGTAGCAGATGTTGCCGGGTGCATCGTCGTGCACCAGTGACGCACCGGGGGCGATAGCATCCCGTAACGACGCAACGGCTGGCAGTTCCTGGTAGTCGATGTCGATCAGCTCGGCAGCGTCCTTCGCCGCTTGCTTGGTTTCGGCCACAACGACGACGACCGGATCGCCGACATGGCGCACCTTGTCCACCGCGATCACCGGATGCGGCGGCTCCTTCATCGGCGAGCCGTCCTTGCAGTGGATCTGCCACCCACACGGCAGACCGCCGACATTGTCGGCCGCCATGTCGGCCCCGGTGAACACCGCCACTACCCCCGGCGCTTTCGTCGCCGCCGTGCTGCCGATACGGCTGATCCTGGCGTGTGGCCGATCCGAGCGACGGACAAACGCATACAGCTGGCCTGGGCGGTTGATGTCATCCGTATAGTTGCCGCGACCACTCAGGAAGCGCGCGTCCTCCTTGCGGCGGACGGCGGCTCCAATTCCCTCGAAAGGCATCGACGTCTCCCTGTGGCTCGTCGTTATTCCGCGGCCGCCGCCTTCTGGTGCATCAGTGGCCACGCGGCGGCGATCGCCTTGACGATGTTATGATAGCCAGTGCAACGGCAGAGATTGCCCTCGAGGCCCTCGCGGATCTGCTTCTCGGTCAGGCCTTCGGGATGCGAGTTCACCAGATCGACTGCGCTCATCACCATGCCGGGCGTGCAGAAGCCACACTGCAGCGCGTGATGTTCCCGAAACATTTCTTGCATCGGATGCAGCGTGCCGTCGGCTGCCGCAAGACCCTCTATAGTCAGCACGTTGGTGCCATCTGCCTGCAGCGCCAGCATAGTGCAGGCCTTCGCCGACACGCCATCGACGTGCACGACACAGGCGCCGCATTGGCTGGTATCGCAACCTACATGAGTACCAGTTAGCCCTAGCTTCTCGCGCAGCAGCTCCACCAGGAGCGTGCGGCCCTCGACCTCGACCGTGTGCTGCTTGCCGTTCACCGTCAGGGTCACCTGAGGCATTGCGCAATCCCTCCCTGGTCGTCGCGTGGGCCGGAGTGTGGTCACCGCACCGTGCGGTGGTCAAGCGGGTGCGGCCAACGCCGGAACGATATCCGTTTTGGCGAAGTCGCTGCCTTTGAAGAGCAGCGGGATGTTCAGCGACTTGGCCAGAGCGTACGAGGCACAGTCGCCGAAGTTCAGTCTGGCAGGATGGCGACCCTTGCCGAAGCGTAGGAATGCCTCGCTCGCGACCCGGGCGAGCGCTTCAGTATGGGCGACGATCTCCAGTTCTAAGTCTCGGATAACCTGTTCGACCGGTTCCCAGGCGGCCGCGTTCGGCCGACGTCCGGTAACAACAGTCAATGTTTCCTGCAAGCTGACAGCCGAAAAGCAGACCGAACTGGCTCGCTCCATGCACCGAGTGAATTCTCGCGCCTCCGGTTCAAGCTGAACGATGGCGATAATGGCCGATGAGTCGACAGCAATCACGCTGGAAGTCCGTCCTCGCCATATAGGTCATCTTCAGTGAATGGAGGCGCATCCTTGAGCAACTCGGCGCTGCGCGCCGCGATCTCGAGGATTGCCTGGACCCGCGCCTCGATCTCCGCGGGAGTCCGCTGGCGCCGTCTGACCCCACGCTCAATGAATTCGGCGCCAGCCTTCTCCAGCGCACGCTGAACCTCTCCCACTGTGCCGAGAGACACACTCCCCAATCCACCAGGCGCCTCCAGCCGGCGCACCGTCACCACCGAGACATTTGCGCGGCGTGCCAGCTCCTCTTGATCCATCCGAAGAAGGGCGCGAGCGGCGCGGATCTGGTCAGGCGTGATCAGCATGATCAATTCATATCATAACGGCGTGCGCTGTTTCAAGCAGCCATCGGCACCACCTGTCCGCCCGGCACGTGATCAAGATGGCACGCCGACACATGACCTTCGCCCACCGCCCGCAACAGCGGCTCCTCGACACGGCAGCGATCGAACACGAATGGGCAGCGGGTATGAAACCGGCAGCCGGACGGCGGGTTGATTGGGCTGGGCACATCGCCGGTCAGGATGATGCGTTGCCGCTTTGCCGTCGGATCGGGCACCGGCACTGCCGACAATAGCGCGCGGGTGTAAGGATGGTGTGACTTGGCGAATAACGTCCGTCGGTCGGCTAATTCGACGATCTTACCTAGATACATCACCGCGACGCGGTGCGTCAGGTGTTCGACCACGGCGAGGTCATGGCTGATGAACAGCAATGCCATACCGAACTCGTCCTGCAGATCAACCAGTAGGTTGATGATCTGCGCCTTCACCGACACATCCAGCGCGGATACCGCCTCGTCGCAGATGATCAGATCGGCACCCGGTGCCAGTGCGCGCGCAATGCCGATGCGCTGCCGCTGGCCGCCGGAGAACTCGTGCGGATAGCGATTGATCGCGTCCCGCGGCAGCTGCACCTTGGCCATCAGCTCTTCGACGCGCTTGGTCAACTGGCGTCCGCCACGCACGATGCCGAAGTTGATCAGCGGTTCCGCCAGTATATCGCGCACCTTCATGCGCGGGTTCAGTGACGAGAACGGGTCTTGGAACACCACTTGGACGCGTCGTCGCAGCGGCCGGAGTTGTCCCGCTGGCAGAGTGTCGATGCGCTCGCCGGCCAGGTACACCTCGCCACCGGTGATCGGGTACAGCCGAAGGATGGCCTTGCCGACGGTCGACTTGCCGCACCCGGACTCGCCCACCAGCGACAGCGTCTCGCCGCGCTTGATCGAAAACGACACGCCATCCACGGCGTAGACCTTTGCGGTCTCCAAACCCAGCACGCCGCCGTGGATCGGGAAGTGCTTCTTCAGCCCATTGACTTCGAGCAGTGGTGACTCAGCCCTCATGCGGGCACGCGCTCCTCGGCGTAGTGACATGCTGCCAAATGGCTTGGCGCCTTCCTTTCGATTGCCGGTGCGACACGTGAGCAGAGTTCGGTCGCCATCGGGCAACGGCCCGCAAATGCGCAGCCCTCGATCTTCTGCTTCAGGCTGGGAACCAAGCCGGGAATCTCCGCCAGCTTGTCTCGGCCGCCATCCACCAAAGATGAGCCTAGTTTCGGCACCGATCCCAGCAAGCCGCGTGTATACGGATGCATCGGACGCGCGAAGATCTCCTCGACCGGACCTTCCTCGACCTTGCGTCCGGCATACATCACCACAACGCGCTGGCACATCTCGGCCACCACGCCGAGATCGTGCGTGATCAGCATAATTGCGGATCCCATGCGCCGCTTCAGGTCGCGCATCAGATCGAGGATCTGTGCCTGGATGGTCACGTCCAGCGCGGTGGTCGGCTCATCGGCAATCAGCAGCTTCGGATTGCAGGCCAGCGCCATGGCGATCATCACGCGCTGGCGCATGCCGCCGGAAAGTTGATGTGGATATTCGCGTACCCGCCGCTGCGGCGCCGGAATGCCGACCAAAACCAGCATTTCGACCGCCCGCCTTTCAGCATCACGCGCCGACAGCCCCTGGTGCAGCTGCAGCGTCTCGCCGATCTGCCGTCCGACCGTCAGCACCGGATTGAGGCTGGTCATCGGCTCTTGAAAGATCATCGAGATCGCATTGCCACGAATATCGCGCATCTCCGGCTCGGGAACCTCGAGCAGATTGCGTCCCTGGAAACGGATAGCCCCAGCGATTTTGCCGGGCGGTTCCTGGATCAACCGCAGGATTGACATCGCGGTGACCGACTTGCCGCAACCGGACTCGCCGACAACGCCAAGCGTTTCACCCGCCTCGACATTGAACGAAACACCTTCCACAGCGCGCACCACGCCATCGGGCGTGCCGAAATGCGTCTGCAGATTGTCGACTTCGAGCAGCGCCATTCCTCAGAGCCGCTTGGCCAGCCGGGGATCGAGCGCGTCGCGCAGTCCGTCGCCCAGCAGATTCACCGATAACACGGTGACGCTCAGGAACACCGCCGGGAAGAACACGATGTAGGGCTTCACCTGCCAGAGTGCGCGGCCCTCCGCCATGATGTTGCCCCAGCTTGGGACGATCGGCGGTGTGCCGGCGCCGATGAAGGATAGCGACGCCTCGATGATCATCGCCGATGCGCAGATGAAGGTGGCGTTCACCATCAGCGGCGCCAGCGTGTTCGGCAAGATGTGCTTGAGGATGATCATTGGCATCCGCGTCCCGGACGCCACAGCCGCCTCCACGAACGGCTGCTCGCGCAGGCTCAGCACCACACCACGAATCAGACGCGATACGCGGGGAAACTCGGCGACGGCGATGGCGATGATCACGTTCTGCACTGATGCCCGCGTCAGCGCCATCAGGGCGATGGCCAACAGAATGGAGGGGATCGACATCAGCCCGTCCATCACGCGCATCAGGACTGCATCAAGCCCGCGGATGAAGCCCGAGAGAAGGCCGATGAACGTGCCCACGGCCGACGCCAGCGCCGCGACCGCGAAGCCCACGATCAGCGAGATGCGCGAGCCATAGATCACGCGCGAATAGACATCGCGCCCCAGCATGTCGGTGCCGAACCAGAACTGCGCCGAGGGTTCGCGGGTACGCTTCGCTGGCGCCAAAGCTGTCGGATCGACAGTGCCAAGATAGGGCGCAAGGATCGCGATCAGGATCATGATCAGCAACAGCGCGCCGCCGGCGACGATGGTCGGGTTCCGGCGCACGAAGGTCATCACCTTGCCGCGCTGCCTGACCGGCGGCAGCACGTCTGCTAAAACCGGCGCCGCTGCGTAGCCTGAGCGCGTAGTTGCTGAGCTCATGATATGCTCACCATCAATAGCGTATCCTCGGATCGAACAAGGTGTACAGTAGATCAACCGCCAGGTTCACCAGGACGTAGACGAAGCTGAACAGCAGCACGACGCCCTGGATCACCGGGTAATCCCGCCGCAGGATCGCATCCACCGTTAGGCGGCCCAGTCCGGGAATGGCGAACACGCTTTCGGTGATCACCGCGCCGCCGATCAGCAGCGCAACACCGATGCCCACGATGGTGATAATCGGCACCGCGGCATTCTTCAGCGCGTGCACGAACAGCACCGCACGCTGGCCGACGCCCTTCGCCTTGGCAGTGCGGACGTAATCCTGGCTCAGGACCTCCAGCATGGTTGCCCGCGTGATTCGGGCAAGCAGCGCAATATATATCAGCCCCAGCGCGATCGTCGGCAGTGCCAGACTTCGCAGAAAGGGCACAAAGCCTTGGCTGATTGAGGTGAAGCCCTGCACCGGCAACCAGTCCAGCCGCAGCGCGAAAAGATAGGCGAGCAAGTAGCCCAGCACGAACACCGGTGTGGAAAAGCCGAACACCGCCAGCACCATCACGCAACGATCTATCCAGGTACCGTGCTTCCATGCCGCCACCACGCCAAGCGGGATGGCAACCACGATTGAGAATAGGATGGTCAGCACCATCAGCGATGTCGTCGGCTCGATGCGCTGCGCGATCATGTGGCTAACCGGCAAGTTGGTGAAGATCGAGGTGCCAAGGTCGCCATGCATGATCTGCCACAGCCATTCACCGAAGCGCACGACGAACGGCCGGTCGAGCCCAAGCGAGGCGCGAATGCGATCGACGTCGGCCGGCGTGGCCTGGTCGCCCGCGATGATCGCGGCGGGGTCGCCGGGGGCAAGATACAACAAGCTAAAGACGAACAGCGCGACGAACAGCATCACGGGGATTGTGGCAAGGATCCTGCGCACCGCGTAGGCAAGCATCCGACCCTGCCCCGCTCAGCGCCTGGTCTGGCTGGTGTGCCAGCCGGATAGTCCACGCCAACCCATCGCCTGTCTCAGCCTCCTCTCCCGTTTTCTCGCTGATGCCGGTCCCAGTCCCGACACCCGGTAGCCTGCCTCAGCTGTGCAGGAAACACCAGCGGCTTACCTGGTCCCGTGCCAGCATTAGCCATTGAGAAATAGCGGATAGTCGGCGCAGACGATCAAGCCCCGCGAAAACACTACTTGGTCACTACCGGCAGTTCCGCTAGGCAACCGTCAATGCGTGCCCTCTTACTCCGGCTGGCCGCCCGGCTTCCGGCTCCTGCCCGGCAGTACGTCACATGGGCACGTATCACGACGCTGACCCAATTTCTGATGTTCGCCACTGTGGGGGTGATCGGGTTCCTGGTAGACACCGCCACAGTATATTCCCTTCGTCATTCCCTGGGACTCTACGGCGCGGGCATGGTCGCCTACGTGGCAGCCGCAACGGCTAACTGGCTGCTCAACCGACTATGGACCTTCCGGGGCGGTAGCAATGGTCCGCTTCACCAGCAGTGGGCGCGTTTCCTGCTGGTCAACCTGCTCGGTTTCGTGCTCAATCGCGGAACATACGCGCTGCTCGTAACCTTCGTTGCACTATGCGTCGCGCAACCGGTCTACGCGGTGGGCGCCGGCGCGATTGCCGGAATGTTCCTGAATTTTAATCTCTCTCGTGCAATAGTGTTCCGCTGAGCTGTTCCACCTGTTAAAGATCAGCTTCTCCTACGGTCGTTAATCGTCGATCAGGCAATTGCGCGTCTAATTACTACCACAAGTAGCGCATCTAGCCATTACACAATCAAAACTGAGTGCAATGGCCTGCACCACGACGTGTGGGGACGGCGATGTATCAGCCCGTTGGTAGTTTGGTCGACACCGCATTCCTGCCCTCACGAGGCGTTGGCCGCGTCCCCGTTTCTTATCGCCAGCCGATTCACTGGCCGATCTACGGCTGGCGTGCAGCCGTCAAGCGAACGGTGGATATATCCATTGCGCTGATTTTGTTGGCCGCATTCTCCGTGATTTTGCTGGTGATCATGCTCTTGATTCGCCTGGAAACACCCGGACAGGCACTTTTTTGCCAGCGGCGGATCGGCTTCGCCAATGGCGGGTTCGGAATGTGGAAGCTCCGGACGATGTATGAGCACGCGCCGGGACAAGGCAGACTGGTGCAGGCAACTCGTGGCGACCCTCGCGTCACGCCGTTAGGCCGGTGGCTGCGGCGCACATCATTGGACGAGATGCCTCAGCTGATCAATGTGCTGTGCGGCGACATGTCACTCGTCGGCCCGCGTCCGCATGCGCCAGGCACGTGCGTTGGTGACAAACCGTTCGAAATGGTCACCCCACATTATTTTGCACGCCACCGGGTGCGCCCAGGGATGACGGGTCTGGCGCAGGTTCGCGGCTTGCGGGGCGAAACCGAAACCGAGCAGAAGCTGTTGCAGCGCGTTGCCGCAGACCTGGAATACATCGAGCACTGGTCGCTCTGGCTGGACTTAAAGATCCTACTGCGCACCGTCGTCACGCTCTTCAGTGCACAGAACGCCTACTGACGCCGAGTTGCGATCATGCTGACAACCCTACCGGTTCGCAGTGCAGCGCAACTGAGCTCCGCTACCGGTTTCTCCGTCGCGGTCCTGATCCCGTGCTATAATGAGGAAGCTTCCATTCGGAAGGTTGTTGAAGACTTCCGAACGCGACTTCCTGATGCCACAATACTGGTTTACGACAACAACTCGACAGATCGGACCCGCCAGGTCGCCCGTGCCGCCGGCGCCCAGGTCCGCAGCGAGAGACTGCAAGGCAAAGGCCACGTCGTAAGACGGATGTTCGCTGACGTACAGGCAGACATCTATGTGCTGGTCGATGGCGACGACACCTACGACGCATCCGTCGCACCGATCATGGTGCGGCAACTCATCGAAAATCGGCTCGACATGGTTACGGCCGTGCGTGAACCCACGCAGCAGCAGGCGTACCGTCTCGGCCATAAGTTCGGTAATCGACTGCTGACGCTTTTGGTCTGCCGCGCTTTCGGCAATCGTGTTGGCGACGTATTGTCGGGCTACCGGGTATTCAGCCGTCGCTTTGTGAAATCGTTTCCGGCGCTTGCTTGCGGGTTCGAGACAGAAACCGAATTCACCATTCATGCGCTCGAGCTCAACATGCCCGTCGGCGAAGTGGCAACCGCGTACCGCGGCCGGATCGCAGGCTCTCGCTCGAAGCTGAACACGATTTCTGACGGATTGCGCATCCTGCGCACGATCATGATGCTGGTGGTGCAGGAGCGCCCGCTGCAGTCATTCGGCATCTCCAGCATCGTGCTTCTTGGCACTTGTCTCACCCTCGGCCTACCCGTTGTGTTCGAGTTTCATCGAATCGGCCTGGTGCCACGTTTGCCGACGGCTCTGCTGGCCACCGCTCTCGGACTTGCTTCGTCGCTGTCATTCGTCTGCGGCCTCGTGCTGGAGCAGGTGGCGCGTGGCCGTCGGGAGCTGAGGCGCCTCGCCTACCTGGCGATCCCGGCAACCGGTAACGGTACATGACTGCGCGCCACATTGCTGGCGCCGCTAGACCTCCCGAGGGCTCATATGACGCGGACGTAGTCATTCTGGCGTTGGACCGTGCCGAGGATACCGCCGCGGCGATCCGTTCTGCTCTGGCGCAGACCGGCGTTTCCCGGCACGTCTTCGTCGTCGACCAGGGTTCGCGGCCGGAGAACCTGACCCACCTTGCGAACGTCGTGCGCGGCCGAACCGACGCGACGCTCGTCGCACTCGAGCGAAATCATGGGGTGGCGGGCGGACGCAATCGCGGCATCGCCCTCGGACACGGCCGCGTCATCTTCGGCCTTGATAACGACGCGGAGTTCGCCGACGCGACGACACTCGCACGTGCGGTCGCCGCACTGGATCATGACGGCAGCCTCGCCGCAATCGGCTGCCGCATCAAACTGTATGCGCGCAACACCGACGATCTTTCATCATGGGGCTATCCAGCCAAGCTCCTGGTCCGCTCAGGCGAGTCGTTTGAGACGGTGACCTTCGTCGGTGCCGGTCATGCAATTCGCCGTGCGGCGTGGGACGGCTATGACGCGACGTTGTTCTTCTGCTGGGAAGAACTGGACTTCTGCCTACGGGCCATCGAACGTGGATGGCGCGTCCGCTATCGCGGTGACATCGTGGTGCGCCACAAAGTCAGCCCAGAGCAACGTGTGATGTGGTCGGATACCCGCTGGTTCCACTTCGTGCGCAACCGGCTCTACATCGCGCGCAAATGGAGCACGCCGTGGCCGGCGTTGTTGTCCCGGGTCGGATTCTATCTGATCAAGGGCACACGAAATGGCCTGCTGGTGCCGACGTCACGGGCCATTGCGGCAGCGTTCGGGTTGCAAGTGACACCTCGCCGGCTCTCTCCGGCAGCACAGTGCTACCTTCGTGCAAACGATTCCGCGCACCGCTCCAACTCGATCGCGACGCTATGGCATGCGTGCCATGATCACTTGGACGTCGCCGGCGCGAAGCGCTCGTGCAGCAGCAACGGCAGAATTGCGGGGCTTTCGACCAGGTAGCGCCGGGCCAGGCGGCGCGGGTCGCGGATGAGACGATACAACCACTCAAGATCGGCGTGCCGCATCCATGCTGGCGCGCGCCTTTGTGCGCCAGCAAGAAACTCAAGGCTCGCGCCAATGCACAATCCGATGCCTCTGGCGCGTCCTGTCGCCTGAATAGCCGCCGCCAGCATCTCCTGTCGGGGTGAGCCCACCGCGAGAAACACGAAGCGTGCGGGATGCGCCAGCACAAAGTCGACCGCTTGACGAAACGCGGCCGGATCACGCTCGAACCCGCGCGGTGGATCATAGTGTGCCGGCGGAGCGAGGCCGCAACGTGCGACGAGTGCTGGCAGCCAACGTGACGACAGGCCAATGATGGTGATGCGTTCGTTTGGCCGCAGGTGGCGGGTGAGCAGCAGAGACGTCAGATCACTGCCCGTCGCGACACTAGGCACGGGCAATCCCATAAGCTTGGCCGCCGATGCAACCACGCGCGAGTCGAGCAGTCGCAGCATCGACCCCCGATAAAGCGGCAGCAACTCTGGATGCCGATGCAGGCGTACAAAGTGGTCTGCGTTCGGCGTGGTAATATAGCGGAACGGTTCAAGTTCGGGGGACTGCGCAATCAATGCCGCCGCACCCACGGCATCGAGATCGGCCAACTCCAGATCGAGCAGACGCACAGCACCATTCCGGCAGAAAGCCGATACTGTGCCAGAATGATATTAACTGACTGAAAATGTTGCACGCGGCTCGGATGTCAGTCGCCGCTGACGGCTCTCGCCAATACCTCCGCCGCATGCCGGCACTGGGCCGCATCGATATCCAGGTGCGTCACCGCGCGCACGGTCCGCACAGCGAATGCCGACACCAGCACGCCCTTCTCCTGCGCACGTCGCACAACGGTCGCCGCGTCCGGCAACGGCTCCGGAACGCGAAAGATCACGATGTTGCTCTGTACCGTCGCAAGATCGATCTGCACGCGAGTGTCGGCGAGACGCTCGGCCAACAGGCGCGCATTCGCATGATCCTCCGCTAACCGGGCAATGTTGTGTTCCAGTGCATACAGCCCTGCCGCTGCCAGAATGCCGGACTGCCGCATCGCGCCGCCGAACATGCGACGGGCCCTGACGGCACGGACCATGTCGCTGGTCCGGCCGGCGATCAGACTGCCCACCGGGCAGCCAAGCCCCTTCGACAGTGCTACCGACACGACGTCGAACGGCGCCGCCAGCTCTGCCAGAGATCGCCCCGTCGCAACGGCGGTGTTGAACAGCCGCGCGCCGTCCAGATAGCTCGCGATCCCCAAGTCACGCGCCGTGCCACAGATCGCCTCGACGTCCTCCTGCGGGAACACGACTCCGCCGCCGCGATTGTGCGTGTTTTCCACCGCGACCAGCGTGGTGGGCGGAAAGATGATGTGTCCCGCCGGCTTGCAGGCGGCGCGCAAATCTGCCGCGGTGAACACGCCGCCGCACCCCACGACTGTGAACTGCACGCCGGAATTTGCCGCCGCCGCGCCCGACTCATGCCAGACAACGTGCGCCTCGTCGCCGACCACGACGTCATCGCCTGGGCGCGTCAGCAACTTGAGGCCGATCTGGTTGGCCATGGTCCCGCTTGGCACAAAGAGAGCCGCCTCCTTGCCGAGCAAGCTCGCAATCCGTTCCTGAAGGGCGCGCACCGTCGGGTCCTCGCCATACTGATCGTCGCCCACCGGAGCGCTCGACATTGCCGCACGCATCGCATCGGATGGCAGCGTCACCGTGTCCGACCGCAGATCGATCCGTTGCATGCCAGTTCCCTCACCTCTCTCTTTGGCAGCTGCGACGCCCCTGCACGATAGCTGGTCGCAATGCGGACAATTGGTCGCATTCAATCAGCGTCGGATCCATCGACGATGGATCGCTGCATGCGTCGACAACTCCCCGCGGCGTCGTCAGGCGAGCAGCAGATTCTCCGCCCAGCCGATCAGCCAGGATACCGCAAGCCCCAGCAACGACAACACGACGATGCCCGCCAGAAGATCGCCACTATCGCAGAGGTCGCCAGTCGACAGCCCGAACGCACCGATACCGCGTTCGGCACCGATCATCTCGGCCGCTACTAGCGCACGATGGCGATCGGCCAATGCCGAACACCGACAATCCAGCCTATCGCCAGTCGCGCGAGCGAAGCGCTGAGGTGCTTCCACAGTTCGCCGCTGGCCGTCAGTTAGTATAGGGCGATCGCGACGCTGGCCGGCGACGCAATCTTACGCAACGGATGCCGGCAACCGGCCTGCCGCCTTGAGGGCCCGCAGCGTCGGTGTATCCTCCAGCACGAGGTCGAAGCGCTTCATCATTTCTGCCGCGAGATCCTTCGCGGCGTCCCAATCTGGCCCTATTGCCGCCATGACAAGCCGGTTCAGCGCGGGAATGTCGCGCCGGTACGATTCATCGCGCGCTTCCAGTCGGCGGTGGCGGAGATCGCCTCGAAACTGCTGACGCAGGAACCCATAGGCGACGAGTTCGCTGAGCAGGATGGTGACCATGTCCTCGGCCTGTGTCGGCTCGAATTCCACCAGATCCTTGATCGCCTTGCGTCCGCTTTCCAGGCCAAGGAACTGCATGTACACCACGTTGCAGATCGCGCGATGCCAGTCATCCTCGCGGGGTCCATTCGGAGCCGGTGCCTTGATCTCCGCGAGCCTGCGCAAAGAATCGCGCATCACCTTCATGTAGGTGTAGAACGCAGTGACATGCTTGACGACATCGGCCTCGAGCGCCTGCAGTTCCTTCACCGACGCCTCGAATACCGGAAAGTAGCTCTCCTGCGAGGTGAACCGGCTGGTATCGGCCGGCAATTCGCCGTCGATCGGATGCGGCCGGGCAGCATCCGGCCCATTCTCAAACAAACTGACGTATCGGTGCACGACGTCGGTCACAGCGCAGACCCGGCACAGCGTGGCGATCTCACAGGCGAACAGATCCACGACGCCAAGGCGCGCACTGCCGGCCTGATAGGTCCATGCGAGCACGCCGCAGCCCACGGCGCCCACCGCGCCGATGAACGCCCCGCTGTCGGCCACGGCGGCCAGCGCGAGCCGAACCCAGATCCAGGCGCTTTGGCGCTCGTGCACATCCCGCCAGTTGCTCACGATCTGGTGCTCGAAGCAGAAGGCCAGCGCCAGCACCGCGCTGAGAATCATGACGATAAGAGTGACCGAAAAGATCAGCCGAAGGTCGGCAACGTGGCGCGATTGGCCCAATCGCACAAACGTCGAGGATTCCTTGCCAACACGAAGCTGCCGAACGATGGCAAATGGCGACAGCACGGACATCACACCCATGAGCCCCACCCTGCGATGTCTTTTTCAAGCATAGGTTGATGCGCTCTCGCTGTGAACCGCGTCACGGCAGGAGCCAACCTTGACATCACGGTCCGCGGCAGCGGTGGCCAAAGATCCCCAGCGGAGCCAGTTAGACAGCCACCTGCATCTCGCCCAGATACGCCTCGCGGATCAGGGGATTCTGCCGCAACTCCGCAGCCGTACCGGACAGTACCACTTGGCCGGTCTGCAGCACATAGGCACGATGGGCGATCGACAGCGCCATGTTGGCGTTCTGCTCCACCATGAAGATCGTGGTGCCCTGCTTGTTGATCTCCTGGATGATGTCGAACACCTGTTCGACATAGATCGGTGCCAGGCCCATCGAGGGTTCGTCCATGCACAGCAGCTTCGGCCGTGCCATCAGCGCGCGGCCCATTGCCACCATCTGCTGTTCGCCACCCGACAAAGTACCGGCGATCTGATTGCGGCGCTCCTTGACGCGCGGGAACAAGGCATAGACGCGCTCCAGATCCTGGTCGAATTCCGGTCCGCGCTTGCGCAGATAAGCGCCCATTTCCAGATTCTCGAACACGGTCATGCGCGGGAACAGCCGCCGCGCCTCCAGCACAGGGGCGATCCCGCGTCGTACACGCTCCGCGGTCGGCGTCCGCTCGATCGCCTGTCCCTGATAAACCACGCTGCCACGCGTCGGTCTCACCACACCCATAATGGTCTTCATCGTGGTAGACTTACCCGATGCATTGCCGCCGAGCAGGGACACGATTTCGCCATCACCGATCGTGTAGTTGACCTGCTTCAGCACGTGCAGGTCACCGTAGTGGGTGTCGATGTTCTTAAATTCGAGAAGCATCGTAGTCCTCATCGGTCATGGCGACCCGGAACCCGCCATCAAGCAACATTCACCGACGCTCCCGCCAGCGACGCCTGCGCATTCCGACCCAGATACGCCCGCAGCACCTCCTCATCGCGCCGCACCTCGTCTGGCTTGCCATGCGCGATCACCTCGCCATGGTCGAGTACATACACTGTATCGGCAAGTGTCGTGACGACATCAAGCTTGTGCTCGATCAGCAGCACAGTAAGGCCCAGCGCATTCAGGCTCTTGATCTGCTCCGCCAATTCCAGCGTCTCTGCCGGATTCATACCGGCGGTCGGCTCATCGAGCAGCAGGATGCGCGGTCGCGACGCCAGCGCGCGCGCTATCTCGATGCGGCGGCGATTGGCATAGGAGAGGCCCGCCACCATCTGCGTTATGCGCGGTGCCAGACGATTGCCGAAGATGGAGAAGATTTCCATAGCCCATTCGCGGGCCTGCTTCTCTTCTGCCACGGTACCAGGCGGATGCAGAATTGCCGCCAGTACGCCGGTCTTCAGCCTGGCATGCTGGCCGATCAGCGCGTTTTCCATAACGGTCAGGTTGGGGAACAGCCGAAGGTTCTGGAAGGTGCGCGCGATGCCCTTCTCTAGGATCTGGTAATCCGCCAGCCCCATGATCTCGTCGCCGTAAAAGCGGATAGACCCTTCCTCCGCCTCGACCAGTCCAGTGATCACATTGAACAGGGTAGATTTGCCGGAACCATTCGGGCCGATCACCGCGACCACGCCACCTTTCGGCACCTTCAGCTCGACCCGGTTGAGCGCGGTAAGACCCCCGAAGCGTACCGTCACGTCCTGGATGTCCAGCGCCGCCTCAGGCGACCGCGTCTCCCCACCAAGCCCATGCAGCTTCAGATCTGTGAAGCCGCCACGTCGGATCTCGGCGTGCTGCTGGTCGATCGTCAGAGCCGCCTGCTGGCGCGTCGCCGGAATCAAACCCTGCCGGCGGAACAGCATCATGCCCACCAGGATGAGACCGAAGATCAGCTCGATCGACGGCACCAGGTCGATGTGCTGCAGCCAGTCATTGCTCACCGCCCGGCCAAGAACATGCAGCCATTCGGTCAAATCCTGCAGCCACCACGACTGCAGCAATTGCAGGATGAACGCGCCCAGCACAACACCCCACACGCTGCCGATACCGCCGAATACGATCATCACCAGGATCATCACCGAGACGGGGAAGCCGAACATCTCCGGCGTCGCCGTCTGCAGTTTGGCGACGTAGAACACCCCGGTCATGCCGCCGAACGCCGCGCCGATGGCGAAAGCCAGCAGCTTGTACTTCGTGCGGTTGATGCCCATCGCACCGGCAGCGATCTCGTCTTCACGGATCGCCATCCACGCGCGACCTATTCGCGAATCACGCAATCGAACACTGACAAAGATCAGCAGCGCCACCAACGCGATCGCGACGTAGTAATACGGCGTGGCGTCGACACCGAAGCTCCAGCCGAACAGCCGTGGCGCCGCAACTCCGTTGAGGCCCGCCGCACCATTGGTCAGATCCGACCAGTTGCGCACCACGATCGGCACGATCTCGCCAAATCCCAAGGTGACGATGGCCAGGTAGTCGCCCTTTAGTCGAAGGGTCGGCGCGCCGAACAGCACACCGAAGAACGCCGCAAGACATGCCGCGAGCGGCAGTGCAAGCCAGAACGACAGCGTGAAGTGAACCACGCTGCCATCACCGGTGTCGGCCGGCATCTTCGCGACCAGGCCAAGGAAATGGAACGGCTCCCAGAACGCACTCCACTCCGGCTGCAACTGGAATGCGGTGAGAATGCCGTAAGTGTACGCACCGATGGCAAAGAACGCGGCATACCCGAGATCCAGCAGGCCGGCGAAGCCAACGACGATGTTCAGCCCCAGTGCCAGCGTGGCGTAGGCCGCCGCGTTGGCCATGCTGTCGATGTCGGCATCGTTGCTGTGGACCAGCGGGAACGCGACCGCCGCCGCGGTCAATAACACCATCCAGATGCGCCGTCGCTGAACCTCCGGGATGCGTGCGAATGGGCGGGTGAGGACCGATACGGCAGCGGATGCGGTGGCGTTCATATGCCGCGCCCTCCTACGATCTGCTGGGCGCGATGCGCCCGAACAGGCCGGCCGGCTTGAATACCAGCACCAGCACCAGGATCGAGAAGATGATGACGTCTGTCCAGGCAGTGGCGATGAACTGTCCGCCCATCGCTTCGATCAGCCCGATGATCACGCCGCCCACCATGGCCCCTGGCACATTGCCGATGCCACCGAGCACGGCTGCGGTAAAGGCGCGCAGCCCAGCAGTAAAGCCGATGATGAAGCTGGTGAAGTTGTAATAGAGGCCGAAGATCAGGCCGCCGGCGCCAGCCAGCGCCGAACCGAGGAAGAAGGCCATCACGATGACCTTGTCGACCTCGACCCCCATCATCCGTGCGGCCTCGGCATCCTGTGCTGTGGCGCGCATCGCCTTGCCGATCCGCGACCGCTGCACGAACATGTACAGTGTCGCCATAAGCAACAGCGCGATCACCCAAATCAGCACAACCCTAAAATCCAGCGTGGCGCCTCCGAGCCGCCAGCGGATCGCAGGCAACGGGTTGGGGAAATTCTTTGAATCGGCGCCAATTGTCAGCAGGATCACGTTGAACAGGATATAGGACACGCCAATCGTCGTGATCATTGCCGCTGGCCCCTTCACATTGCGCAAGGGCCGCAAGCAAAGCCGCTCGATCGCCACACCAAGAGCGCCGGAGAACAGCATGGTGGCGATGAACGCCACCAACAGCACGCCAACCAGTGGCAGGCCAGTAAGAATCACCTCCTGCCCGGACAGACCGAAAGCCTGCAACACGAACAGGGCGACGAAAGAGCCGACCATGAACACGTTGAAATGCGAGAAATTAATCAGCTCTAGTAT
Organism: Pseudomonadota bacterium; assembly: GCA_046732975.1. Classification (GTDB taxonomy): domain Bacteria; phylum Pseudomonadota; class Alphaproteobacteria; order Acetobacterales; family Acetobacteraceae; genus JAMXLO01. Next base: position 35,838 of record JBKPOG010000253.1, read on the forward strand.
GCCGTAGACCAGGGTGAAGCCCAGCGCCAGCAGCGCGTACATCGCTCCAAGACTGAGGCCATTGATCGTCTGCTGCAGCAGCAGATCGAACGTCGTCATCGCGCCATGCTCGCGGCTTGGCGGCGTAGCTTCATGCGAAGTCTCCCTGTCCCTTGGCCAGCCTGCTGCCTGGCAATTGCCTTGCCTTTAGCATGGATTGAGGCCGGGAACAGTAGTCCCCGGCCTTTCGCCCGTCACGATTGTGGCGCGACTTCGATGTACTTATACTGGGCCGATATGTCGGCCAGCGGTTTGCTCGCGTCCTTCTTGATCTGGAATATACTGACCGTCCGATCAGCGAGATCGCCGTTAGCGTCGAACGATACGACGCCCTGGATGGTCGGCACCTTAGCTGTCTGGATCGTATCCCGCACGTTCTCGCGTGTGACCGGTTTGCCGGCTGCCACCAGACGCTTAACCGCGTCGACAATGACCAACGCCGCATCGTACGCGGTGATCGTGTAGTCCTCCGGAGACTCGCCAAACCGCCCCTTGAACGCCTGGACGAACTCGGCCGCTTTAGTGTCTTCGATCAGGTGCGGCGCGGCAATCGAGGTGTACCAGCCCTCGACAGCTGGGAAGCCGGCTCCATTCAGCAGGTCGGAACTGTACATGCCGTCCGGTCCAGCCTTGATAACGTTCGGAATGATATCGTAGGCCTGCTTGGCTAGCTTTACGCCTGCCTGCGTCACGCCGCCGTAATAGATCGCTTCGGGGTTCAGCGACTTGATCTTGGTCAGGATGGCCGTGTAGTCGGCCGCCTTGGGATCCAACCGGTCGCGCCCGAGCACCTTCATGCCCTTGGCCTCGGCCTGCTTCTGGAACGAGTCAGCCACTCCGACGCCGAACGCGCCGCTGTCATCCAGCACATAGACCGACTTCACGTGCAGCTTCTCGGCCATGAAGTTCGCCATGTTCGGACCTTGATATGCGTCCGTCGTCACTGTGCGGAAGTAGATCGGCTTTCCGGCCGGACGATACTGCTCGGCGAACTTCGGGTTGCTAATGTCAGGGTTGGTTGAGGAAGGCGTGATTGTAGCCAGGCCACCCTGGCTCAGTATCGGCGCCATCGCCTTGCCGGCACCGCTCATCTGCGGGCCGATCGCAGCCAGAACCTCTCTGTCGGCCACCATCTTGCGCGCATTGGTTGCAGCCTGCGCTGGATCGTACTGGCCGGAGGTCGCTGTCCCATCGTCGGTCACCAACAGTTCGAACTTGTAGCCAGGCACGGCGTTGCCGGCATTCGCCGCATCGAATGCCATGATGATGCCGTTCTTCACCCGGTTGGCACCCTGTGAGTCCGCGCCGGTCAGCGACAGATCGACACCGACCTTGATAACCTTATCGGCCGCGTAGGCAGCGCCTGTCGCGCCGAGTGCCACCACGGCGGTCGTGGCGAAGAAAGTTTGACGTCGGGTCAGCATGTGGGTCTCCCTGTTGG
>JBKPOG010000254.1:0-5983 GCA_046732975.1 Pseudomonadota bacterium
GGCTTCTCGATCGCGCTGCACCTCGGCGGCACCAGCGGGCATCCGTCCACCGGCGGTGGCTGGCCGTCCTTCTATCACGAGGAACACCCGTCCTATCCGCAGAGCAAGGAGGCGCTGGTCACCTCTCTCGTCGTCGAGGGCGTGTTCGAGCACATCCCCAATCTGCGTGTCGCTCTGGTCGAAGGCGGCTTCGCCTGGCTGCCATCGCTGTCGTGGCGGCTCGACAAGCACTACAAGCGCCTGCGCGAGGAAGTACCGCACCTGAAGAGGCTGCCGTCGGAATACATCCGTTCCAACATCTGGGTGACGACGCAGCCGATCGAAGAGCCGGAACGGCCAGAAGATCTGCTGGCGACGTGCGAGTGGATCGGTTGGGATCGCATCATGTTCTCCACCGACTACCCGCATTGGGACCAGGACGATCCGCGTTACGCCTTCAAGGCGCCGCTGACCGAACAGCAGAAGCGGATGGTGTTCCGCGAGAACGCTCTCGCGTTCTACGGCCTGGAGTAAGCCTGTGGCCCGGCACGTTGTCGCACCCGTCAGCGAGATCGCGCCGGGCACCAGCAAGATCGTCGAAGTTTCTGGTCGGTCGATCGGCATCTTCAATGTCAAGGGCGAGTTCCACGCGCTGATCAACCGTTGCCCGCACGAAGGTGCGCCGCTGTGCATCGGCTTCGTGCTCGGCCGCTTTACCGCCGACCGGCCTGGCGAATACCGGCTGGAACGCCATGGCGAAATGCTGCGTTGTCCCTGGCATGGCTGGGAGTTCGACATCAAGACTGGCCAGTCCTGGTGTCACCCGGAGAGCGTGAAGGCACGAACGTACAACGTCGAGGTGGTGCCGGGCGAAGCGCTGGCAAAGGGTCCATTCGTGGCAGAGACCGTGCCGGTCGCGGTGGAACAGAACTACGTCGTGCTGGACCTTTAGTCGGCAACGACCACTGAACTCGTCATCCCCGCGAAAAGCGGGGATCCAGCCACTGGACCCGCGCCTTCGCGGAGGTGACAATCATGAACCGTGGAAGGAAACCAAACTATGCCGGAAAGCGAACTGCGCAAGAAGGGCCGTGAGATGCGTCGCCAGCTTCTGGGCGAGGCGACGGTCGAGCGTATGGACAAAGCCATCTACCAAGACCCGATCATGGCGAAGTTTGCCGAAGTCACGCAGGAGACGATCTTCGGCGCGCTGTGGACGCGGCCTGGCCTGGACCTGAAGACGCGCGCGCTAATCTGCGTGATCTCGGACGCAGCCACCGGACGTGATCCAGAGCTGAAGTTGCATCTGCGAATGGCGCGCAATCAGGGCTGGACCGAGGACGAATTGGTCGAGTCACTGCTGCACCTTGGCGGCTATGTCGGCGTGCCGTTGATCCGTGAGTCTCTGCTGGTCGCCAAGGAGACCTTTGCGGAGATGCGTGCGGAGAAATGATGAGCGGATCGACTGCCGGTGAGCCTTGGCGGCAGACGCTCGCCAAGGCCGAGATCCTGCTGTCGGAGGGCGAGGCCAACGAGGATATCTCCGGGATCGCCGAAGCCGTGTCAGCGTTCAATGCAGCACTGAAATTGGCGCCGCGAAGTGATGCGCCGCTCGCCTGGGCGAAGACCCAAAGTCGCCTGTCCGCCGCATTGCGGGCGCTTGGTGCACGCATCGACGACCCGGTTATGCTGCACTCGGCGATGACAGCGTGCGATCACGCGCTCGAGATCTACCGAGCCGATGCAACGCCGGAGGATTGGGCGCGCACCGTTGCGCTGCTCGGTGCCGCGCAGGTCGTGGTGGGCGAACGCGACAGCGACCCAGCATGGCTGAACGCGGCGTTGAACAGCTACCGGCTGGCGACCAGTGTCTATACGCGCGAAGCGGCACCGGCCGATTGGGCACGGATGCAACGCAACTGCGGGGCGGTGCTGTCGCTGCAAGGCGAGCGCACCGGGGATACTGCATCTCTTCGCGACGCCATCGATCACTATCGTGCCGCGCTCGAGGAGTATTCGCGCCAGCAGTCACCAATCGACGTCGCGATCACCCAGAGCAATCTCGGGCAGGCGTTGCGCGTTCTCGGCGAGCGTGACCGAGACCTTGGCTTGTTGGCCGAAGCGGTTGCCGCCTGCCGCGCCGCGCTCGCAGTCTATACGCGTGACGCGACACCGCTCGAATGGGCGATGGCGAGCACCAATCTCGGCAATGCGCTTACTGCTTTGGACAATATTAGCTCGCTCGAAGAAGCGGTCGCGATCTACCGTGAAGCAATTGCAGTCCTTGAAGGACCAGCGCGCCTGCAACAGCGCGCCATCGCTCGCTACAATCTCAAGCGCGCCGAGACGCGGCTGTCGGAGCTCCACCTGTCCCAGAGCGGCCACCGTCAATGACGATATGCGTGCCGGTAATGTCGCCGGAAAACTCCGAGCAGAGATACATCACTACGTTGGCAACTTCCTCCGGCATCGCATAGCGACCCGTCGGCGTTGCTTCCGCGTTTCTGTCGTGCACGGATCGTGGGTTGTCAGGATTCCGCTGCGCCTCCAGTGATCGCATCATGCGCGTCTCCACCGGCCCTGGGCAAACGGCGTTGACGCGAATTCCGCTATGCGCGACCTCTGCGGAAGCTACCTTGGTCAGTCCCAGCACAGCATGCTTCGAAGCCACGTACGGCGCCATCCCGGGGCCGCCGAACAGCGCCGCGGTCGAGGCCGTGTTGACGATGGCACCGCGGCCCTGCTTCAGCATCACCGGAATGACGTGGCGCATGCCGAGGAATACACCCTTCAGATTGACAGCGATGACCTGATCGAACATCGCTTCATCGTAGTCCTGCATCGGTGCGGCTCTGCCCTCAATGCCGGCATTGTTGAAGAAGCAGTCAATCGCGCCGTAGGCGTCCAGCGTCGCCTTCACATAGACCGCTACGTCCGCCGATTTCGTCACGTCTGCGCGCACGAAGCGCGCTTCACCGCCGCGCTGGCGCACCAATTCGGCACTCGCTTCGCCGTCGCCGGCATTCAGATCCACCACCACGACCTTGGCACCGCGTCCGGCAAATCCGATCGCGGCGGCACGGCCGATGCCGCCACCGCCGCCAGTGATCAATGCAACCCTGCCAGCGAACTTCATCGATATTCCTCCCTCAATCGACGCGGAACACAGCCTTGCCGGCAACCTGGCGATCGCGCAACTGCTCGGCCACTGATGCGAACTCGCGCCAGCTTCGCTCGACGCCAACCTGCGGTCTGAGCGAACCATCGGCGATCAGCGACACCAGCAGCGCCAGGTCGGGGGCAAAGCGATCCTCCGCCTCGGAATAGAAGTAGCTGAAGCTTTGCACCCGCGAATTGGGTGCGCCGCGGAAATCCGCAAATGCGAGGGTCGTTGGTTCACCCGACGAATTGCCATAGACGACGACGGTCCCCTTGGCTTCCACCAGCTTGATCGCCTGTGCCAGCGATGCGCCGCCCGCAGACTCCAGGATCAACCCGAAGCGATCCTGTGCCTTCTCGATGCCGTCAATGACTTCAAGAGCGCCTAACGCTTGCAATCCTGCCGCGCGTTCAGAACGCCCGACCACGGCGGTGACGCGCGCACCTGAACGTTCGGCAAGCTGCACTGCCAGCATGCCGACGCCGCCCGCGGCACCGGTGATGAGCACGCGCTTACCCAACAGCGGTGCTCCGTGACGCAACGTGCGCAGCGCCGTCAGGCCGGCGACCGGCAACGTCGTTGCCTGTGCGAAGCTGACATTGTCCGGCAACACCGCCATGCGATGGCTGGGCACAGCGACGCGCTGTGCCCACCCAAGTTCATCGGTCAGCGCGACCACGCGCGCGCTGGCAGCAGGACCACTGCCATCCTCCGCCTGCTTCAGCACGATACCGGCGATATCCTGACCGGGTATCCAGCCTTCGCCATTGTTGCGGATCGAGCGTAGCTCGCCGCGATTGAGCGAGAACGCATGGACCGCGACGAGTGCCTCGTTGCGCTGCGGCTGCGGCTCAGGCACTTCGCGCAGCTCCATCGGTGCCATGTCGTTCAGTGTGGTGACCAGACCGAGCATCACATTGCCCTCCACTGCAAATCCGCGCGATGATACCGGCGAGTATCGTATCGGAACGGAGCGTCGCAAATGCGCCAGATGGTCATGGTTGGTTTCCTGCAGGCGCAGAATTGCACCAACCTGGTCAGCTCCTGGCGTCATCCGGAATCACGCGATGATTCGATGTCCGCCGACTACTACCGCACCATCGGCCGCGTGCTGGAGGAAGGCAAGTTCCACCTTGGCTTCTTCGACAATCGCCTGGCGATGCCGGACCGCTACGGCGATGACCACCGGCACACTGTGGAGCACGGCATCCGCTGCGTGAAGATGGACCCCATCACCGTGCTCACGGTGATGGGCATGGCGACCGAACGCCTTGGCCTTGGCGCCACCTCCTCCACCACCTATTTCGAGCCGTTCCACGTCGCACGCGTGTTCGCGACGCTCGATCTGATGACCAACGGCCGCGCGGCATGGAACGTCGTCACGTCGATGAACGACGGCGAAGCGCTGAACATGGGACACGATGAACATCTGGAGCATGACGCACGCTACGATCGCGCCGACGAATTCATGGACGTCGTGCTCGGACACTGGAACTCGTGGGACGACGACGCGATCGCGCTCGATAAGCAATCCGGGCTGTTCGCGCATCCCGACAAGGTGCGTCGACTGGATCATCAGGGGACCTGGTTTCGCTCACGCGGACCCTTCACGGTACCACGTTCACCGCAGGGACATCCGGTTGTCATCCAGGCGGGACAAAGCGGCCGCGGCAAGCATTTCTCCGCGCGCTGGGGTGAGGTGGTGTTTGTTTCCACTCACACCAGCCTGGAACACGGCAAGCAGCTCTATCGCGAGATGAAGGAGGATGTCGCGCAGCAGGGGCGCGACCCGGACAAATTCTTCATCACACCTTCCGCCTATGTCGTCTGCGCCGAAACCAAGGCGGAAGCCGAGGACAAGATGGCACTGATCGAGACGTTGGCGACCGATGAGGATGCACTGTCATTGCTGTCAGAGGCGATGAATTTCGACTTTGCGTCGAAGGGCATCGACGAGCCGTTCACCGATGAGGAGCTCGCCAGCGTCTCCGGCACACAATCGATGCGCGATCGCGTGCTTCGCGCGAGCGGCATTGCCAATCCCACGCCGCGCGACTTCATCAAGTTCAGCCACCGGGCACGACCCAACAAGCCGTTCGTCGGTGGCCCGAAGGAGGTAGCGAACGGGCTGGAACAGTGGTTCAGCGAACCGGTAGCCGACGGCTTTGTGCTTGCGGCGACACATGTCCCCGGCACCTACATGGACTTCGTCAAGTACGTCGTGCCGGAACTGCAGCGGCGCGGGCTCTATCACAAGGACTATGCCGGCACGACCCTGCGCGAGAACCTCGGTCTACCAATCCCGCGCGCGACATGGAGGAACACGCAATGAGTTATCCAAGAAACTCTCCCCCTCCCCTCGCGGGAGGGGGTTGGGGGGAGGGGGTTAGGGGACGGCGGCGACGCCCCCTCCTCCTGGTTCCCTCCCGCAAGGGGAGGGGGAGGTGTGTGCCATGAAGCTTGGGCTATCCATCGGCTATTCGCGTGCGCATCTCGACTTACCGGTCCAGCTTGTGCAGCGCGCCGAAGAACTCGGCTATGATAGCGTGTGGACGGCGGAAGCCTACGGCACCGACGCCGTTACCCCGCTTGCTTACGTCGCGGCGCTGACCAAGCGGATCAAACTCGGCACCGGTATCATGCAGCTTGCCGCGCGCACGCCGGCCAATGCTGCGATGTGCGCCGCGACGGTCGATGCGCTTGCAGGTGGCGGCCGCTTCATCGCCGGTCTCGGCGTATCCGGACCGCAGATTGTCGAGGGCTGGTACGGCGAGCCTTGGGGTCGGCCGTACTATCGCTACAAGGACTACGTCGCAATCATGCGCAAGATCTTCCGGCGCGAGG
>JBKPOG010000255.1:0-6003 GCA_046732975.1 Pseudomonadota bacterium
CAACTTCGGCGGCACCAACCTGACCGAGGCGAAATTCGCGCGGGTCATCTGCGATCGTTTCGGGCTGGAGCGTGTGCGCTTCACCAACTCAGGCACCGAGGCGAACATGTTGGCGATCTCGGTCGCGCGCATCTTCACCAGGCGGTCGAAGGTGATGGTGTTCAACGGCGGCTACCACGGCGCGGTGTTCGGCTTCGCCGGCGGCGGCTCGCCGATCAACGCGCCGTTCGAGTATGTGCTAGCACCTTACAACGACATGACCGCCACGCGCACGCTGATCGAGCAACACGCCTCGGACCTCGCACTGGTCATTCTGGAACCAATGATGGGCGGTGGTGGCTGCATCGCCGCAGCACCCGAGTTCCTGACGATGTTGCGCGACCAGACCGCCAAGGTGGGTGCGCTGCTGATCCTCGATGAGGTGATGACGTCCCGGCTGGCGCCGGGTGGCCTGCAGCAGGTGCGCGGCGTCAAGCCCGACCTGACCACGTTCGGCAAATATATCGGTGGCGGCATGTCGTTCGGAGCCTTCGGCGGGCGCGCCGACATCATGGATCTGTTCGACCCGCGCCGGCCCGACGCACTGCCGCATGCCGGCACCTTCAACAACAACGTGCTGACCATGTCGGCCGGCCTGGTCGGGCTGACGGAGGTCTATACCGCCGACGCTGCGCGCGCCCTGAACGCGCGCGGCGACGCGCTGCGCGAGCGGCTGAATGAACTGTGCCGTGCGCGCAATGCGCCCATACAGTTCACCGGCATCGGCTCGATGTTCGCGGTGCATTTCACCCGCGATCCGGTCCGTTCGCCCGCCGATGCGGCGAAAGGCGATCAGAAGCTGAAGGAGCTGTTCTTTTTCGACATGCTGGCGCAAGGGATCTGGCTGGCGCGGCGCGGCATGTTCACCCTCTGCCTGCCGATCGGCGATGCCGAATGCGATCGGCTCGTCTCGGCGGTGGAGGAGTTTCTCGCCAGCCGAAGATCACTGCTGAACAACTGATAGCTGAATCACGACAGGGAGGAATACACGACAATGCCAGGACTTACGCGACGCCAGACGCTGGTGGCGGCCACAAGCACTCTGTTCGCGCCAGCTATTGCGCGGGCGGCCACGCGTGGTGTCAGCGACAACGAAATCATCATCGGCAGCATGGCCGACCTCTCAGGGGTCACCGCCGTCCAGGGTGTCAACAATGCCGATGGCATGCGGCTGGCCTTCGACGAAGCCAATGCCAAGGGCGGGATAAACGGCCGCAAGATCCGCTTCGTGGTAGAGGACAACGAGTACACTGTGCCGAAAGCGGTGCAGGCGATGAACAAGCTGCTGAACCGTGACAATATCTTCCTTGCGGTCGGCAACGGCGGTACGCCGATGAACGACGCAGTGATGCCGTCGATGATCGAGAAGGGCGTGCCAAATGTTTTCCCGACGACCTGCGCGCGCTCGATGTACGAACCGTTCAACAAGTACAAGTTCGGCCAGTTCGCTTCGTATTACGACCAGATGCGCGCCGGCGTGAAGCACTTCGCCACCACCAAGGGCGTAAAGACAATCGGCGTGATGTATCAGGACACCGACTATGGCCGCGACGTGCTGGCCGGCGCCCAGGCGCAGGTCGAGGCGATGGGGCTGAAGCTGGGCGGCACCACGGGTCACAAGCCCACCGACACCGACTTCAACGGCGCAATCGCCAAGCTGCGCGACGCCAACTGCGACCTGATCGTACTCGGCAGCATCGTGAAGGACACGGTGATAATTCTGCAGACGGCGCACAAGATCGGCTGGAATCCGATCTTCATGGGCAATTTCGCCACCTATTCGACCGCTGTCGCTGAGGCACCCGGTGGTCCTGCGGAAGGATTCTTTTCGATGTCGCCGGCGCCCTATCGCTATCCGGACGATCCTCGCCCCGAAGTCCACGCGTTCGCGACCAAGTTCAAGCAGACCTTCGGCATCGACCCCAACTATCTTGGCGAGGCCGGGTATGTCGCCGCAAACTTCACTATGGCAGCGCTCCAGAAGGCGGGTCGCGATCTGACGGCAGACAGTTTCATCGCCGCGATGGAGAGCATGCAGGACTGGCGAGATATTTTTGGCGGCCCGCCGCTGTCGTTGAGCTCCACCAATCACCATGCGTCGAATCAATCATTTCTGTCAGTGGTGAAGGATGGGCGCTGGACACCGGTGATCCAGGAGCCACTCAGCTTCTGAGATGGGTCACGCAAGCGTCACCAGAACGCCATCACTCGGCAACGTGGCCCCTCTAGGGGCCACGTACCGAACAGAGGACAGGACATGAAGCGTCGCACACTGCTTGCCAGCGCGGTTGCACTTTCCGCCGCACCTTCTCTCGGTCGCGCCGCAGAGAAGACGAAGATCGTCTGGTGGCATGCGATGACGGCCGCACTCGGCGAGCAGGTGAATCACCTGGTTGATGCGTTCAATCAGAGCCAGGACGCAATCGAGGTGCAGGCGATCTACAAAGGCGGATATGCCGATGTGCTGACCGCGACGATCGCTGCATTCCGTGCCGGCCAGGCGCCGCATCTGGCGCAGATCTTCGAGGTCGGCACCGGTTCCATGCTCGCTGCGGGCAAGGCGACCAAGCAGGTGTGGGAGCTGATCAAGGAAACCGGCGTCGGCATCGATCCGAACGCCTATATCCCGGCGGTGCGCGGTTATTACAGTCTGTCGGACGGACGAATGGCATCCATGCCGTTCAACTCGTCGACCGCGGTTATGTGGTACAGCAAGGATGCGTTCCGCAAAGCGGGGCTCGATCCGGGCAAGCCGCCGGCGACCTGGCCCGAGGTTGCGAAGGCAGCCGAGACAATCAAGGCGAAGGACGCCGCCGAGATACCGGCGACCAGCTCGTGGCTCAGCTGGATCCAGCTAGAACAATACAGCGCGCTGCACGACATTCCGTTCGCCAGCAAGTCGGACGGGTTCGACGGACTGGATGCGCAGCTGGAGGTCAACAGCCGCGCGCATGTCAAGCACATGCAGCGGCTGCTGGATATGGCGAAGGAGGGTACGTTCAAATACGCCGGCCGCGACAACCAGCCGGACCAGCTGCTGGTTTCGGGGAAAGCCGGCATCATTTCAATTCATCCGGCATGCGCGGCGACATGGTGAAGAGCGCCAAGTTCGACTGGGGCGAGGCGTTCCTGCCCTACGATCCGGAGATCATCAAATCGCCGCTTAATTCCATCATCGGCGGTGCCAGCCTGTGGACGATGACGGCGCCGAACCGGACCGCGGAGGAATACAAGGCGGTTGCCACCTTCCTGCAGTTCATTGGAAAACCGGACAATGATGCTTACTGGCACCAGCACACCGGTTACGTGCCGGTGACGTTGGGTGGATACGAGCTGTCGCGGCAGCAGGGCTTCTACGATAAGAACCCCGGCGCCGATCTGCCGGTGGAGCAACTGGCGCGCGGCACGGTGACCAACAACTCGCGCGGGCTGCGACTGGGCCGACTCGTCGAGATCCGCAACATCATCTACGAGGAGATGGAAAAAGCATTCCAGGGCGGCCAGACCGCGCAGCAGGCGATGGACAGCGCAGTCAGCCGCGGCAACAAGGTGCTGCGCGACTTCGAGAAGTCGGTGAAGACCTAGCCGCTCCTTATGGAGCGCCGCACCGTCTTCGAGGGCCGGCTGCTGCCGGTAGTGTTGGTACTGCCGCAGCTCTTGCTGACCGGTTTCTTTTTTCTCTGGCCCGCCGGCGAGGCGATCTGGTCCAGCCTGATCCGCGAAGACCCGTTCGGCCTCGGCTCCACCTTCGTCGGCCTGGAGAATTTCTCCGAGCTGTTCGCCGACCCGCTGTATGTCGACGCGATCATCCGTACGGTGATCTTCTGCGCTGCCGTCAGCCTGCTGTCGATGAGCGTTGCACTGCTGCTCGCCGTGTTTGCCGACCACCACATCGCGGGACGCACGATCTACCGCACGTTGCTGATCTGGCCCTATGCCGTGGCGCCCGCAGTCTCTGCCGTGCTGTGGCTGTTCATACTGAACCCACAGGTCGGGTTGCTCGGTCGCTGGCTCAATGCACGCGGCATTGCCTGGGATTATACGATCAACGGTAGCCAGGCCATGCTGATGGTGATCGTTGCCAGCGCGTGGAAGCAGATTAGCTACAACTTTATCTTCTTTCTCGCTGGTCTGCAGTCGATCCCACGCTCCGTGGTAGAGGCGGCGCGAATGGACGGAGCCAAAGGCTGGCACCGCTTCCGCACCATCACCTTCCCGCTGCTGACGCCGACGACGTTCTTTCTGCTGGTGGTGAACCTGGTCTATGCGGCGTTCGATACGTTTGGCACGATCTATGCGCTTACCCATGGTGGTCCGGGCAAGGACACCGAGACGCTGGTCATCAAGGTGTATCGCGACGGCGTGGTGAATTTGGATCTTGGATCGTCGTCGGCGCAGTCAGTTGTGCTGATGGCCGGCGTGATCGCGCTGACCGCGATCCAATTCCGTTTCATCGGCCGGAGAACCAGCGCATGAGCCAAGCGGTAATCAGCGCATCGATCGAGCACGCCGTTCCGCGGCAACGGCCGGATTGGATGGCCCATATCGTGCTTGGCCTGGGCGTGCTGTTGTTCGCGCTGCCGGTCTGGCTGGTGTTCGCGGGCTCCACTCAAGACTCCGGCGCGATCACCCGGGGCGACCTATCGCTGCTGCCCCGGCTCGATCTTTCGGCCTATCCGCGCGTCCTGCTGCACGGAAGCATGGGCACCGAACCGGTCTGGCATATGCTGCTGGTGTCTGGCAGCATGGCGCTGGCGATCGCGTTGGGCAAGATCGTGATTTCGATCCTTTCAGCCTATGCCGTGGTATTTTTCCGCTTCCCGTTCCGCCGCACGGCTTTCTGGCTGATCTTTATCACGCTGATGCTGCCGGTCGAGGTGCGCATCATTCCGACCTACTCGGTGATGTCCAACCTCGGGCTGATCAACAGCTTCACCGGCCTGACAGTGCCGCTGATCGCCTCGGCCACAGCGACCCTGCTGTTCCGTCAAGTATTTGTGGCGATCCCCGACGAACTGGTCGAGGCCGCACGCATGGATGGTGCCGGTCCACTGCGCTTTCTGCGCGACATCCTGATCCCGGTCTCGGCCGCCAACATCGCCGCGTTGTTCGTGATCCTGTTCGTCTATGGCTGGAACCAGTACCTCTGGCCGCTGCTGGTCGCGACCGACCCGGGTCTCGACACCATCGTGATCGGTATCGTGAAGATGATCGGTGTCGAGACGCAGACCGACTGGAGTTCCGTGATGGCGACCGCGGTGCTTGCCTTGCTGCCGCCGATCGTGGTGGTGGTGCTGATGCAGCGGTGGTTCGTTGCTGGGCTGACCGAGGGCGAGAAGTAGCGCGCCATTGGCGCTCTGCACCTGATTGCCACTCTTCGTCGAGCGCAGACGCTGAACCAACACTACTCGCGATGCGCCAGCGCCAAGCCGATCCCGGCACCGATCAGCAATCCACCGGACAGCCGGTTGCGCAGCTTGCCGCGCATGGCCAGCACACCGCGCAAGCGACCCGCCAACAGCGCCCAGCACGAATCCAATCCGGCGGCGATAACAAAAAAGGTCACTGACAACAGTGCCACCTGGGGCGCGATCGGCGCATTCGGCGTCAAGAACTGCGGAAAGAACGCGCCGTAGAACAGCAGTGTCTTCGGATTGGTGAGCGAAATCGCAAAGCCGCGCAACGTGATCGCCTTGAATGATCGCGGCTGCGGTTTGGTGCGCGTGAGATCAATCGGCGCCGTAGTCCATTGCCGCGCGCCGAGATACAGCAGGTAGCCGACGCCAATCCATCGTATCCACTCGAACCAGCCGGCGAGCACCCCCAGGGTCGCGGTCAGCCCCAGCGCTGTCAGCGCCAGCTGCAGCGCAATGGCGGACGAGGTCCCTACAACGGTCAGGAGACCATAGCGCGTGCCATAGGCGATCGAGTTGGCAACGATCAGCGAGACGTTCGGCCCGGGGA
>JBKPOG010000256.1:0-16281 GCA_046732975.1 Pseudomonadota bacterium
GGGCGACTGCTTACCGATGGAGCTGGTGGTATTCCAACACCCGACGACGGGGCTGTCCCGAAAGCAGTTCAGCGAGGTCCTGTTCCGGGGATGTCGAGTGGTCACCGACGAGACCATCATACCGACCCCAGAGGCCGCGAAGACACACCTACGAAAACTCTTGGAGATCGCGGAGAGGCGCCTGAAAGCCGGCGAGACGGTGCTGTCGTTCGGGAGCCTGAAGGCGACACTGGGACTGTTGCCTGGGAACTTCGCCCGGCTGATCGGGTCGGATGAGTGGCGGGCGTTTCTGAAGGACAAGAAGCTGGTCGAGGTGACGCTTGACCATGGAAAGCGGGGACAGAAGCCTAAAGCCTACCAAATCGCCACATGATCCTTATGGTTACCATTGCCTAGTATAGAGACTGGGAGATGATAACCATAAGCCCCAAGAAGGGGCGGATTTCCGCCGTTTATTCTGGTTCTACCCGCCAGCCCGGTTGCTGCCCTCTCGGTCCTCCAGCACACTTCGACAGTCTGTCGGGGCGCTGCTGGTGATCGAGGCGGCCCAACTGTCGTCCCTGAGGGCGAACGTCCGTTCCTGATTAAGTTACCGTCGCCTAATCTCGACACTGGGCGGCGGTAAATTAATCCCCAAGAAGTGGCGGATTTGACAAACCAATGACACTGAACTCGACCTCCGCGGTCGTGACTGATCTCGTGGTGCGTAACCGGGAAGAATGGAAAGACGCCCTTGGCAGCCCGCGGGATCACCCGAATCACTTCTCGCAGGGCATTCATTTCTGACTGGACCGTCAGTCCTGGCTGCCTAGGACGGACGCCTAGTCCCTAGTCCGGAGTCCCTAGTCGCCACCCCATTTCCATTGTCGGTCCCCTCGCGGATTGCCGGCGGCGCCCCAACGGTGCTCGTTGGCGTGCTTCAGTTGATCCGTCAGTCGGCTGCAGTGCAGCAACAGTGCGGCTCGGTCGTGATCGGGTAGCCACCACCTACAGGGCCCGCCCGCAGTCCACTTTCAGTTCCCTGTTGGTGTCGCTTTGCGCAACTGCGGGGTTCCTGAGGACGCTGGACTGCGTCCGTCTTGGATTTCTTCAACCGACGCGAGCGAACGCCAGAGCGCTTGTACAACCGACCGCTTCGCACTACGCACTCGGACTAACAACCGGTCCGCGCCTTGTTCCCCACCAAGTCCTGCACATCCAAATGGCGGCCCACTGACGGGATGGTGTGAAGTGGCTACACTCTATCGCCGTGGCAAAGTGTATTGGGTCAGATTCCGGGCAAATGGCCATCACGTGCGTCGCTCCGCGCACACCTCGAACAAGGCGGAAGCTGCGACCCTGCTACGGCGCCTGCTGGCTGAATACGCAACAAAGTCACGCGGAGAGACTCTTACAGTCTACCGGAACGGCCACAAAGCCTTCGCTCCCTTTGTACATGACCGCTACCTTGACGAGATCGACCGCCGCACTCTCGGGGAGTTTGTGTCAGCAAGGAAGTCTTCAGGGATCAGCGATAGCACGATCCGTAGCAATCTGGCTTACGTCAGCTCGCTGTGCGCCATGGCGACACGATGGGGTTGGCTAGGCACAAATCCGGTCACATCGTTCAACAAGCGTGGCCTCAAGACTTCGCGGCGACGAACCCGATTTTTAACCCCGTCTGAGCTTGATCGGCTCCTGGCCGTTACCTCGAGTCACATCCGGCCTGCAGTCATTCTCGCAGTCGAGACGGGGATCAGGAAGGAGGAGCTATTTAGTCTCACTCTGCAGCGTATCAACCTTGCTCGTCGGGAGATAGTGCTCGATCTGACTAAGAGTGGTCTGCCCCGCCGAGTGCCGCTCAGCGACAAAGCGATCTCAGTCATCAAGGACTTACTTGCCGGACGACGAGCGCCGGAAAGTCCATATCTGTTCGTTAAGGCCGAGGGTACCCGCTTTGTGGACATGAAGAACGGATTCGACGCCGCGCGTCAACGCGCCGGCCTTAACAACGTTCGGTGGCACGATCTGCGCCACACCTTCGCAAGTTGGTTCGTGCAGGCCGGGGGCGATCTTTATCATTTGAGCCGCATCTTGGGCCACGCGAGTTTACAGATGACCACTCGATACAGCCACCTCCGCACGGACGACCTCCACGCGGAACTTCGGCGCGTGGCACAAAAGCGGTCACAGGAGAATGAAATAGGTTACGGAAGCCGCGACTAAGTGACGGTTCGAACGCAAAAACGGCGGGGTTTAATCCCCGCCGCTGAACAGCGCTAGTCGTGCTGCGATCAGAAGTTCACCACGTTGCCGACCAGGATGCCCTGGCCCTTGATGGTGTTGTTGGCGCCAGACCCAGTCTGCGTGCCGAATGCACCAGTGACGAAGTTCTTGGCGCTCTGGTGCTGGTCGTTCCACAGATATTCGGTGAACACCTGATAGCCGGGTGCGACGGTATAGGAGGCACCAACGGTCAGGCCGCGCCCGCGATACTGTGAGATGCCGGCGAGTCGCGCTTCGCCCTGCATCCACATCTCCTCGGCAGCCGCACCAATAGTGAGGGGACCAGCAACATACTTTGCACCGAATAGGAAGCCGAACAGCGGCGCACCGCCTTGCGGCTCCAAAGCTAGCTGCCCGTTCATATTGCCGCCAATAAGATTGCCACCCACGGTCACGCCAGCGAAGGTGAGCGCGACACCGCCGCTGCCGATCTTCAGGTTCTTGTATTGGCCAGTGTATGCCCCACCGGGGACAGCACTCACCAGCGGAGTGGCGACGTTCGCAACGCCCAGGTTCACGTTGCCGGCCGCCGTGCCGATCGCTGGGCCTGTATAGTTGGCGTGGCCACTGAACTCGCCCACGACATAAGCCAGCAAGCCGACGCCGCTGAACACGCCTTGATAGCGGGCGCCGACCGCCCATTGGTTCATAATTCGCGAACCATCCAGACCACCCGGCCCAGCGGACAACGAGGCGCATCCGGTATTCGCTACGGAGCAAGTATTCCCTGTGCCAATACCGCTGAAAGCGGCGTTGGCCGTGCCGAGGCCGGCGTTCGCAGGGTTTCCGCTGCTGATGCCGAAGCCATTCGAAGTGTTAGGCGCATATTGGACACCGAAGTCGAACCCGGCGATTTGCGGCGATAGATAGACCGCCTTTGAGTTGGCATACTCGTTGCCTGCCTGCGACAGATAGACGAAGGGCGGGGACACCCCGCTAGGCATGATGGATTGGACGTCGCCACCGTTAAGATTGCCGGTTGGAAGGAACTGGAAGGTGGTGACACCATTGTCGAAGATGCCGATCATACCGTCCGCCTGACCGAGGCGCACGATACCCCAACTGTCACCCGCCACGTAGGTGAAAGCACGACGGACGAACACGGTTTCGGTTGACGAGTAGGCAGATGCGCCGGAACTGGCCTGACTGCTCTGCTGACCGGTAAATTTATTACGCAACTCGATCGCCGCACCATAGCGGAGGCCATTCGCTGCCATACCGTCGGCGCCGAAGTATTCGCGCGCGAAAGTTGACACAGTTACCGGCTGAAGACTCACCTGACCTACCACTGGACTCGCGGGCGTCGCTGGGAAGGTGCCGGCGAAGCGCGTGTCAGCCGTCGTCCATGTGGCCCCGACATCCACCTGCACCTTGCCGTTTATATGCACGACGATGGTGCCGGGCGTCGGATTGGCCAGCGGGCCGGGCAATGCCGGAGCCTGGTAGTTGTTGTTGTTGTTGACGTAGGCGGTCGGTGCCGGCGCGGCGGGATAGGCGACCTGACCCTGCGTCGGCGCGCCGACCGGTCCTCCAGCCGGCTGCGCCAGCGCGACACCCGTCAGTCCTCCCGTTCCCAGCGTGGCGACGCTTGCCAGCAGAAACTTGCGCATTTCGTCCTCCTTGTTGCGCCGACGAAGCCGGCGAATTGCAGGGCCACGCACGCAGCGGGCAACGAACCTCTGCGAAGGAGTATGAGACCGCCCCCAGCGGCACCGCAACGGGAGATCAGTGCTTCTGATGGCAATTGCGAAACACTGTTGCCATCCTGCCACAAGCGTTCATGCGAGCGCTGCAATGGCTCCGACAGCCTGGCACAATCTCGGGGGCAACCGAGAGATGTTGCCGCCATCGACGCCGCCTAGCGCCGCAGTCGGCAGGGGAGCCGCGGAAGCGATACGGCTCCAGCGATGTGGGCCCAGAACTTTGGCGTCGGGATGGCTCAGAGTGGGGAAGACCGGCGAAAGAAATGCCAGCACGGCGCCGGCACGATAGGCGCGCCGCAGGTCGGCAAAGCCGTGTGCCGAACTGGTGATCAGGATCCGGCGCCGCCGCTGATTGCCAGGCCAGCGGCCATCGCGCAGATGCACGCCAGCATGCAGTGCGGCGGCGAGCCTTACGTCGCTGGCTACCACCAGCGCGAGACGACGGTCGCGGCAGATGCGAGCGAGATCGCGGCCAAGCGTCGCTCGATCGGGATCGTTGTCGTGCCGTAGTACGACGCCCGCAAGACCGCGTGGGAGCCGAGCCACGGCTGGCCGGGGGTCGGGCAAGCGGCGCGAGTCGGTAAACAGCCACAGCGGGGGAACATCCGAGCGACGGCGACGGCGGGCGCGCGCCCAAGCCACCAGCTGGCTATCCATCGTGCGGCATGGGCGTTTGTGCTAACAGGTCGGTGGACATGAGCAAACGGAAGCACGCTATCGAGGCGTATTTCCAGAGCGGGCTCCGACTGCATCGCGCCGGTCGCCTGCAGGAAGCCGAGCAGGTGTATCGACAGGTGCTCGCCGCCTCGCCCGCACATGCCGACAGCCTGCATATGCTCGGCGTGATCGCGACTCAGTGCGGCCAATCTGAAGCGGCGCTAAGCTGCATCGAGCAGGCGATCGCCCTCAAGCCATCAGTCGCGATGTTTCACGTCAACCGCGCCGCCGCCCTGCTTGCGCTGCGCGAGCTCGACGCCGCGCTGGCGGCCTGCCAGCAGGCACTCCGTTTGAAGCGCAATTGCGCCGAGGCGTACCAGGTGATGGGACACGTGCTGAGCGATCTGGGGCGGCCACAGGAAGCGGTGGCCGCACACCGGGATGCCTTGCGGCATAGGATGGATCTGCCCGACGGGCACAACAATCTTGGCCTGGCACTGCGCCAGGCCGGCTGCCTGGAGCAAGCGCTGGCGGCGTTCCGTCAGGCGGTGGAGCACGCGCCGGGAGACCCGGTGGCACAGGGCAATTTGGCCAGCGTACTGAAGGAACTCGCGCGGCTCGACGAGGCCGAGGCGTGCTACAGGGCCGCATTGGGGGAGCATCCAGACGATCCCGTGCTGCACGTAAACCTGGGGTTTGTCCTTCTGTTGGCTGGAAGATTTGAGGCGGGGTGGCAGGAATATGAGTGGCGGTTCCGCGCCGGTGCTGCGCACATACCAGCCTGCGCGCAGCCCCGTTGGAACGGGGATGACCTTGCAGGACGCAGGCTACTGATCCGCGCTGAGCAAGGGATGGGCGACGCCATCCAGTTCTGCCGGTTTGTACCGATTGCGGCACAGCGGGGCGCAGTGGTGCTAGAGGTGCAGCCGGGGCTGCGCCACCTGATTAGCGGCGTGCTGGACGAGAGGCAGATTGTCACGGTTGGTCAGCCACTGCCGCCGTTCGACGTGTGGTGTCCCCTGCTCAGCCTGCCGTACCTGCTGGGCATGGAGGCATTGCAACCGCCTTATCTTGCCGCCGATGCCGGTCGGGTGGCCGCGTGGCGCGCGCGGATCGGCACGCATGGACGGCGAATCGGCATCGCCTGGCAGGGCAACCCGACCAGCGCAGCCGAGCGTGGGCGGTCGGTGCCGGTGCGCGAGTTCCTGCCGCTGGCGCAGGTGCCTGGTGTCCGGCTGATCAGCCTGCAAAAGCACGATGGACTCGATCAGCTTACATCCCTACCGGAGGAACTCCGTATTGAGACACTGGGCGACGACTTTGACGCTGGGCCCGAAGCGTTCCTCGATGCTGCGGCCGTCATGCAGTGTGTTGACCTTGTTGTCACGTCGGACACTTCGGTCGCGCATCTCTGCGGCGCGCTTGGCCGACCGGTTTGGGTGGCTTTGCAGCACGTACCGGACTGGCGGTGGCAATTGGATGGCGAGACCTGCGCCTGGTATCCGACGATGCGGCTGTTCAGGCAGCCCAAACGTGGCGACTGGGCCAGCGTGTTCGCCCGGATCGCGGCATGCCTGTGACGCCGCGCGTGCCGGTCTCCTGGGGCGAACTGATCGACAAAATCACCATCCTGGAGATCAAGCTCGAACGGCTGAACGCGCCCGCGGCACAGAAGAATGTGGCGCGCGAGCTGGCGCTGCTGCGGGCCGAGTTGGCGACCGATGTGCCGCCAGGGGTTGCCGCGCTGCGCGGTGAGCTTGCCGCAACAAACCGTCGGCTGTGGGATATCGAGGACGCGGTCCGCCGGAAGGAAGCGGCGCAGGCTTTCGACGCGGAATTCATCGAACTGGCGCGCGCGGTATACCGCAGCAACGACGAACGCAGCCGCATCAAGCGGGCGATCAACGACCTGCTTGGATCGGATATCATCGAGGAGAAGCAGTATGTCGGTTACCGAGACAGCGAGTGACATCGCGGCTATCGCCGACAACCTGCGCCGGGTTCGCGAACGGATTGCCAACGCCGCCATCAAGGGCGGTCGAAAACCCGACGACGTCACGCTGGTCGCGGTCAGCAAGACCAAGCCTGGCGAGGCCGTGCGCACCGCGCTGGCAGCCGGCCAGACAGCGTTCGGCGAGAATCGCGTGCAGGAAGCGGTGATCAAGTTTCCATCGCTGCGTGCCGAATACCAATTTCAGCTGCACATCATTGGCGGCCTGCAGACCAACAAGGCGCGTGATGCCGTGCGTCTGGCCGACGTGATCGAGACGCTCGACCGGCCACGTCTGGCGGACGCGATCGAGCAGGCGATGGCGAGAGAGGGGCGCACGCCAACGCTGCTGATAGAAGTGAATACCGGGGACGAGCCACAGAAGTCCGGCGTTGCGCGCGCCGAGGCGGATACGTTCATCGAGGCGTGCAAGGCCCGGTTCGGTGCGAACCTGGTCGGGCTGATGTGTGTGCCGCCACTCGACCATGATCCGCGCCCGCACTTTGAATGGTTGGCCGAACGGGCAGCACGGCATGGGCTGAGTGTGCTATCGATGGGAATGTCCGCGGATTTTGAAATCGCCATCGCCTGTGGTGCGACATGGGTACGGGTGGGATCGGCGATATTCGGACACCGGTAAGGGCGTCTTTCGGCTGTGAATACTTAAAGACGCGCGGCGATGATGCGCGCCAGGTTTTCACAGCCAATCTGATCGTCATCGTCGAAGCGCGCCAAATCCGGGCTGTCGAGATCGAGAACGCCGATCACCCCGTCTCCGCGAAACAATGGAACGACCAGTTCCGAGCGTGACGCAACGTCGCAGGCGATGTGACCCGGGAAGGCTGTGACATCGGGGACAAGAATGGAGCGGCGCTCGGCCGCCGCTGTGCCGCAGACACCGCGCCCAAGGGGAATGCGCACGCAGGCAGGGAGGCCTTGAAACGGACCCACGATCAATTCTTCACCGCGCAGGAAGTAGAATCCGGCCCAGTTCAGCGCCGGCAAGGCATGATAGATCGCAGCGGCTGCGTTGGCAGCATTGGCTACCGCATCCGGCTCGTCGGCCAACAGCGCGTCGAGCTCGCGGGCCAATTCCTCATAGAGTACAGCTTTAGGCGCCTCACGTCGGACGCAGGTCCAAGGTGTGGGTCGGCTCGGGTCGTGCATCTTGGCTCTCCGATGACGGCGACCAATGCTACCGTCATCTGGAAAGTCGCGTCAGTGCGTCGCTGCTCTTGCCTCGGTTCCGGTCCTGGCACGACCGGGGGCGGGCTCGGCCGTGATGCGCATCGTCGCCGCAGCATCACGCAGTATCGTACGCAGTTCACGTAAAAACGCCATGCCTGTCGCGGTCCGCTGCACCAGCACGCTCCGACGATCCAGCGGATCGGTCTTGCGGCGTACTAGGTCAAATTCGGACAGACGATCGAGGGCCCGCGTGATGGCAGGTTTGGAAACACCGAGCTTGGCGGCGAGCCCGCGTACGGTCTGCGCCTCGGTGTCCAGGTAGCAGGTCAAGAACACCCCAAGTTGCCGTGCCGAAAGGTCGGGACCGTCGCGACGGACCAGCTCGACGATTGCTGTGCGCAGAATGCCGGCGAGGCCGTCGCTCACTTCGTTCGTGATCATGTTCAGACCCTTTCTGAACCCAATTCGGTTGTCCAATTCATCGCGGGACAACCTTCCGCCGGGAGCCTGTCATAAGCTAAGGATTCATGTCGCGTAACGAGTGGGTTACCCCGCGATGCGGACCCGATTACCGCAACAAAGACATCCAACACAAAATGATGGCCGACTCGATCAGGCCCCGAAGCCGCCAGGGGAAGCAGATTCACAACCTGATCGCGCCGGCCAACATCCTGCGGCTCCCAGCGGCAGGAAGTAAAGGGTGCAACAACACATATTTCATCGCCCCTGCCGCCACATTACGAGAGTGACAGGAGTGCAGCAGACACAGGCGCAGTTGTCGCAGTAGCAACAGCCTACGAAAATTTTGGCTGGGACCTGCAAACAATAACTGTTTCAACGCGGCGGGGCACATCCAGTCTGGACCAAAAAAGTACCGCGTCAGATCGCCACGCGGACGCCCAGTTCCACGACACGATCGTATGGAATGCGAAAGAATTCGGTCGCCGGCACTGCATTGCGTGCAAGGACCAGGAACAGCCAGTGTCGCCACCAGGGCATTTTCGGCACAGTGGCCGGAACCAGGACATCGCGGCCGAGAAAGTAACTTGCCTGCATTGGGTCGAACGGGACCCCGGCGTCATTCAGATCCTGCAGAGCACGAGGAATGTTGGGACTTTCCATAAAGCCATACCGCAGGATCACGCGATGAATGCCAGGCGCGAGCTCGGCCACTTCCATGCGCCGATCCGGCCCCGCCTCCGGCACGTCGACGTTCTGTACTGTGACGAACAGGACCCGCTCGTGCAGCACCTTGTTGTGCTTGAGATTATGTAAAAGCGAGGTGGGGACGTAGTCAGGCGTTCCGGTGAGGAACACCGCCATGCCAGGCACGCGGATGGTGCGGGATTGCGGCAAGCGCGCCAGGAAAGGGGGGAGCGGCAGGCTGTCATGTCGCCAGCGGGCCAGCAGCAGATCGCGCCCGCGCTTCCATGTTGTCATGATCGCCGTGAGCGCGATGCCCAGCACCAGCGGCACCCAGCCGCCTTCTGGAACCTTCAGCAGATTGGACGTGAAGTACAGCAGATCCACCACGAAAAAGAAGCCGAACACCACAATGGCGGTCGGCCGGGACCAGTGGAATTCACGCCGGAACACCACGGTTGCCAGTACGCTCGTGCAAAGAAAGGTGCCGGTGACGGCTATGCCATAGGCGGCGGCAAGATTATCGGAGGTCTTGAACGACAGCACCAGGATCGTCACCCCGACCAACATCATGCCGTTCACCTGCGGCAAATAGATCTGGCCCTCCTCGAGGTTGCTGGTGTGACGCACAGTGAGACGTGGAAGGAAGCCCAACTGCACGCATTGCCGCGCCATGGAATAAGCGCCCGAGATCATGGCCTGGCTGGCGATGACCGTCGCGGCGGTGGCGAGAACGACCATGGGCATGCTCGTCCAGTGCGGGCCGAGAAGGAAGAACGGATTGGCCGCGGCGTCGGGCTCGGCGATGAGCAATGCACCCTGCCCGAAATAGTTCAGCACGAGGCTGGGCAGCACGAAGAACAGCCACGCGAGGCGGATCGGTTGCCTACCGAAATGTCCCATATCGGCGTATAAGGCTTCGGCGCCGGTCACACAGAGCACCACCGAGCCGAGCACCACGAACGCCAACAGTCCGTGATGCCAGCAGAGTGTGGCCGCATAGCTTGGCGACAGCGCCAGCAGCACGAAGGGGTGCTGCACGATTTCCCAGAGGCCTAACAGGCCAATGGAAAGAAACCACGCCGCCATGATCGGCCCGAACACGCGCCCAACACTGCCCGTGCCGCACCACTGCACAGCGAACAAAGCAACGATCACCAGAATGCTGATGGGCAAGACGTATTGCCGCAACTCGGGTGCCGAGACTTCGATACCTTCGACCGCCGACAGCACGGATATAGCTGGGGTGATCACACCATCACCGAAGAACAAACAAGCACCGGCTATGCCGATCAGCGTCAACGCACTGCGAACATGCGTGCCGACCGAAACGCGTTGCGCCAAGGCCATCAGCGCGAGAATACCACCCTCGCCACGATTGTCGGCGCGCAGGATCAGCAGCACGTACTTGCCCGTGACGATCAGCAAGAGCGACCAGAAGATCAGCGAGAGGATACCCATAATCTCGAGAGCGGTGACGCTGTTCGGCGGAAAATGCTGCAGGCTCGCCTTTACTGCGTAAAGTGGACTGGTGCCGATATCGCCGTAGACCACGCCCAGAACGGCGAGCAACATGCCGACGGCCGGTACCGGCCGACCCACCTTGCCCGCTGCGGCGGCGACCGTCATCGTTGGACGTGGCCAATTATCATCCACTGCCCCATACGCGTCCCTCGGGGGCTTAACAAGCGCCTAGAGGGCGACGGTTGCCAAGCCGACGCGGCCATCGTTAACGTAAGCACATGAGTGATCTGACACAGGCTGGTAGCGGTCCGCGCCCGCGAACGGGCTGGGGCTGGTTCGTTGCGCTAGGGATCGTTCAACTGGTGCTTGGCATCATCGCCTGGTTCGACGTTATCGCTTTCACGATCGCAGGCGTCATCTTCATAGGCGCCTTGCTGCTCGTCGCAGGGATCTTCCAGATCGTCCATTCGTTCATGGACCGGGAATGGGGAGGCTTCGCACTACACCTGCTCATCGGCATTCTTTACGTGGTCGGCGGGTTCCTGTTGATGGACGAGCCGGTCCAGGGATCGGTCGTCATCACAATCCTTGTGGCCGCGGCCTTGATTATCGGCGGCGTACTCCGAGTCGCAATGGCTGTCCAACACCGGCATATGCCCGGCTGGTGGCTTCTGCTTCTCGGCGGCCTGGTCAGCATTGTGGTCGGAGTCATGTTGTATCTGATGCTGCCATGGTCAGGACTTTGGGTTGTGGGCACATTGATTGCCATCGAACTAATTTTCCATGGCGTGTCTTGGATCCAGTTCGGACTGGGACTGCGCAGAACCGCATAGCCATCGCGATTCAAGTCTGTAAGGCTCGCGCCGTGGCGAATCTTTCGAGGCTAGCGTCCGCACGCCTTGCATTCTTCCTCCGTTCGAGCAGGCGCTAGCTGCGCACCGATTTCTGAAAGTCGCGCAGCACCTTGTTGCCGCGTTCAACCGCGGTATCGAGCGCCTGCCGGGCACCTTGCTGGCCGGCCAAGGCCTTTTCGCATTCCTCTTCGATGATCGTGCGAATCTCGGGCATGCGGCCAAGGTGAAAGCCGCGCGAATTGTCGGTGACGTGGCCACGCGAAAGCTGCTTTACCGGCAGATCGGTGCCGGGGTTCTGTTCGAACCAGCCTTGCTGTTCCAGCAGTTTGTAGCCGGCATGCGTGACAGGGATGTAGCCGGTGCCCACGCTCCACTGCGCGTCCTGCGGTGGCTGGCCAAGGAAACGCAGGAACTGCGCGACGCCGCGATATTCCGTTGTGTCGCGCTTCGGTGCCGTCAGCACCCAGAAACTGGCGCCGCCAATCGCCGAATTGATTGGCTGCTTGATGACCTCCGGATCATAGGGCAGGAAGCCGGGCGCCCAACGAAACTTGGCACTACGCTTGAGGTCGCCGCGCACTGCAGAGGTGCTGCAGGCCATGGCAGACTGGCCGTTGAGGAACGCACCATCACCGACGCCGTCACGGCCGGTGTAGTGGAACGCATTGTCCTTCGCCATGTCGATCAAGCGCTGCAGGTGCTTCACGAACGGTGGGCTATTGACCTTGAGCACCGCGTCGAGCCCCTTGAAACCGTTCGCCTCGGTGGCGAAGGGGATGTCGTGGATCGCCCCATACTGTTCAAACTGCGACCACACGACAGAGGCGATGGTGACGCCAAAGGGTGCTGCGTCCTTCTGGCGAACGCTGTGCATCGCGGCCTCGATGTCCTGCCAGGTTGGCGGTTGTTCATGCAGGCTGATGCCGGCTTTTTCCAGCACATCAAGATTGTACCAGGCAATCGCCGTGGATGAATTGAAAGGCATCGCAGCCAGCTTGCCGTCTGACGTACTATAGTAGCCGCGCACTGCTGGGATGTAGGCTTCGGGGTCAATTTGAACGCCGGTTTCCTGGGCAAGCTGCCAGACCGGTTTGATGACCGGGCCCGAGGTCAGCATGGTCTCGGTGCCGATCTCGAATACCTGGGCGATGTGCGGCGCCTGGCCGGCACGATAGGCGGCGATAACCGAGGCCAGCAGGTCCTTGTAGGCGCCCTTGAACAGGCCAGTGACCTCGACGCTGTCCTGGCTGGCGTTGAAGGCGCTGATCAGCTTGTTGAGTTCTTCGCCGAGCGCGGCACTCATTGCGTGCCACAGCGTGATGTGGGTCTTCTCAGCGGCGCGAGCCCGGCCGGCAATGGCAAGCGCGCCGGTCGCGGCCAACATGGTGCGTCGGTTGATCGTCATGGCTTTGACGTTGTCCCCTGGTATATTGCGCCAACGCTATCAGGCGGAAGCGCACTACGCCATTGACGGCCGGAGTGCGGCCGATCAGTTTGGCAAGAAACCATAGCGAACCTTCGGCTGACCGGGGCGCAGATAGGGGGCCAGGCCATGGAGACAAATTTCTGCCGTGTCATGGCGGCGATGGCATTACGCTACAGCAATAACACTGCCATCGTCAATCTTGAGCGGAATCGCCGCTACACGTACCCTGAATATCACCGCCGGACCAATCGCATCGCCAACATGGTGCGTCATGCGCTCGGCTTGCGGGTTGGCGACACTGCGCTGCTTATTCTCGACAATGACAGTTTCAGCCTCATGCACTTTCCGATGATCTACAAGCAGGAGGCGATGTTGCCTTCAGCAACAACCGCGACAGCATCGAGGAGCACGCGCGACAGATAGACTATGTGAAGCCAAAGGCGGTGTTCATCGAGACCCGGATGCTGGCGAGCCACTACAAGATGCTGCGCGGTCGCAACTGCATGATCGTGGTGATGGACGCGGCTCCCGACCTGCCGGAGGGTGTGCGCTGCTTCTGGGACCTTGTCGAAGCGGCATCCGATGCGGACAACGACGTGGCACTCGACGCTACGCGGCATGTCTCAATCCTGCGCTTCACCGGCGGCACCACTGCCACCGGTAAATGCGCGATGTATACGATGGACCATTTCCTGGCCTGTCGCGACAGTTTCTACGCTCAGAGCGATCTCTGCTACGACGAGACCAACAAATATCTGGTGATAACCCCACTATCGCACGCCAGCTTTCTCCCCTTCCTGCCGACATTCTTCTCGGGGGGCGCGACCTACACCCTGAACAGCGCCGATCTTCGGGTGGTGCGAGGCAGTGCAGCGTGAACGCATCACCCATTCGATTCTGGTGCCGACCCTGCTCTACCGGTTGCTGGATATGAACAGCACCCGGGAGTACGACCTCGCATCGCTCCGCACGCTGCTCTACGGCGCTGCGCCTATCGCACCCGCGGCCGTAGGTCGCCTGGTTGAGGAATTTGGGCCGATCTTTGCGCAACTCTACGGCGCGACAGAGACCTTGATGTTCGTGACAAGTCTCTCGAAGGCCGATCATACGAGCGATACCGATGATGGCCGACGGCGGCTTGGCTCGGCCGGGCGTGTCACGCCGGGCGTCGAAATGATCATCAGCGACGTCGATGGTAATCCGCTGCCGGTAGGCGAAACCGGCGAAATCCGCCTGCGCACGCGCGCGACCATAGGTGGCTACTTCAACAATCCTGAAGGCACTGCGGCCGAATTCCAGGATGGGTTCTGGCTCTCGGGTGACCTCGGCTATCTCGACGACGGCGGCTACCTGTTCATCGTCGATCGCAAGAAGGACATGATTATCACCGGTGGCTTCAACGTCTATGCTGTGGAGGTGGAGGCGGCGCTATCGGAACATCCGTCCGTGCTGATGTCGGCCGTTGTTGGCATTCCGCACCCCCATTGGGGCGAGGCGGTGCATGCCGAGGTGATGCTGCGAGAAGGCGCCACGGTCTCGGAGGATGAGCTGATCGAACTCGCGAAAGTAAAGCTCGGCTCCTACAAGGCGCCAAAGAGCGTACAGTTTGTCAGCGAGCTGCCGCTGTCGTCCGTGGGCAAGGTGTTGCGCCGGCAGGTTCGGCGTCCCTATTGGGAAGGTCTCGAACGCCAGATCGGATGACGTCTCTTTCGCTTACCAGGAGAACATGACATGGCCCGTCTCGTCGCCGCATTCGGTTCATCGCATAGCCCGATGCTGGCGTCATCCGTCGACGAATGGCGCACCAATTTTCCCCCGCGCGACCGTGCGCGGCAATTCGTCGACTTTGATGGTAATCCCTGTGATTACGCGACGTTGCTGTCCCGGGCACCGGCGGACGCGCCCGAGCGCATTGCGCCGGAACAGCTCGCCAGACGACATGGCGAGGCGATGGCGGCGATGGCGCGGCTGCGCGACGATGTGGCGGCGGCACGGTTGGATGCGCTGATCGTGGTCGGCGACGACCAGGAGGAACTGTTCCAGCACGACAATATGCCGGCGATCGGGGTGTATTATGGCGAGTCGATCCGCGGCCGCCTGCCCTACCAGAAGGAGATCGTTGAGTCGGACTACCCGTGCGATGCTGCGTTGGCGCAGCATCTGATCGCAGCATTGCAGCAGGACGGCTTTGACCTGTCGGTAATGCGATCGCTCCGCGAAGGCCAGCGCGAGGGACATGCATTCTCGTTTGTGCACCGCTTCTATCTACCGGATGGGGTGCCGATCGTGCCGGTGTTCCTCAATGCGTACTACCCGCCGAACCAGCCATTGCCGACACGTTGCGTGGGGCTGGGCGAGGCATTGCGTCGTGCTGTAGAGGCGTGGCCGCGCGATGCGCGGATTGGGGTGATGGCGTCGGGCGGATTGAGCCACTTCGTAGTGGACGAAGCATTCGACCGATCGCTGATCGAGGCGTTGCGGCAGAAAGACCTGCCGTTCTTTCGCAGCGCGCCGCTCCCCAAGCTGATGTCGGGCAGTTCGGAAATGCGCAACTGGATCTGCCTTGCTGGCACACTGGGCGCATTGCAGATGCAGTGGGTGAGCTATGTGCCCGGCTATCGCACACCGGCGCTCAGCGGTACGGGGCTTTGCTTCGCGAGCTTTGGGTAGTGTGCGGTCGCTACGCCTCGTTCCTGCCCGCCGAAGCGCTGCGGGTGATGTTCGACACCGTGAATGCGACACCGAATTGGGAGCCGACCTGGAACATGGCACCGACGCGCGATGCGCCGGTGGTGCGACTGCATCCCGAAACGAGAGCGCGGCATCTGGACCTGCTGCGCTGGGGACTGGTGCCGCACTGGGCGAAGGATCTGAAGTCGGTGCGCCAGCCGATCAACGCGCGCGCCGAGACGCTCGCCACCTCGGCAATGTTTCGCGACGCGCTGGAACGACGCCGCTGCCTGGTGCCGGCGGACGTATTCTACGAATGGCAGGCGGCCGATGGCGCCAAGCTGCCGTTCGCCGTTGCGCGTGCCGATGGCGATCCGATGGTATTCGCCGGGTTGTGGGAGGGCTGGCGCGGTCCCGAGCGCACCGTGATACGCAGCTTCACCATCGTGACGACCACTGCCAACACGCTACTGCGGCCGATCCATGAACGGATGCCGGTGATTCTGGAGCGAACGGCTTGGCCAGTATGGCTGGGCGAGGAAGAGGGCGATCCCACCGCGGTGCTTCAGCCCTCGGCAGCGGAACTGCGCGTCTGGCGCATCGGCACGGCAGTCAACAGCGTGCGCAATGATAACGCGGCTCTGCTGGAAGCAGTGTGATTTACGTTGGCACTACTCTTGCGGCAGCAACTGTCGGACAATGGCGACAAGCTCCGCCAGCTTGAACGGCTTCCGCAGAAACGCCTGGAATTCATACTCAGCAGCTCTACGCACCGCGTCCTCATCCAGTGAACTCATGAACACCACTGGGAGAGATTTGAAATCGCCTTCTCGCATCGCGTTCAGCATGCCCGGGCCGTTCAGCACGGGCATCATGTAGTCGAGCAGTACCAAACCGGGCCGTGGATTCTCTGCCAGGCGC
>JBKPOG010000257.1:0-21633 GCA_046732975.1 Pseudomonadota bacterium
ATGCAACAAAGTCGTTCTCGTCGCCGGCCACCATGCCGTCCGTGAAAGGGTGATCCTACATCTTGGTGCTGCGAAAACTCATCGACTACGGCAGGGACCTCGCCGCGTCGCCCCGCGCCAAGCAACTCGACGAAAGGATCATCCAAAGCAGACCCCAGGCCTCGGGCGGCGCCGCCCCCAAGCTCTTGCGCTCGTCCGAATCCATCAATCGGAACCGTCTGGCAGCCACGGGCCAAGCACCTGCTCGTCCGTGTAGGCGAGCGCGGCCGGATCAAGGCACGGCTGTTTCTTGTGATGAGCCAGCGAGGCCTGCACCAGTGCACGCGCCTCAAGCAGCTCTTCGCCGATAACAGCCGGCAAGGTGGGCTTTATGCTGGGGCTGTCGCGCAGCAACGTCCGTAGTTGGGCCCCGCTGCTCTAGAATCGTCTCGCACCAACCTGCCCGCGGCTCGGGCCGTCCGAGAGACCTGCCACTTAAGTAAGTGCGCCAGAGTGGTCCTGACCCGGTTCCTGAGTTCGCGCCGGTCACTGATGCCCCGCGCCTTTCTCGAGCACCAGCGCGCAACAACGCAGAACGACGTTCCGGCGACCGCCCGCGGCACCGGACCGCCCTGAGGCCTCAGGCGGCCTCGCGCGCGCAGAAACAGGAAACCGACACCGGCACGTCGGCGCGAGCCGCGGCGATCGTCACGCGTTGCCGGATCAGCGCGGCTTCTGCCGTTTCGCCGCGCCGCTCCAGGCAATCGAGCAGCCCTCGCAGCGCCCACAGATTGTCAGGATGTATCTGTGCGCGCGGCAAGGAACCACCAAGGCCCAGGTCCTCGCGATACACCGCCTCAGCATCCGCCACGCGGCCTTGCTCCAGCAGCAGCGCACCCAGCGCGTGACGCACCGGCTGCATCCAGCCCCACGGTTCGTCGTACGGCAGATCATCCTCCAATGCGACCGCAGCCCGCAAACGTGCGAATGCAGCATCGTATTCGCCGCGGCGATAGGCGATCTCGCCTGCCAGCATCGCCTCCGCAACAGCCAGCAGCTGCACGCACAGCACGTTGTGCAGTTGCCGCGATTCAGGCACGTTTCTCGCCGCGGCGTGGAACAGCGCCTGTTCCGCCTCCGCCGCCGCCACGTCGCCGAGCGCTGCGTGTGCGACGCCCTTGGCGTAGTGCGTCATCGCCACGGTGTTGCAGTAAAGGTCGTGGTCCGCCGGCAGATCCTGCGCAATGATCTCGTGCCATTTGCCGAAGCGGATCAGCACGTGCTGACGAATGGAAAGGTAGCTCTCGAAGAAATCCGCCATCGGCGGCGACGGAATGCGTAGCATCGCCTCCGGCATGGTTTCAATCAGCTCATCGGCAGCGGCGATAGCGGGCGCGTACTGCCCCAGGAACATCGCGCCATAAGCAGCAAAGTGATAGTTGTGGATACGATATCCCGAGTAAAAATTCATCGGGCCAGCGCGATCGTAGAACTTACGATCCGCGACGATCGCCTTCTGGTTCCAGTGCATGGCGTCGCGGTAGTGGCCGCACTGAATGTCGATATGTGTAGGCATGTGCGTAAGGTGGCCCATGTCCGGGCTTAGTTCGCGCAGCCGGTCGCCGGTGACCAGGGCCACCTCCGGAGTCGGTGACATTTCCATGAGGTGGACATGCAGGTGCAACAGACCGGGATGGTCCATCGCCCCGGGCAAATCGCGGAATGCCGTCTCCAACAGGTCCCGTGCCTCCAGCGTACCTGCGCCTGGCGTGGGTTTGCCGGTGCGTGCATCCCACATCTGCCAGGGCGTGCGGTTCAGAATCGCCTCGACAAAGATGGCGCATAAATCAAGGTCGCTGGGATGCGCCCGGTACGCGATGCGCATGGCATCGGCAAACGCGTCGTTCCACGCTCCCTGGTCCTCGATCGGCTCGTGCTGCGGATAACGCGCCGGCAATGCCTCGATCAACGCACGCTCTGCCGCGGTTACCCCGCCGACCAGCGCCAGTGCCGCACGGCTCGCATCATAGGAACGTGTCAGCGCCGCCGCCTTGCTGGCCGGATCCATCAGTTCCCAGGGAAAATTGTAGTTCGGCCCCGCAGCGTATCCGACGCCCCAATGTGCCATGGCACAGTCCGGATCGGCCTCCAGCGCTTTCTCGAAGCAGGCAACGGCCTCCTCGTGATGATAGCCGTAGCACCAGTTCAGGCCACGAGCGAACCAGCGCTGCGCATCAGCCGACGTGGTTGTCACCGCCCGCACGTAGCGGCCGACATCATACGGATAATCCATTTCCGCCCCCCTCCTTTCGTTTGCGCGCCACGCACACGCACACGCCGCCAATAGAAACGGCGCCACTCTCAACAAAAGAGCGGCGCCATTGTCAGTCAGGCGAGTCGGCGATTAGACGACCCTGCCGGTATCCGGCTCCATCAGGTGCATCTTGCTCATATCAGCAGTCAGCGGCAGCATCTCTCCAGGCTCGGCATGTGTCGCAGGATCGACACGAGCGCAGACCGGGTCGTGGCCGACGAAGAAGTGGACCATCGTCTCCATTCCCATCGGCTCCACCACATCCACCGGCAGTTCAACCCGCGTGTAGCCCGGGCGGCCCACCTCGTGGTACTCGAACAAGTGCTCGGGTCGCAGACCGAAGACCATCTCCTTACCCTTGTACTTGCCGTAGCGATCGGCCCGATCCGGCGGCACCGGCAGCACGATCTGATCGCTGATGCGGATCGCCAGCCCGCCATTAGACCCGTCCTGCACATGCACCGGCAGGAAGTTCATCGCCGGCGAGCCGATGAACCCCGCGACGAACCGCGTCGCTGGATTGTGGTAAAGGTCCTGCGGCGAACCGACCTGCTCGATCACGCCGTGGTTCATTACCACCACGCGATCGGCCAAGGTCATCGCCTCCACCTGATCGTGCGTCACGTAAACCGTGGTGGTGCGCACCGTCTGGTGCACCTTCTTGATCTCGGTCCGCATCTGCACGCGCAGCTTGGCGTCCAGGTTGGACAACGGCTCGTCGAACAGGAACACCTTCGGGTTGCGCACGATCGCGCGGCCCATCGCGACGCGCTGCCGCTGCCCGCCCGACAATGCGCGAGGCTTGCGCTCGAGCAGCGTTCCGATATCCAGAATGCGCGCCGCCTCATCCACCCGGCGCTTGATCTCGTCCCTCGGGAACTTCCGCAGCTTGAGGCCAAATGCCATGTTATCGAACACGCTCATATGCGGATACAGCGCGTAGTTCTGGAACACCATGGCGATGTCGCGATCCCGCGGTGGCACGTCGTTCACCACGTCGCCGCCAATCCAGATTTCTCCTTCGGTGATCTCCTCCAGACCCGCGATCATGCGCAATGTCGTGGACTTGCCGCAGCCCGAAGGTCCGACCAGAACAACGAACTCCTGATCGGCGATCTCCAGATCGATCCCTTTCACCGCTTGCACGCCGCCGTCATACATTTTGACTACCTTGCGGCAGGACACTTCAGCCATGGTCTTGTAGTTCCCTCAGTTGCTTGCGGTGAAACTTAACCCTTCGTTGCGCCGGCGGTGAGGCCAGCAACGTAGTAATCCATCAGGAATGCGTAGATCAGGATCGGCGGCAGCGACGCCAGCAGGCAGGCGGCCATGATCTTGCCCCACTGGAACACGTCGCCGCGGATCAGGTCGCTGATAATGCCGACCGTAAGTACCATTTGCTGGGACGTATAGAGATACGCGAGTGGATACAGGAACTGCCCCCAGCTCACGGTGAAGGCGAAGATCGTCGCCGCAATGATGCCGGGCATCGCCACCGGGATGAAGATCCGCCACAGCATCTGCAGATAGCCCGCCCCGTCGATCAGCGCGGCCTCGTCCAGCTCCTTCGGGATCGAGCTGAAATAGCCGATCATGATCCAGGTGCAGAACGGCACCGCCAGGGTCGGGTACAGCAGTGCCAGACACCAGACGCTGTTGATCAGTCCCAGGAAGCCAACAATCTGAAACAGCGGCAGGAACAGCAGCGAGGCCGGGATCAGATAGGTCAGGAACACGCCGGTGCTCAGCGCCTGACTGCCCCAGAACCCCATCCGCGCCAGACTGAACGCGGCAAGCACGGAAATCACCATGCTGATCGCGACGGTGCAGATCGTGATCATCACCGAATTCAGATAGTACGTCTGAAAGTTTGGATAGGTGATCAGGTACCAGAAGTTCTCCAGCGTCGGATGGCGCACGATCCACGGACTGCCGGTTTGTGCCGAGATCTCCGCCGATGACTTCAGGCTGGTCATCAGAGTGTAGAACGGCGGCACCAGAAACATGACCACGAAGCAGCCCAGCGCGGCGTAGCTGGCCCATAAGGCCCAGGCGCGTTGGCGGTGCAGGCTGTGGTGCCGGTGCCGCGCGTGCGACACCGCGCCTGCGACAGCAGTCGAGGTGCTCATGCCGCGATCTCCTTGCTGCGACGCGTCACGCCGCGCAGCACGAAGAAGGCGGCAACGGCGAGGATCGGGAACATGAAGAGGCTATCCGCAGCACCGAGCGGGATGTCGCCCGACTGAATGCCGACCTGGAAGGCGTAGGTGGCGAACACGTGCGTCATGTCCTGGGGGCCACCGCCGGTCAGGATGCGGACGATATCGAACTCAGCGAACGTGACGATCAGGCTGAACAGGATGGTGATGGCGATGATGTTGCGCATCATCGGCAGTGTGACAAAGAACAGCTTCTGCATCGCTCCGGCGCCATCGATCGCCGCTGCCTCATACAGCTGGTCCGGCACCGACTTCAGCGCCGCCAGGTACATGATCATAAAGAACGGCGTGCCGTACCAGACATTCACCACGATGGTGCAGAACCGCGCGATCCAGCCGACGCCAAGCCACGGTACGGATGAAAAGCCGAACTCGTTCAGGATCCAGTTGAACGCCGAGTAGGACGGATCGAACATCCACCACCAGGTCAGGGTGGACAGTGCCAGCGGGATGACCCAGGGCACCAGCAATAGGCCGCGCCAGATGCGTTGGTTCTTACCCGGGATATTGTGCATCAGGTGCGCCACTGTGATGCCGATCAACGCCTTAAAGATCACCGCAGTGATCGCGAACAGGCAGCTCTGAAAAATTACCAGCTGGAACGTGTTGCGCTTCAGCAGAAACGCGAAATTCCCCAACCCGACGAACTGGGTCATCTTCTTGTTCAGCATGCTCAGCCAGATGGCGTAGAATGCCGGATAGACCACGAAGCATGCCACCAGCAGGATCAGCGGCAGGCAGAGCAGGAACGCAATGGTCGAGCGACGCTGCGCAAAGCGTTTCATGGTGCTTGCGCGACGCCGTCCCGCCATGGCCGGCGCCATTACGCCAACGGGTACGCTCGTGCCGTCTGCCATTCCCAACCTC
Organism: Pseudomonadota bacterium; assembly: GCA_046732975.1. Lineage (GTDB taxonomy): Bacteria > Pseudomonadota > Alphaproteobacteria > Acetobacterales > Acetobacteraceae > JAMXLO01. The sequence continues at coordinate 5,380 of JBKPOG010000257.1, forward strand.
CCTTACCCGACCCGCAGAGCACTAATTCCCGCTGGCCAGACTGCGCAGAACCCAAAACTGCCTGCACGACGACGCATGTGCGTCTGTTCGAGTCTTCCGCGCCCCTGCCCGCTTCCCGGGCAGCCGAACCGGCGCGTGATGCCTTGCTTTGCAGCCACGCTAGCGGCTGGCGCCGCAATGTGCAACGCCAGCCGAGTCCAGTTTCGCGCGAAACCGATCAGCGGGTGAAGCCTTCCAGCTCGTCCTTCGCCCAAGCAATAACCTGTTTGATCGATTGCCCTTCCTTAATCCGCGCCATCATCTGGTTGTGAATGGCGCGGTTATAGACCTGAACGGCGATATCCGGCGACGCCTCGGACGCAGTCAGGCTCGGCTTTGCGTTATGCCACGGGCGGATCGGGTAATTATATACCGTCCCCGGCGGTGGCTCGACCGTCTCCCAGATCTTGAAATCGAGCATCTTGGCGAACGGTGGCAGGTCATAGCCCGCAACCGCATTGTCGCGTTCCTCGACCTGCTCGCGCTCCATCAGGTAGGTGATCAGCTCCTTGCCCGCCGACTGGTTCTGGCTGAACTGGAACACGCCCCAGAAGAACGTCGCCGTCGGCACGAACCGTCCCTTGGGGCCCGTCGGCGGCGAGAAAGTCCAGCAGTCCTTCGCCACGTCCGGCGCATCGCGTTTCGCTACCGCCCAGGCCGAAGGAGGGTTGAAGATCAGCGCACTCTTGCCGGAGATCAGCGCCCGGTTGTTCGAGGCATCGTCGTAACTCACGGCATCGTCCGGATAGAACTTGACCAACTTCTGAACGTACTCCAGGCACTGCGTCATTTCCGGCGTATCGAGCGTGATGTTGCCCTTCGCATCGAACATCGTCGCGCCGTAGGCGTGGAACAGGGCACCGTGCATATCGATGGCATCGGTATTGGTATTGCTGCCAAGCCCGAAGCCGAAGGTGAGACCGTCCTTTTTGGCTAGCTCGGCATATTTCATCAGCGCGTCCCAGGTCCAGCCGTCCTGCGCCGCTGTATGCTCCGGCTTCACCGGATACATCGCCTGCAGATCTAGGCCGTTCTTCTTGAACCAGCCGATCCGTCCACATGGCGGCTTGGTCTGCGTACCGGAACTCGTCGGCACCGCCGTCCATACGTTCTTCTGCTTGGCAAGGTATTCGGCCGTGGCATCGACGTCGCCATACTTGCCCGTCAGGTACTTCACCACGTCGTCCACAGGCGCAAGCGACTCGTGGCTGTTGTACACATCCCAATTGTAGAATGTATACACGTCATGACCGGTCTTCGCCTGTGCCTCTGCCACCCCCGTCATCATCAGCTTGTTGCCGTTGCCGGTGATGAAATCGACGCTCGCCTCGACCTTGTTCTTGGCCGCCCAGGCATTAACCTGCTTCTGCATAACGTCGTTGCCGCCCGGGACCCAATGATCCCAGAACGCTATCGCCAACTTGCCTGCCGCGCCGGCGGTACGGATGTGCACCAGCGGCAGTACGGCCGTCGCAGCCCCAAGTTTTAGGGCTCTGCGACGCGAAACCTTCCCAGACCTGATCATTACGCGTTCTCCCATACTGAGCCTCGGCGCTCGGTGGCGCCAAGTCGTGCTGAGTACGCCTTGTCGGCGCCCAGTCTATTTCTTCAGCGCGTCAGCGCGCTGTTCTCGTATCGGCCGTGCCATCACGGCACGGCCGAGCGACGACACTCAGCGCGCAAATCCCTCCAGTTCGTCCTGTGCCCAGGCGATTACCTGTGGGATCGTCTGCCCCTGCTTGATCCGCGCCATCATCTGGTTGTGGATCGCACGGTTGTAGATCTGCACGGCAATTTCCGGCGAAGCCTCCGCCGCAGCCAGACTTGGCTGCTGCTTATGCCACGGCCGGATTGGATAATTATACACTGTGCCCTTCGGCGGCTCGACCTCTTCCCACACCTTGAAATTCAGCAAACCGGCGTAGGGCGGGATGTCATACCCCGAAGTAGCGATACAGCGCTGCTCCACCTGTTCCGGCTGCATCAGGTATTCGATCAACTCCTTTGCCGCCGACTTGTTAGAGCTGAACTTATAGACGCCCCAGAAATAGCTCAGCGTCGGTAGGAAGCGTCCTTTCGGCCCCGCAGGTGCGGGGAAGGTCCAGCAATCCGCGGCAACCATCGGTGCATCGCGCTTCGCTACCGCCCATGCCGATGGCGGGTTGAAGATCAGCGCGCTCTTGCCCGAGATCAGGGCTCGGTTGTTCGACGCATCGTCAAAACTCACCGCATCGGCCGGATACGACTTGGTCACCCGCTGCGCGTATTCCAGAACCTGCCGCACCGCATCCGACTTCAGCTGTATATTGCCATCCTTGTCGATCAGCGTGGCGCCATATGCCTTGAACAACGCGCCATGCATGTCCGTGGCGTCGGTGTTCGGACCACCGCCCATGCCCAGACCGAACGTCATCCCGCCCTTCGCCGCCGCCTCTGCATATTTGGCGAATTCGTCCCAGGTCCAGGCGTCCTGCTGCGCGTTGTGTTCGTCCTTCACAGGATACATAGCCTGCAGATCAAGCCCATTCTGCTTGAACCAACTGATCCGCGCGCAGGGCGGCTTGGTCTGCGTGCCCGAGGATGTCGGCACCGCCACCCAGTGACCCTTCGTCTTCGCCAAATACTCGCACGTTGCATCGACGGCACCGTTCTTGGCGACCAGCCGTTGCATCACGTCATCCATCGGCTCCAGCGCGTCGGCGACGTTGAACACGTCCCAGTTGAAGAACGCCAGCGCGTCGTGGCCCGCCTTGGCCTGCGCCTCCGCAACGCCGGTCAATTGAAGCTTATTGCCAGTGCTGGTGATGAAGTCGACATGCGCCTCAGCCTGGTTCTTCTGCGCCCATGCATCGACTTGCTTCTGCATAACGTCGTTGCCGCCGGGTACCCAGTGGTCCCAGAAGCCAATCGACACTTTCCCGGCCGCGCCCGCCGTACGAATATGAACCAGCGGCAATGCCGTCGCCGCTGCCCCAACGCGCAGCGCCTGGCGGCGCGTGACCCGGTACCTCGTAGCCATACCCTATCTCCTTCGCCGCACCTGCGACCAACTTAAAGTTCCACACGCAACGACAGGCTCGCTCCCCGGTTGGCCCGAGGTGAACAGCCTGCTTTCTCAACCGGCCAAATCGGCAACCGCTTCGGCATCGTCAAAAGGCACGCCACAATCCGCATGTCTGACCTTTCGACGATCAGTCTCTCAGCGGATGAAACCTTCCAGCTCATCCTGCGCCCAGTCCTGCACCTGCTTGATCGACTGCCCGCTCTGCAGCTTGGCCAGCATGGTCGGCAGTGTGCCGCGATTATAGATCTGCACTGCGGTATCAGGCGGCGCTGGTGCGCACGCGATCCATGATTGCTGATGATGCGAGGGCCGGATCGGGTAATGATACACCGTTCCTTTCGGCGGCTCGACCTCGTCCCAGATCTTGAAGTCGGTCATGCTGGCGAACGGCGGCACGTCGTAGCCCATGACCACGTTTGCCCGAGCCTCGACCTGCTCACGCTGGCAAAGGAACTCGATCAACTCCTTCGCCGCAGTCTTGTTCGACGAGAAGCTCCAGATTCCCCAGGCAAATGCACCGAGCGGCAGGTAACGACCCTTCGGACCCTTCGGCGCTGGGAAGGTCCAGCAATCGGCCGCCACGGTCGGCGCGTCGCGCTTCGCCACCGCCCACGCCGAGGGTGGGTTCCAGATCAGCGCGCTCTGGCCTGAGATCAACGCACGGTTGTTCGATGCATCGTCGAAGCTGACCGCATCCGCCGGAAGGAACTTCACCAGTTTCTGCGCGTACTCGAGTACCTCGCGCACTGCATCCGACTTCACGGTGATGTCGCCGTTGGCATTTACCACCTCGGCACCGAAAGCCGCGAACATGGATCCCGCAGTATCAACCGAATCAGCCGTTGTGCCCAATCCAATAGCAAATGTCTTGCCGGCCTTCTGACAAGCCTCGGCGGCCTTCAGCATCGCGTCATAAGTCCAATTCTCGGCATCCGGCGTCGCATCGGCGGATGGCGGATACATTTTCACCACGTCGATCCCTGCCACCTCCTTCAGGACCGATATGCGCCCACAGGGACCCTTGTTCTGAGTGCCGGAACTCGTAGGGATTCCCACCCAGTGACCCTTCACTTTGAATAAATACTCGCTTGCTGCACTCGTCGGTCCGTACTTATCGGTGAGCCGCTTCATGACATCGTCGACCGGCTCCAGCTGGTCAGCTTGCGCGTGTCCCTGCCATTGCGGAAATTGCTGAATGTCATGTCCGGTCTTCGCCTGCGCCTCGGCGCTGATGGTCAGCAGGTTCTTCTGCCCATTTGACGTAATGAAATCGGCCTGCACCTCGACCTGGTGCGCCCTGCCGAACGCCTCGCACTGCTGCCGCATAACGTCATTGCCGGCCGGCACCCAGTGATCCCAGAACCCGACCGAAACCTTGCCAGCTGCGTGCCCCGTGCGGATATGCACCAGCGGCAGCGCCGCGCCCGCCGCGGCCAGAGTCAGTGCCGACCGGCGCGACACATTTCTCGACTTCGACATCCTTCCTCCTGCTTCGCGCCGGCTTCCCGCTGAGGCGCACGTTGACCAGCGGCCTTCCGTTCACGGCACGGCATCACCGACCGGCGAGGAAGCATCCCGCCACACGCTGCATTACAAACTAGGGACAACTTCTGCGCACGGCAAACCCGCCCTTTCGACCAACCACGCAACCGTCAGGGCAATGCCGTCGCAGCACTCAGCACCCGCTCGATGAAAGCGTCAGCACTGCCCAGGTAGTGCGCCGGATCGGTCAATCGTTCGATCGACTTCCGATCCAGCCGACCGGACACTGCAGCCTCGCGCTCCAGAGCATCGGCAAGGGGAATGCTCTCGGCCAAAGCGGTATCGCAGGCGTGCTTCACCACATGGTGCGCCTCGCCGCGACCGATATACGGCGCCAGACCCATCATGACGGCCTCAGAAACGATCAGCCCATGTGTCAGATCCAGGTTCCGGCGCATCCTCCCGGCGTCCACCGCCATACCCTCAGCGATGGCGCCCGCGTGCAGAACTGCGCCATGTGTCAGCACAAATGCCTGAGGCAGAGCGAGCAATTCTGACTGCCATGGTCCAGTTGCGCGCTCATGGTCAGCAGCCATGGCGCCGAGCATCACCGGCACCAGCGCATGAACGGTACGCGCCGCTGCCAGAATGTACTCACTGGCGATCGGATTGCGCTTCTGCGGCATGGTCGATGACGATCCGCGCCCGGCGACGTAGGGCTCCGCCACTTCGCCCACCTCCGTCTGCGCCAGCAAGATTACATCGGTCGCCAGCTTCGCCAGACTGCCGCAGATCAGTCCAAGCAAGGCCACCGTCTCGGCAAGCCCGTCACGGCAGACATGCCACGGCGCGGCAGGCGCACCGAGGCCGAGTTCCGCCGCCAGCCCCTCCAAGACCGCAATGCCCTGTTCACCGAGTGAGGCAAGCGTCCCGGCGGCGCCGGCGAAGCTGACGACCTCGACCCGTGGACGCAGCTCATCCAGCCGATGCACATGCGTGATCAGCGGCTGCGCCCAGATTGCGCATTTCAAACCTAGCGTCGTGGGCAGCGCCTGCTGCAGGTGAGTACGGCCGGCCATCACCGTATGGCGATGCTTGTTCGCCTGCGCCGTCAGTGCGCGCACCATGTCCCGGACCCCGGCACGGATCAGCGCCAATCCATTGCGCACCTGCAGCGCGGTGGCGCTATCCATAATGTCCTGCGTCGTAGCGCCCCAGTGCGTCCAATGCCCCGCTTCACCGGCGGCGCGCGACAGGCCAGCGACCAGACCCACCACCGGATAGCCAACATTGCGCGCGCTGGCCGCCAGTTCCTCGGTGCTGAGGTTCTCAACCCGTGCAACCTTCCCGATCGCTTCGGCCGCCTGCGCTGGGATGATGCCAAGCCTCGCCTGCACCCGCGCCAGCGCCGCCTCCACATCGAGCATCCGCTGGAAATAAGTGCGCTCGTCGAACACTGCGCGCATCGCGTCGCTGCCGTACAGTGTGCCGAGGATCGGACTGTCGGCCGGATTGGTTGGCATCATCTGGCTCCTCTCTCAGCGCCCTCCGAGGTCGTCCGAGAGCTTCGCGTGAGATAACGCGGCAAAACCCGGTGTCGTCCGTCAGTTGTAGTTGAAGTACCGATCCTCTGACTGCGTAGGCCCGATATTGTAGCGATAGCTGCCGCCCATATTGGGTATACCCGGCGGAGGGACCACGCTGTCGCCGGCCCCTGGCGCCTCGGCAGGCGCTGCACCAGGCCCGGTGATGCCGAGTGACTGCGGAGTACTGCCGCATCCAGCCAGCACAACAATCCCAAGCATCAGCGCGAGACGCATCACGGTTCGCCCGGCCGCTTATGCTGCGCGTTCTGTGCTGCAGGCGGCGGGTGCGCAGTAGCAGGCGGGGGTGCGCGAACCTGTGGTGGGGGTGGCGGAGCCGCATGGACCATCACCGGCGGGGTATGCACCACAGGTGGTGGCGTGTGAAGTTCCAGCGGTGGCGGATGCGCGACTACAGGTGGCGGCACATGCATTACGGCAGGGGGCATTACGTTGGGGGGCGTCGGACTGGGTAACCCTGCCGGCACCCCGCCACGATTGAGTTCCTGCGCCGGCGGACGACCAACCACCGGGGGCGGCCCATGATTGACGACTGGCGGAACGGTAGTCAGGGGCACTGTATGGGAAATGCCGCCCGGCGCAGTCCGGTCCCCTGGATTGGCCACAGGCGCCATGTGAGGGATGGCCGCTGAGGCCGCCGTCCCGGCGCGGGGCTGGGGTGCCGGCGGGGCGATTTGTCCTAGCCCGGGCGGCGTGCGCAGAGCGGGTGGTGCAACGAAGGGATGCGTCCCGGCTGCCGCGGGAACAGCCGTCTGGCTTGGATAGTGCGGTGGCGGCAGTCCCGGGCGCGACACGATCGCACCCGGCGCCGCACCCATTGTTGCCACAGGTGCAGCACGGATCGCCGGGCCTGGTGCGATCCTTCCATAGGTTGCCGTCTGCGGCAGGTTCAATTGCCTGGCCACCGCCGGCGTGACGCCAGCCGTATTCGGCGCCGGCCGCAGCGGCTGTTGGCCGAAGTCGACCGGCCGCACCTGCGCGAACTGCGCCGGATCGACGCGCTGTATGGAAGGCGCGACAGGCCGCGAGGTCGTCATCACCGACGCTGGCACCACGGTTGCCGCCCCACGATTGACGAAGTTCTCGATCGTAACGTTCCGATCGATGTTCCTGATGTTGTTGACGTTCCTGAAGTTAACTCGCCGCAGGTACCTGTCACTTGCGCGATACCATGGATGGTACGCCTCACGCGGCCCTAAGGGGCACCAGCCGATGCGGTGCTCGGATAGTGCCGCTCCGATCCCCACGCCGACACCAATCGCTGCGCCGACACCCAGGAACGTCACCAGCGCCGGCGCATACACCGGCGCAGGCGCACTAATCGCCCCGCCAGGAACCCAAGCCCAACGGCCACCGATGTTGATCCAACGGCCGTAGTGGAACGGCGCAAAACCCCAAGGTTCGCTGTCGACCCAGGTCCAGCCCCATGGCTCGATATAGGCCCAACTGCCGTCCCGATACGGTGCCCACCCCGGCGCCGCCTGAGGGTACCAGACCTGGCCGTACTCCGGGCTCTGCGCCCAATTGCCGTACTGCGCCAGATCCTCGGCACCTGGCATGGCAGCGGCCACTGGCGGCGGCACACTTGATGGTCGCTCACCGCCGAGAACGGCCGTGAGGAAAGGGTCACGCTGTGCCGGTCCGATCGTGCCCTGGAACCGATCGGTGCCGGTGATGCTCGCCGTCTGCTCCGGACCTACGTCCAGGCTGACGCCGGATCCGTCCACATGCGCCGCACCCTCGATCACGGTGACCAGCGTCGGGTACTCTGTGTCGCCGGCGACGATGCCATAGCGCCCAGGCACGCCGAGAGTTACCAGTCCACGAGGCGTCTGCAGCGCATAGTTCTCGCCTTGTCCCGAAGGCAGCAATCGCAGGTAAACCTCGCCTTGCGGCGTGGTTCCCTCAAGAGTGGTGTCGTTGAGTGTTGCAATGTCCAGTTCAGTGGCCGGCGCCATCACGATCCGGCTCGCCGAGACTTCGATTACCGCCTGAGCGTTGGGCTGTGTCCAGAATGCATTGCCCGAGGTGACCGGATAGTTCGTCACCGCCGGATTCCATTGGTCCTGGTCCTGGGAATGGAACGATACGGTGCCGCTGATCCTTGCCAAGCGCCCCACTCGCGCTGGGGGATCGCCGCTTTGCTGATCCGGCGCACCGAGGGGCGGCTGTGCGAGCGGCGCCCCTTGCGCCAGCGCCGACGATGGCAGGGACAGCACCAGTCCCGAGACCGCGAGCACGGCGGTGAGGCGAAATGAACAGGTGTTTCTTTGCATGGGCGGCGTCCTTCACCCGTGCCCGCTTCAGCCGTCCAAGCGTCCTCGTTCAACATGGCGAAATCGCGACAACCAGTCGTGACCGCAGGGAACATCGCATTGCCATGGCCGAGCCACCAAAACGCCGCGAACGACGCCGACATCTGATCCGATCAGCACTGGAGTGATCGTCTATGTTCCGACTGCGCAATTTGCTGGTCGTCGGCACACTGGCACTGGCCGGGCTGCTCGGCGGCTGCGTCTATTATCCCGGCTATGGCTCGTACGGCAGCGGTTATTACGGTGGCAGCTATTACGGTGGTCCATACTATAGCGGCGGCGCGGTCGTGGCCTATGGCGATGGCTGGCACCACGGCTGGCGACACCGCGACGGCTACTGGTATCGCTGACCGAAGCTATAGCCCCGCCTGATCCAGGCGAAGAATCGCCCGTGCGCAGGCCTGAGCGCGAGGCACCAGGCTGTCGATGCGCATGAATTCCTCTGGACTGTGCGCCTGGCCGCCGACCGGACCGACCGCACAGATCGTCGCCGTGCCGACGCCGGCGGTGAAGCCTGAATCGGCACAGCCGCCGGTGAACTCGCCCTCGGTCACAAAGCCGGTGTCCGCGGCAGACTGCACGTAGAGCTCGAACAGCCGCTTGGCTGCCCGCGTCTGCACGAGCGGGAGGAATTCGCCGCGCACAGTGAGTTCCGCCTTGGTCCCGGGCACATAGCTCCGCTCGATGATGGCGCCGATCCGCGCCATCGCATCGTCGCGATCGGGTGCGTTGATATAGCGCAGGTCGATCTGCGCTTCGGCCCAAGGCGCCACGGTGTTGACGCTCTGCCCGCCGCTGACCAACCCGACGTTCAACGTGATGCCGCGGTCAAGATCGGTGATCGCATGCAACGCCTGCACCTTGCGCGCCAATTCCTCGATTGCGCTGATGCCCTCGGTGAAGTTCCCACCTGAATGCGCTGCCTTGCCGGTGATGCGGCAGACCATGAACACGCCACCCTTGCGGCCAGTCACGACATTGCCCGACACGCGCCCGGGCTCCGCGTTGAACACAACGCGTGCCCGGCGCGCCTCGGCTTCGATCACTGCGCGGCCTTCCGGGCTGCCGATCTCTTCGTCGCCGGTGAACAGTCCGAGCAACGGCGCCGGCGAGCCTCCGAACTTGGCGAAGGCGGCAAGCACGAAGCAGTTCATCACCAGCCCGGCCTTCATATCGGCAACGCCCGGACCATAGGCGATGCCCTCGCGAATGGTGAACGGCCGCCGCTGCACCTCGCCATCCGGAAAGACGGTGTCGCGATGCCCCATCAGCACGACATTGCCACCGGCATTGCCCTGCGGGCCATCCCAAGGCACCGAGGCGCGCAGGCAGTCCCCATGCTTCTGCTGACGCACCACTTCGACGGGGATGTCGTGTGCCGCCATGAAGCGCTGCACCACGGCGCCGACCGCGTCGATCCCCGGTTTGTTGTAGCTACCGCTGTCGATATCCACCATCTCGCGCAGCAACGCGACCATGGCATCCTGTTGGGTGGCGAGCCAGGCGGTGATCTCCGATTCAGTGGTCACGGTCGTGTCTTCCTCAAGATGCCATGTCCAGGATGGCGGCAAGTATCTGCTTTACATGATCAAGCACGGGCAAAGGCGCCGCCTCGATAAACGCGGCACCGCGCGCCTGCCAGTCAACGCTCTTCACTTGCTCGACCATGACAAAGCCCCTCGTCGTTGTGCCAGCAAGGGCCACACGTGAACCATAGGGCCGCTCGGTCCGGGTCACCGGGCACGCTATGACCAAACCCGTCGCCCGATTGAAGCTCCTTTCGGTCAGTATGAGGCCAGGCCTATTCTTCGCCTGCTCACGACCGGCCTGCGGTTCGAAATTGATCCACGCGAGGTCACCACGATCAGGCAAATAGGACGCCCGCGCCACTACCAGACCTCTTTGCCGACCGGCTTCCCCCAACCGACTTCTCCGGGCCGGTCGCTCGGACCGAAGCCCTTAAGGACATCCTTTAGCGTCAGCCGTGGCTTCCGCTCCGGTTCGATGACCAGGCGGCCATTCTCAACCCTCACCTCGACTTTCGACCCCTCGCCCAGCCCGAGCTGCTCGAGCAGCGGCTTGGGGACACGTAAGCCGACGCTGTTGCCCCAACGATGGAGTGTGACGGACATGGTTCGGGCGCCCTTCGCGGTCGGATATACATTAGGTATCCGACCGCCTGCCGACAAGCTCCGCTAACCGTGCAGCAGCGAGCGGTCCTGCACCGTGGTATCCTGCCCCACGACCGGATCGGCGATTGCCGCTTCCAGGCTGGTCGCGCCCTTCCACTCTTCCGGCGGACGCACTTTGCCCTCGGTGCCGACCTGATCGATGTTCCAGTAGATCTCCAGGTTGTGGCCGTCCGGATCGGTGAACTCGATCGCAAGTTGGCAGCCGGCGCGGCGGCGACCTTCGTAATGGATCGGCACGTCATGCTTGCGCAGGTGATCGCGTGCGCGCAGTACCTCGTCCAGCGTGGAAACCTCGAACGCCATGTGGTGGAAAGCGCCGTGCGCCGGCCGTCCTTCCGGCAGCTTGAACAGCGCGACACCGTGATGGTCGGCGCTGCAGCGCAGAAACACCGTGCCGCCCGGCATCATGTTGCTGTCATAGGCGTCGGAGACGCTGAACCCCATCACCTCGGTATAGAACTTCGCCGAGGCGAACGGGTCTTTCACATAGAGTGCGACATGGCCGATCTTGTTGCACTGGAACGGCATTCCCTTCGGCCGAGCCATCTTGCTGACTGCGTGGACGTCCATTTGGAGCACCTGTCTGACTGGTAAATCCTCGGGTGGGCAGGTTAAGCGTTTCGGCGCTGCCGTGAAAGCGGGACGATCCCCCGCGCCGCCGCCGCCACGTTTACCTGGCGTTTATATGACCGCCATCGGCTATTTGCAGCGTTGCGCTAAGCCTTCCGTCAGCGAACCGATGCGGGGGAGAACATGGCCAGCCAACCGCTCAGCTACGCCCATGGCGCCAGTGAAACGCCGCTCATCTACCGGACGATCGGCGCCCGCTTCGACGAGGCAGCGGCGCGTTGGCCGGAGCGCGAGGCTGTTGTCGTGTGCGACCAAGGTGTCCGCCTGACCTTCGCCGAACTGAAGCGCGAAGTGGGCCGGCTTGCCACTGGCCTGCTGTCGCTTGGCCTGCGGCCCGGTGATCGCATTGGCATCTGGTCGCCGAACAACATGGCCTGGATCCTCACGCAGTGCGCCACAGCCAAGGCCGGGCTGATCCTGGTCAACATCAATCCAGCCTACCGCGTCGCAGAATTGGAGTACGCACCGTCACGATCAGCTTCGGGCTCTTCGGGTCCCGCTCGATCTTCCTGCGCAACCGTCCGACAAGCACATCGACACTGCGGTCGAATGCCTCCGACTCGCGCCCCACCATTGCCTGCATCAGGTGATCGCGCGAGAGCGCCCGCCCGGCGCTGCCGACAAGTGCCGCGAGCAGATTGAACTCGGCCGGCGTGAGCGCAACATCGGCGCCGGCCGCATCCGTCAGTCTGTGCGCACCAAGGTCGAGCACCAAGCCCGCGAAACCGAACCGGTCCGCCACGTGGACTGAGCGATCGGCCTCCTGCGTTTGCACCGCTCCTGCCTCGTCTTGCGCAGCGGGCGGCAGGCTAACGACGCTGTCGGGTTCGCGCCAGTGTTTACTCCCTACGCCGCGCCCGCAGCTTCGCGCCGCGCCGGGGCAAGGACGCGCGCCAGCCCCAGATGGTCGCGCAGCGTCGTGCCTTCATATTCCCGCCGGAACAGCCCCCGCCGCTGCAGCTCCGGCACCACGCGATCGACAAAATCATCGAAGGCACCAGGGAACCAGGCCGGCAGAATGTTATAGCCGTCCGCTGCGCCCTCGACGAACCACTCCTCAAGAATATCAGCGATGCGCTGCGGCGTACCGCACACCACCCAGTGTCCGCGCGCGGCCGCCGTCAGGTTGTACAGGTCGCGCAGCGTCATCTTCTCGCGCTTCGCCATCTCATACAGCACGCTGGGAAACGTCTGACTGTTCAGCGCGGCGGGCGGTGGCGGCACCGGCCCATCCAACGGATGGCCCGATACGTCGTAGCCGATCCGGCTTGCCACCAGAGTTGCGGCGTTGCTCGGCGTGATCCAGCTCTGCAGCTTCGCCAACGTCTCCCGCGCCTGCGCGTCGCTGTCGCCGATGATCAGCATCACACCGGGCAGAATCGCCAGTGCATCCGGATCACGCCCGTACTTGGCCATGCGTCCTTTCAGGTTGGCATACGCCGCCTTCGCGGGCGCCAGCTCCTGCACCACCGAGAACACCACGTCCGCAGTGCGCGCAGCGAGTTCCAGCCCAGAGTGCGAGCCGCCCGCCTGAATGATCACCGGATGCCCTTGCGGACACCGCGCCATGTTGAGCGGCCCGCGCACCTTGAAAAATCGACCCTGGTGGTTGAGTGGACGTACCTTTGCCGCATCGATGTACCGGCCGCTCGACCTGTCGGCGATGATAGCGCCGTCGTCCCAGCAGTCCCACAGGCCGCGCACGACATCGACGAACTCGTTGGCCCGTTCGTAGCGCAGCTCGTGCTCGATGTGTTCGTCCAGATTGAAATTAAGCGCCGCCTTCGGGTTCGAGCTGGTGACCACGTTCCACGCCGCCCGTCCGCCGCTGATGTGGTCGATCGAGCCGAACATGCGGGCGACGTTGAACGGCTCGGAAAAACTGGTGGAGACCGTGGCGCCGAGGCCGACATGCGTGGTGCAGGCCGCGAGTGCAGTGATCAAGGTGGCCGGCTCGAAGCGGCACATGAATGAAGGATGGTCGGTCGGGTCCATCGACATCGAATCGGAGATGAACACCAGATCGAACTTTCCGCGCTCGGCGATACGCGCGATCTGCTGCATTGCCGGCAATTCCATGTGCGTGGTGAACGCCCCAGGCATGCGCCACCCAGCCATGTGGTTGCCCGTGCCAAGCACGAAGACGCCGAGATGCATCTGTCGCGTCGCTGCGCCCATTGTCGTTCGGCCCTCCTCCTGCGGCGGCGCAGTATACGCCGAAATCTCCGTGCCGCCATTCGCCTCGCCCCCCCTTCGGCCGTCGCCCAATGATCCGGCGGCGTGTCGTCGTCACAGCGGCACTTTGCCCCCACAATAAGCGCCTAATATATGTCGGCGGCGGCTCAGTGGCCTTGCTCGTAGCAAACCGGTTGCTCCGCACAACTGATTGGACTATTCCGGCGCACGAGATTACCAAAAGGACAATCGGTATGCTGTTTACTCGACGCAATGTCATTCGAACGGCTGCCATTGCAACGCCCGGATTGTTGTTTGGCGCTAGCGAGGCGTTCGCAGCATCAGATGCTCCTCAGATCAGTCGTGATGCGGCCGCAGCACTTCGCCGGCTGAATGCCACTGACCATCGCGCAGTCACCCTTGGTCAAAAAGCAGCTGGAATTCTGGTATTCCCGAAGATCGTGAAGGCTGGGTTCATCTTCGGTGGCCAAGGTGGTAAGGGCGTGCTGACGGAACGCGGGCAGACCCGCGGCTACTACACGATCGCTGCTGCGTCATTCGGCCTGCAGGCTGGGGTGCAATGGTTCAGCTACGCCCTATTCTTTATGGATCCACAGGCGCTGCAGTTCCTCGACAACAGCGATGGCTGGGCGATCGGGACCGACCCCAATGTCGCAGTGATCGATAAGGGCGCCGGCGCCAACATCGATAGCACAACGCTGTCGCATAAGGTGATCGCCATACCTTTCGGGCAAAAGGGACTGATGGCCGGCCTATCGCTTCAAGGATCCAAGATTACGACTTACAACCCCAACGCTTGATCGGCCATCCGCGTCAGGACAAGCTTCAGGCAAGCTCACCGCCCAAGCCGCGACCGCCCTTTGGCTCTTCCCAGACCGAGCTTCTTGGCCAAGCTTGACCGCACCCTGGCATAGTTCGGCGCGACGAGGGGATAGTTCGCCGGCAACCCCCATTTCTGTCGATACTGTCCCGGTGTGAGCTGGTGGTCGGTCCCGAGGTGCCGTTTGAGCATTGAAAAATGCTTGCCGCATTCGAGGCAGACCAGGTGATCGGCCGTGACCGATCTCTTCACCGATACAGCCGGGTCAGCCGGCGGCGCAGTATCGGGTGAGCGCCCGACTTTGCTCAGGGCGTGGTAGACTGCATCGATCAGCTTAGGCACGTCGCCCGGCACAACGGCATTATTGGCGACATGCGCCGAGACGATTTGTGCCGCGAGGACGAGCAATTCGTCGCGGTTGGCCATGTAATCCTCAGGAAGTTGCGGCTGTAACTTGGCACCACCCGGGTCTCGTCCAAGAGCGCCCGGCGATGATTAATGGAATTTCATCAGTCGCTCGGTGTCTTGCTCTGATACCAACCTGGCAACCTCCCGACCTCGACCGGAGATGCCCGGCGGTGATACGGACAATCCAGGGGAGGAAATGCAATGCCAACGACCGTGTACTTTGCGACGAATCGACAGGTGACCAATCCGGCGGACCCAATCAACGGGTATCTGCCGGCTTTGGTGCCTCCATTGAACCCCGACCAAATGACTTATGGGACAGCGTTTGTCGACGGGATCGACATCGCTACAAATGCTCAGGGTGTCGTATCGCAAATTGAGAATACGAATAAGGGCTCGTTCCCGCCGCAGGCGCTCGTCGATCTCTCGTCGTCAGGTCGGGACATGCTGGTCTTCATACACGGCTTCGACAACACGTTCTCGGATGCCATCACTCGTGCCGCGTTCAACAGGGAATGGCTGGCTGCTTCCGGCCTAGCCGCCACAGATACCACTGTCATTGCCTTCAGCTGGCCGTCGCTTGGAAAGCTGATCACACCGCCGATACTTCAGAGTGACTACCGGTCCGATCAGACGATGGCCAGGAACTCGGGCATACATTTGATGTCGTTTCTTGCGGTTTTGGGCCCGACCCTTCGCGCGAATGGGCGCCGCTGCACTTTGCTGGCGCATAGCATGGGGAACCTCGCGCTGGAATCGGCAGTGGAAAACTGGTTCCTGCATGGCAATGCAGCCGATAAGATGTTCAACGTGACGCTTCTGGCTGCCGCTGATTGCCGTTACGACTCGTTCGATCTGCCACCTCCGGGAGGTTTCAGTCGGCTCCCAGATCTGAGCGAACGTATCTCAATCTATTTTAGCCAGGTCGACGATGTCCTGAAGCTGAGCATGGTCGTCAATTTCGCCAAGCGCCTGGGGCAGGACGGCCCTCACAACATGGCCGATGCGACGGTGTTCCCACCCAACGTATACACCATGGTCGATTGCAGCAGTTACCACGATTACGATTTTAACTTCTTGACCTCACACCAGTACTATCGAATGTCGCCATCGGTGCGCAGCATCATCGCGTCGGACATGAGTCGGAATGCCCAAGCCTCGATGGCCGTGGCAAGTGCAGCGCCAGCGCCACGGAGGAGGAAGAGAACCGCTTAGTCTACCCCCGGATAGACACTTAGATAGGAGTCAGGAAAGCGGCTAAATAACAGGACTCTCTTTCATACTGGGCTCGAACTGGATAGCGTTAATGGCAAGATAAGCTCATTGCTGAATTCTCAACTGAGGGGGGAACCCGCACATGGATGCGCTGGAACAGCGTACATGAGCAAAGTCGCATGGCGTCTGGTACCTTTCTTGATGCTATGCTATTTCTTTTGCTTTCTGGACCGCGTCAATGTCGGCTTCGCCGCATTGCAGATGAATGCGGACCTGCACTTCACAGCGT
>JBKPOG010000258.1:0-25060 GCA_046732975.1 Pseudomonadota bacterium
TTCAAATTCCAACAACTTCGCCGTACACTCTGTCTGCATCGGGGCACACCTGGGATCGTGGAGAAACTGTTGCTGCACAACGACTTTCTCAGATTCTCAGCCCCGATGCACCGCCCGCGTATGAGAAATCGCGGCTAGCGCAGAAATTGCAATTGGATTGCATGGCGCCGGCCTGACAAACATTGGCTTTATGCCGCCAAATTCCTTGGTCGTTGAGATATTCGAGGCTTCCTATATGTTTTACATGTACTACGTCTTAAGTAGAATAATCGGACTCAAGTACGAATGCATCGTGATGAACCACAGGAGCAACCCGCTGGACGAAGGCAGTGCTAATTGGTATGACGTGGATAACATAATGCAGATACTCGTCCGCATTATGGATTTGAATGGCTTCTGAACATTGGAAGATAAGGCAAGAACTCCCTAAGGCCGGAGGCGTCAATACGGACACTACTCGTGCGGGGAAGCGGCATGTCAGACTTCGCTGGGTCATCGCATGCGCGCCGCCCGCTGCCCCGTTGGGATTCGGCCACCATAGACCTCCCGCCCGCCTTCTGCACAGCTCGCCGCGCCGTCATCGCATCCTGTGATGGCGTGGTTATGCCATCCCAACCTCGAAAGCGGCTCGCAGGTCCCACTGCCCGCATCGGGCTCCCAACCCACGAAACAGCCGCGAGACGAACAACCGTCGTCGGCTCAGCCTCAATAGTCCGCCGTCTAACACGCGGATCATGCCTGCCGAACCAAGCCTCTGGTCATGACGTCCCCTAGAGCCCGAGCCGCCTCCTTCGGAAGGCCCTGATTCCGTGCACCCTTGTCGCAGCTTGTCTGACCCGCCTGTCCGTCAGCGGCAGCGGACCGCTGCCTTCGGCGACAGGATACCCTGCCAGCCTTGTCGTTAGCCGACTCTCCGCATCGCCAACGCCGGCGCGGACGAGATGCTTCACCAAATCGCCGATTGCATCCTGCACGGCGGGCAGCAGCAGCCGGATGAGCGAGCCCTCCGCCCTCCTGCCTCCCTCCGGCCGCATCGGCGCTAGACCAAGCCTCCGGCCGGCAACAAAGTCGAACACCTGCTGCTGGTGCGGGCTGACACGCTGGATCACACGACGCCCCAGCACCAGAGCCGCTTCATCCGCCATAGAGAGAGTCACGAGAGAATCTTCCATGCCGTACAAGTCTGGAGCAGGCCCAGGCCTCGAAGCAACTCGCCATTAATCCCCTGCGGCGAGGTCGAAGATCTTCCGGCGCAAATGGCTCCAGCAGCATCTGTAGCGACCGTTCAGTCATTTTTAGTGACGCGAACAGTCATGTATGCTAACTGGAACCGGCGGCTAACGCCGCGTTTCACCATGAGGGCAGGCGCACCAAACATGCCGATCTATCTCCGGACACCAGGCAATCGGGCTCAGGCCGTCATGATGCCTGTTTTGCGGCCGATCACGGCCCCCACACAGGTCCAGACGCTTTTGCTGCCGAACACGCCGCAGGGTCTGGCGCTGGCGCAAGGCCAGGGTAGTGACCTGACAGTGACCTGGAGTGCGCCCGCCGTAGACAACACCCACGGCTCAGCTACCGGCTACAATCTGCAGTACAGCCCCGCCGGAGTGGGCAGCTGGACCACCGTCTCGAATGTCACCAGCCCATACGACTTGTCAGGCTTGACGGCAGGGATTGCGACAGACGTCCGTATCCAAAGTACGAATGCCGCTGGTGGGAGCGCCTGGTCTGCCGCTTCCACGCTGACCACCGCCACCTTGCAATCTGCCCCGAATGCGCCCGCGATTTCAGCGGTTGTGGCCCCGCCGGATGGAACCGCTACCAGCCTCTTGGTCACTTGGGCAGCGCCGATCGCGGACAGCAGCCATGGCGCTGCGGCCGGGTACAACCTCCGTTACCGGACTTCGGCTACGGGTAGCTGGACGACCGTGTCCGGTGTCACGAGCCCATACACGATCATCAACCTGGCGAGTGCCACTGCGATCGATGTTGAAGTTCAGGCCACCAGTGCCTATGGCACTCCAAGCATCTGGTCCGATGTCAGCACCGCCAGCACGTGGGGCGCCACCGTCGTGCCGGGAGACTGGTCCGCTGCCACAACGCAGATCCACGGCGCCGATGTCGCACCCAACGGCGGTGTCAACCTGATCGCCACACCTGCGCCGACCCCGGTCACTGGGGCGGCGTTCGCGTGGTCCCGCAGCGCTTCCTCGGTGCCCACCGCCAACCTGATCGCGGCTGCTCCTGACGGCAAGACCAACGGGTGGGGGCAGTATTTCACCGCGCCGGCAGCTTCTGGCACGTACTATCTGTGGATGCTGGCGCAGGGCTCAGGTGGCGCGACGATTGGCGCTCTCGTCACGCCACCGATCACCGTGTCGTAACTTTCTCCTACTCCAGCGACACGTCATGCCGCGGCCGGCCCCAGTCAGCCGCGGCCGCCGCGCAGCGCGCCACGTCCTCCTCCAGCATCAGCCCCTGCGCCACCAGTTCCCGCGCCGCTGCGGTGATCGCTGCGACATACGCCGCCTTGTCGGGATAGCGCTCGAGAATTGACAGGCGTGGGTCACTCGTCATCGCCCGTTCCTGCGGCGATTCTGGGAGTGGGATGTAGCTGCCCTCAAATCTCAGTTGCGCTCCGTGGCCATGGCCGCGCGCGCGCAGGTTCCACCCGGTATAGGTGCCAAGAGGTGCAGCAACCATCGGCGCGCGCACGCCCGGCACATCGTTGCCGTCGCGATCAACCGAGGGCACAAGCACCGCGTAAAGTTTGCCAGGTGCATCCGGCGTGTTGCCACTCGGCACAAGGCGCGGCGGCTCACGCAAAATGCCGCGCTCCACATCAGGTCCGAAATCCAGCAGCGGCAGCACGTTCGGCGAAGCGGGTGTGGATACGCCGGGAATGGCAGGAAACTGCAGTCGCCACGTCTCGATGCTCACCAGGGTGCTGTCGGCGCGCATCGGGATCCGACTTGCCGGCGGCGGCGTGCCTTCGGTTGCCCATCTGTTCATTGCGTCGAGGTTGGCGCGGAAGAACATCGACGTGGACACGACGTTGGAGAAATTCTGCCCGTGGCCGCGCGATGGCAGCTTGGGCTGGGGATCGGCGAAATGCTGCGAACTGGACCAGCAATAGACACGCACTGTGTCGGGCTGCGGGAGGTCATTGCCCTGCGTGTCGGTATGCACCAATGAGCCGCGGCGCACCCAGTATTCCGTCGCGGTCTGAGTGTGGAACACCAAAGGATCAGTATCAGGCCGCTTCAGGATGGCGTCCTGCCTGCCGGTCAGGTGATCGGTTGACCAGGCATAGGAGAATGGAAAGCTGTCGGCGATGTTGAAGTGATCCTCATACTGCTGCCCGCCTGACACGATCGGGCTGGCGAAGCGATGGTTCAGCCACTTCCGTCCGGCCCCCGCGACGTGCGGCAGCACGCCGTCGAATACGCGTCGTCCTTCGGCATCGGCATTGAAGCCGCGATAGACGAAGTCGCGCAGGCAACGCCCGGTTTGCGAGCGTCCCCAGGCATAGGCCCTCTCGATGCCGCGCAGCGGGTTGGCGCCTGTCGCATGGTATTTCAGGAAGCTGATGAAATCGCGCACGGCGACATGGCCGAGGCCATGCAGCAACGGGTCCTTCGCCGTATAGACAAGCTCGTAGATCCAACCGGGCTGGAAGCCGGCCGGCAGAAAGATGTGCCGGTCTGATGGCACCACTGCGTGCTCCAGCGACTGCGTCTCTCCGCCGCTACCGGCCTGCAGATTGGCAAAGTGCCACTGATCAGAGGGGATTGCCTCTGGTGTGTCGTAGGGGTAACGCCGCCGCGTCAGCGCCGCTTGACGCGTGTCGAGTGACACCGTGGAGTATGAGTGCGCGGCGATCCTGCCGCTGAGCGGAAAGCAGGTGATCCCAGGCGCATCGGCGATGTATTCGACCCGAATACGCCCGGTGATCGGTTGCCCGTTATCGCTTGCCACCGGCACGTCGAGCACCATGCGCCCGTCACCCGGCAGCATGTCACCCTCCCACGCCAGCCACGCGACCGCATAGCCGCGCCGCATGAAGAAGCCGTTCCCGGCGTGTGCCAGGGTGATCGGTGCATTGCTGTGCGGCGCATCATTGTAGAACTGCAGCGCGCGCTTATGACCGCGATTGCCGTAATCGTAGAATAGGCGACGGTTGCCCCGATGCATCTCGATCGGCTTCAGGATCATGAAATCGCCGGCAAAGCGCACCAGCCCGTCTGCATCGACCGGCGCCTTGTCGAGATCCACCACCTCCTGCTGCGCCGCCGCGCGAGGATCGACCGCAAAACGGGCGCGGCCCGACAGCCGCTCATAGGAGCCGACGTCGCCGAAACCATGACCGCCGGCGAATGGTACCCGCTCGTCAATCTGTAATTCGACCCGGTTTGTCATGACCGTCCCCCGCAACGTCGCAGGTCACTCTGGCTGGCGACGTCGCCGGGAACAAGTCGATGTCGTTCAGTGGTCAGCCTCGATCCAAGACCATGCGCGGACGGCCTCGGGAATCCGGCCGATGACCGGCTCGGGCACTTCCGGGGCTGT
Organism: Pseudomonadota bacterium; assembly: GCA_046732975.1. GTDB lineage: Bacteria > Pseudomonadota > Alphaproteobacteria > Acetobacterales > Acetobacteraceae > JAMXLO01. The sequence goes on from JBKPOG010000258.1 coordinate 4,573, forward strand.
GAGCGCCTCTTGCCGGTGAGACAGCAATAGCACCGCTTGGTCGCGTTCTATGCGCACGCCCTTTTCCGCGTTCCGCGGCATCGGCATCCCGACGCGATTGCAGTAAGAGATAAGGATCGCCCCCAAAGCCTCGGCGCGCAGCATGAACACGCGTGTCGAGGTCAATTCGCCGTAGGTGACCTCGATCACACCTTCGACTGGATTGCCATGCACCGCGGTCGGCGTGAGTGGCGGCAACCCGAAGGCCTGCGCGGCGCGGGGCGACCATTCCAGCACCAGCCGCACCGTCTGCAGGTCGAACTCGAGCTCACGCCGGTCAGTGATCGGCACCAAAGGCCCCTTTTTCGAGCTTATTATCCCGGCGGAGAATGAACCGCAGGTAAAGCGCTCAGGCCGAGCCGGCGACGTAGGCCTTCAAGCTATCTACCTCGTCTTCCTGCTCCATGATCCGTGCCTTGACCACGTCGCCAATGCTGATCAGTCCCACGAGTGTATCGTGGTCCAGCACCGGCAAATGACGGAAGCGGCCAACTGTCATGCGCGCCATCGCTTCAGCCACCGTTGTGTCCGGATGGGCGACCTGGAGGGCTCGCGTCATCAACTGACCCGCTGTCATCTCCAGCGTGCGCACTCCGTTGGCTGCCAGGCAGCGGACGATGTCGCGCTCGCTGACAATGCCGAGGAGCTGCCCGGCGCTGTCGACCACCAGCACTGCGCCAATTCGATGTTCCGCCAACACGCTGGTCACGCGCTCGATCGAAAGCGTTGGGCTGACCGTCGTGACCTGGTAACCCTTGTGCTTGAGGATTGCGGCGATTGTTGTCATGGCCGTTCCTTCCTGGCTACTGCCGGGCAGGCCACGATCCGCTCACATACTCCGCGACCTCGGATCGATATCCCGCGCGGCGCCATCGATGATGCGCCGCGTGGGAGTGTCGGTGCAAACATTCACTGTGCGCTGCACAATGCTCGCAGCGCGCTAGAAGAGCGTGCTTCCTGCCATCAAGCCGGCAACCAGCAGGACCAGGAAGATCACGATCGCGATGAAGAACAGGATCCTGGCGATATCAGCCGAAGCCGCCGAGATGCCGGTAAACCCGAACAGCGCGGCGATCAGCGATACAACCAGAAAGAATAGCGCCAATTTCAGCATTGCAGTTTTGTCCCCTGTGTGAGGGCCGATGGGCCAGCGCGATAGGTAGTCGCCCAACGCAGCGGAGCGCCATCACACAGCGTTGAGTCGCCAAAGCCTGATTGAGGTGTGGCAAATTTTCGCCAGCACGCTCTCACGAGCGTGAGGTGCAAGACTGGCAGCTCCGGGGCGCCACGTGGGGTCAGCGGCAACCAAGTGTCTCCGTCATGGCCAGGCGCATCCGGTCGCGTCTCGCGGCCTCAATGTCCAGGTGACGCCACCTGTCTCCTCAACCATATTCGTTGCCATGGGGACAGAGCTCGTATTCCAGTCGATCTACCGCCACAGCATGGCGCGCGTAGCTGCCTGCACGACCCGTTGCACGCTCGCCGATCCCGCCGCCAATGCCGCCGAAATCCTGGAGACGGCGCGGACGTGCCACGACCGAGGCGTGGCACTGGCGGTATTTCCGGAACTCGGCATCTCTGGCTATGCGATCAGCGATCTATTCCATCAGTCCGCCTTGCTCGATGCGGTCGAGGCGGCGATCGGCGATATCGTCGCGGCTTCGGCCGATCTGCTGCCGCTCCTGCTGGTCGGTGCGCCGCTGCGGCACGCAGGCGCGCTCTATAACTGCGCGCTCGCGATCCATCGTGGCCGGTTGCTGGGCGTGGTGCCCAAACTGCACCTGCCAAACTACCGCGAATTCTACGAGCCTCGCCATTTCGTGGCCGGTGACTGGACGATGGGCGGCGAAATCGCGGCCGGCGAGCTTACTGCGCCGTTCGGCATCGACCTGCTGTTTGCCGCCGAGGATATGCCAGGCTTCGTCGTGCATGCCGAAATCTGCGAGGACATCTGGATCCCGGTGCCTCCCAGTTCGCAGGCCGCTCTGGCAGGCGCGACAGTGCTTGCCAACCTGTCCGCCAGCAACATCACAATCGGCAAGGCCGAGACGCGGCGGCTGCTGTGTGCCTCGCAGTCGGCACGCTGTGTGGCCGCCTATCTCTACGCTGCGGCTGGCGCCGGTGAGTCCACCACGGATCTGGCCTGGGATGGCCAGGCCTCGATCTTCGAGAACGGCGCCACTCTGGCTGAGACCGATCGGTTTCCGGCCGGCAGCCAATTCGCCATCGCCGACATCGATCTCGGGATGCTGCGCCACGAACGCATGCAGATGGGCAGCTTCGACACCAGCCGCCGTCGCAACCCCGCCGTGTTCCGCGAAATTGGCTTCCGGCTCAATCCGCCCTCCGGCGATATCGGCCTGCAGCGCAAGGTCGAGCGCTATCCGTTCGTGCCGGCCAATCCAGCGCGCCTCGAGCAGGACTGCTACGAGGCCTACAACATTCAGGTCTCCGGCCTCGCGCAGCGGCTGCGGGCGATCGGAACAAAGCATGTGGTCATCGGCGTCTCCGGCGGTCTCGATTCAACCCACGCGTTGATCGTGTGCGGCCGCGCGCTGGACCTGCTCGGTCTGCCGCGCAGCAATATCCTCGCCTACACGATGCCAGGTTTCGCAACATCGGCGCACACCAAGGGCAATGCGATTCGCTTAATGCAGGCTCTCGGCGTCACCTGGCGCGAACTGGACATTCGTCCGGCAGCGGAGCGCATGCTCAGCGACCTCGGTCACCCGTTCGCACGCGGTGAGCCGGTATACGATTTGACGTTCGAAAACGTGCAGGCCGGTCTGCGTACAGACTACCTGTTCCGCCTTGCCAACCACCATCACGGCATCGTTGTCGGGACGGGGGACCTGTCTGAGTTGGCACTCGGCTGGTGTACCTACGGTGTCGGCGACCAGATGGCGCATTACAATGTCAACGCCGGCGTACCGAAGACGCTGATCCAGCACCTGATTCGCTGGGTGATCAGTTCGCGTCAGTTCTCAGCCGAGGTCGGCGCGACATTGGATGCAATCCTCGCCACCGAAATTTCGCCGGAGCTCGTCCCAACGAAGGAAGGCGAAACGCCCCAGAGTACCGAAGCCTATATCGGCCCATACGCGCTGCAGGACTTCAACCTCTACTACACGCTGCGGCATGGGATGGCACCGTCAAAGATCGCCTTCCTCGCACTGCACGCCTGGGATGACGCAACGAAAGGCGAATGGCCACCCGGCTATCCAGAAGATCGCCGCAGAGTCTACGACCTGCCCACTATTCGTAAGTGGCTGGAAGTTTTCCTTCGGCGCTTCTTCGCCTTCAGCCAGTTCAAGCGTTCGGCAATGCCGAATGGACCCAAGGTCAGCGCCGGGGGTTCGCTGTCACCCCGCGGCGACTGGCGTGCACCGTCCGACGGCAACGCCAGCGCTTGGCTTGCTGAACTGGAGCGAAACGTTCCTAAGAGCTGAGTGCTTCTGAAACTCGTGTTGCCATCTGACAACCATTTCAGCAGTCGCGATGGGACGGCGGGGGCCGGGGCCCTTAGGCCCGGCTCCGCCTGCATTCAAAGAAGAGTTATAGGTGGGCCAGGATCGCCTCGGCCCTGCTGACCTCGAATCCGCCAGGCTGCTCCACGCCAAGGTGCGTAACCTTGCCGTTCTCGGCGACCAGTGCGTAGCGCTGGCTGCGCGTGCCCATGCCCCGCCCGTTCAGGTCCAACTCCAACCCCATGGCCTTGGCGAATGCCGCTGAACCGTCGGCCAGCATTACTACCTTTCCATCGGAACTCTGCTCTTTGGCCCACGCGCCCATCACGAAAGCGTCGTTCACTGCGATGCACGCGATCGTGTCTACGCCTTTTGCCTTAAACGCTTCGGCATTCTGCGTAAACCCCGGAAAGTGCTTGGCACTGCAGGTGGGGGTGAATGCCCCGGGCACTGCGAACAGCACAACCTTCTTGCCTTTAAAGATTTCGTCGGTGGAGGTTTCCCTCGGGCCCTCCGCCGTCGCCATCATCAGCTTCATGGACGGAATCTGGTCGCCGACCTTGATCGTCATTGGATCCTAGCTCCCCTCTGCCTTGCCAGCCGGAGACTCCTAGCCTCCCGCGCGGCGGGTGTCACGCCACCCAAGGCGCCGCTTGCACACGCGCGCCTGCGGGGCCAGATTCAACATCATGGATGAGTCGCCCACACCAGCAACCGGCGAGTTTCTCACCGGTCAGTTGCTGATCGCCATGCCGACGATGGAGGATCCACGCTTTGCCCAGAGCGTGATTTACGTCTGCGCGCACACGCCTGAGGGCGCCATGGGTCTCGTGCTCAACCGGCCGCTCGAGCGACCGAAATTCGATGACCTTCTGCGTCAGCTCGAGGTGGCTCCGGTGCCGCCGGCCCGGCGCATTCGCCTATGTGCAGGCGGCCCTATGGACAACGCGCGTGGCTTCGTTCTGCACACCACCGACTGGACCGGCGAGGGCAGTCTGCGCGTCGATGATGGCGTGGCGCTGACCGCCAGCCTGGACGTATTGAAGGCGATCGCCGAGGGCCAAGGCCCGCGCGAGGGTCTGCTGGCCTTGGGCTACGCCGGCTGGGGTCCCGGGCAGCTCGATTCCGAGATCCACCAGAATGCATGGCTGTCGGTGTCGGCCGACGAGACGATCGTGTTCGGCGATGACAATGACACCAAATGGCGTCAGGCCCTCGCCAAGCTGCATATCGATCCGCTGTTGCTTTCAGGCGCCGCCGGGCACGCCTGAGCGTCAGCGGCTACACGCCGCCCCGCCAAGCACACAAAATGACGCGCAGTGTGGATGGTTGAGCGACACCGATCGCATTGCCTCGGCCAACGTCCGTCCAAGCTCGAACTGCGGATCGTCGGCGAGCAATGTGCACGCGAGTACAGATGGTGCCACCGCATCCTTCCGCTTCACCACCATGCGCGCCGATGCGCACATCACCTCCTCGGGCGACTTGCGCAGGATGCCCCAGCAGGCCGTGGTGATCTCCGGCACGTCGTGACGCGCATCCATCTCGGGGAACAACGTCAGCCTGACCGGGTCTGTCGCATCGATCGGCAGGTCGAGTTCGCGGAACAGGCGCGCGTAGCCGGCGCGCAGTTCCGTTTCCGGCTCACCGGTAAACCGGCGGCCAGCGACGTCGAGGACAAATCCGTTGCGCGCCAGCCAGAGCAGACCTTCGATCGTCGGTGACCAGCTGCGCCGTCCTCGCTCTGCCTCATGCACTTCCGGCGAGTAGTGATCGAGCGACACGCGAAATCGCAGTTGCTCGCTGTAACGCTCACGCAGCCCGAGCAGTTGAGGCCCTAACCTGCGCATCGGCTTCATCGCATTGGTCAGCACCAGCGCATCGAACCCGCGCTCAAGTACGTCGCTCAGCATCACGATGATATCGCGGTTCATGAACGGCTCACCGCCGGTGAAGCCGATCAGTCGTGTCGGCAATCCCTCGCGCGCGATTTCGTCCAAATAGTCCAGGACGTCGCCTCGTGTCAGATAGGCCAGCTGATCGTTGCGTGGCGATGATTCGATATAGCAGTTGCGGCAGGTCAGATTGCAGAGCGTGCCAGTGTTGAACCACAGGGTCTCCAGAGAACGCAGGGCAACCTGCGCGCGCGCTTCCCCTTTGGCCGTGACGAACGGGTCGCGAAACTTGGCCGGATCGAGCGGCTCGAACAGCGCGTCCATCTAGCGTCCCTTGAAGAGAGGAGTGCGCTTCTCCATGAATGCCTGGCGCGCTTCACGATAGTCTTCGCTGTTTGTCGCCATCTCCTGCAGAGCGGCGATCTCTGCTGTGCGCTTCTCCACCTCGTCGCGGGCCAGTGCTTCCAGCACCACTTTGGCGCCGCGTTGCGACAGTGGCGCGCGCTTCGACAATTCCTCGGCCAGTGCCTGCGCACCGGCCAACGCACCCTGCTCGGCAAAGACGTCGATCAGCCCCATCGTCTGGCATTCGCGGACCGGAAAGTAACGGCCCGAGTACAGCACCATTTTGGCCTTTGCCAGACCGACTGCCCGCAGCAAGAGGCTGGAATCGAGCACTCCGTATACGATCGACAGTCGCGCCGCGGGGATTCCCATCTGCGTTGTCGTATCACCTACACGCAGATCACAGGCGAGTGCCAACCCACAGCCTCCGCCGACACCATAGCCGTGCACAGCAGCGATTGTCGGTTGTGGCAGGTCCATGATGGCCTGAGTCGCTGACCGACCAGCCTCTCCATATGCGCGAACATCCTCGACGCTGTTGCGCACCTTGGAGAATTCCGAAATATCAGCGCCGCCACAGAAATGTCCGCCCGCGCCGGTGAGGATCGCCACGCGCACATCGCTGCGCCGGCCAAAGTCGCGATAGATCTCGCCTAAGCCCCGCCACATTGCCAGCGAGACCACGTTGCGCTTTTCGGGGCGGTTAAGCGTGACAACCGCAATCCCAGCGGTATCCACAGCGACCTTGATTTCATCCATGGCCGCTCTCCACGCCTGGCACCGCCCATACATCGATCTCCGCGGCGTTCTCCCTTAGCGGCTTGACCTTGGCGTATTCCGGTGAATTCCAGAACCGCCTGATCGCATCCATCGAGGAGAATTCGAATAGCACCAGCCGTCTGCCGTCGTGACTGCCTTCAAGCACCTCAACCTGCGCGCCGCGGGTCAAGTAGCGCCCGCCGAATGACTGCACCACGCCCGGTACCGCTGCACGGTACTGGGCGAACTTGTCCGGGTCTGTGATGTTGATCTGCACGACCATATAGGCAGGCATCGGCGTTACTCCCTGGCTCCACGTTCATTCTGGCGGAGCGCGAGCCATTCCGCCATCAGGCGGCCGTTGTCTGACGGATAACGTTCCTCCAGTACAGTAAGTGCAACAATCCGATCGGCTCGGAAGTGCCGGTAGTTCCGCCGCAGCTCGCACCAGGCGCCGATCAAGGTCGCCTGTACGTAGTAGGCCACAGCGATCGGCCAGATCGTCCGCTCACTTTGGGCGCCCCTTTCATCCTGGTATGCAATGTGCAGCTTGCGCTCCTCGCGAATTGCCTGCCGTATCGTCGACAGATCGATCCGTTCCGGCACTGGCGCGCCCGACCCAGAGACGAAGATTGGCGCGGATGCGAGTTGCGCGCGCAAGCCCTCTGGAAGAACGACCGTTACCTTTGACAACACGCTCTCTGCGGCATCCTGCAAGCCAAGGTCGCCGGTTCTGCTGACCAGCCGCGCGCCGACGGCGATCGCCTCGATTTCCTCAACAGTGAACATCAGAGGTGGCAGGTCAAACCCGCGGCGCAACATGTAGCCGATGCCGGCAGCCCCTTCGATCGGCACCCGGCGTGCCTGCAGCGTGGCGATGTCGCGGTAAACCGTCCGCACACCCACTTCCAGGTCCTCGGCCAGCGCAGCAGCGGTCACCGGACGTCGTGCGGTACGCAGGCGCTGGATGATGTCAAACAACCGATCGGAGCGACGCATGGCCATGGAAGTCTACTGACAGAACGCTGTCAGTGGCCACTCACTAACCTGCATCGGCAACCGCGGAGAGGCGGCATGATGACGCTCACTGACGCACCGCCCATCAGTTTCGAGATTGCGCTCGAGCAGGGGCTGGCTGACTACAACGCCCAACAATCGCGGCTGCGTGATTGGAGGCCATTGGCGGTGATGGTGCATGACCCAGAGACAGGCGATGCAGCCGGCGGGCTGCTCGGCCGCACCTCAATGGGGCTGTTCTTCCTCGACCTGTTCTATCTGCCCGAACACCTGCGCGGCAGTGGCATGGGCAGCCGAGCGCTGAACATGGCAGAAGAGGAAGCACGCCGTCGCGGCTGCAAGGCTGCAACCTTGGTCACGGTCAATTTCCAGGCGCCCGACTTCTACGCACGACATGGCTGGGAGGAGTTTGGACGGATTTCCTCGGCGCCAGGTGTAGAGCGGATCTTCATGCGCAAAACGCTCGCAGATTAACTGAGGTAACAATATGCAATCGATCAACGTTGATGCCGAGACGATGGAGTGGATGCCGGCCACGCCGTTCTACGGCCCGGGTGCCAGCTTCGCAGGCAAGGATATCGTGCAGCTCAAAGTGCTCAGTGACCGGCGCGCGGAAGGTGGCGGCATTGCTTGGCTGGTCCGCTTCACGCCGCCGGAAGGCAAGGTGATACGAATCGTCGCAGTGGCGCTGTCCGATGAACATATCTTCGGCCTGGAGGGCGGCCGTGGTAGCAAATCAGGTGCGCCGCTGCGGGCCAAAGGCAATTATGGCCTCAACCCGAAAGGCAAACCCCACAGCGCATTTATCGCGACCGAAACTGTGGCACTTGTCATCTACAATGGTGAGCCGGATGCAATCCGCTCACTAGACGTTGTCGACAAGCCAGCAGCGTAGTTGGCCAACTTGGCCGGCGGTACAGTCCGCAGGCGCGCGTGCTGAAAGGTGCGTTGTATGGTTTTGCCGCGTCATCGTTTGGGCGGGCTGAAGCGCGATGACCAGGCTGGGGTGACGACGAGCCTCGATTCATGGGAGATCGCTGCGTTGCGACGTGGCGTGCCGCCATACTGTTGTTCCGGTGCTGATTGGACGCGGCCTTGATGCGATTCCGATAGTCAGCACCATTCAGGCGGCAAACGAGCGGTGGCTGAGTGACAGCTTCGTCAGGCACGGGGCAGCTACTCGGCGGCGATGCCGAGCGCTGCAGCGTCGGACAATCGCAGTTCCGCCCGGGCTTGAGTGACGATCTGCAGTCCGCCCCACAAGCCCAGGCAGCCCATGATCGCTGCGACGATGACGTCAGGCCAGCCGGCGCCGGTACCGAACACTCCCAGCGCTGCAAGCGTCACCGCCAGATTGCCGATGGCATCATTGCGAGAGCAAATCCAGACTGACCGCATATTGGCGTCGCCGCCGCGATACCGGTAGAGCATCAATGCAACACCGCCATTGGCGATCAGCGCAGTGAAGCCGACTACTCCCATTACCTCCGCCTGAGGGAGAGTGCCGTGCAAGGCCTGCCATGCTGTGTTGCTGACAACCCACAAGGCGAAGATGATCAGGGTGCAGCCCTTCATTGCAGCTGCACGGGCGCGCCACGCGAGTGCCATTCCCGCAACGCTGAGGCTGATGGCGTAATTGGCGGCATCCCCAAAAAAATCGAGGGCGTCTGCCTGTAGCGCTGCCGACCCGGCGGCCAAACCGGCAACGATCTCCGCCACGAAGCAACTGGCATTGACGATGAGCGCGATCCACAAAGCACGCCGCCACCGCGGACTGTTCGGCGCACCGGGGCCGGCTGAAGAACAGGTAGAGATGTCATCACAACAGACCATACAGGTATCCCAGCCGTTTGCGTGGGTGATCTGTAAACACTGCAGTCGCTACGATGTGCAGATTGCGCACCGGCACGCGCGTTCAATACTACTCCACCACGATCCGCGGCCCCATGCTGCGGGCTGCTCCTGTGCCTGATACTTTCCCCCACACCCGCTCCGCCACGGCCGCGAATGCCCTCGCGCCGTCACTGTCCGGCGCAGCCGCCGCAATCGGCGTCCCCGCGTCAGACGCTGTGCGAATATCCAGCAGGAGTGGCACTTCGCCAAGGAACTCTGTTGCCAGCCGTTCCGCCTCCGCACGTGCGCCGCCATGGCCGAAGATGTGGGATGTATGCCCGCAGTTGGGACACTGGAAGAAACTCATATTCTCCACCAGTCCCAGAACAGGCACACGCACGCGCTCGAACATACGAACGCCGCGTCGCGCATCGACCAGCGCGATGTCCTGTGGCGTGGACACGATCACCGCTCCGGTGAGCGCGACCCGCTGCGCCATGGTCAACTGCGCGTCGCCGGTGCCGGGCGGCATGTCGACGACCAGAATATCCAGCGGCCCCCATTCGACCTGGCCCATCATCTGTTCCAGCGCACCCATCACCATCGGGCCCCGCCAGATCATCGGTGTCTCTTCCTCGACCAGGAAGCCAATGGACATGCAGGTCAGGCCCCAAGCCTCCAGCGGAATCATCTTGTCCCCGCGCACCTGCGGCTTGCGTGACAGCCCCAACATGCGGGGCAGGCTCGGGCCATAGATATCCGCGTCCAGCAATCCCGTCCGATGCCCCGCCCGCGCCAGCGACACCGCCAGGTTCACCGCCACAGTCGACTTGCCGACGCCGCCCTTGCCGGACGCCACCGCGACGATCGCTTTCACATCCGGCAGCAGCAGCGCCGCCTTCTGCCCATGCCCCTGAGCCGCCGGCTGCGGCGGCGCCTTATGCGCGGTCAGCACCGCAGTGGCATTGCTGATCCCAGGCTGGCGCCCCAGCAGCGCCTCGACCTCTCGCCGCACCGGCTCCATTGCCGCGGCATGTGCCCGATCGGTCAGCAGCGCCACCTGTACCAGACTGCCGCGTAACTCGATGCCCTCGACCAGTCCCGCAGATACGATATCCTTGCCCGAGGCGGGATCGGCGACCTCCCGCAATGCGTCACGCAGACCATCAGTCGTTGGTGCTGTCGTCATTTGCTTGCAAACCTTCTAACGCGGGTCGATAAGCAGGCCGCTGTGATGCCACCTACTGAGTGGATATGGCGCATGGCCTGTGATCCGCCAACGCCAAGCCGCGGCCCAGACCGCACAGGAACGTACTATGTCCAATAGTGGTGGCCCGAGTCCCTGGGGCACGCCCGGCGGTAATTCCGGCGGCAGTGGCGGTGGTGGCCAGCGTCCCGGCGGCGGCGGACCTTGGGGACCTGGCGGACCATTCGGCGGCCGCCCGGGTGGCCAGGGGCCCGGTCCGTTGCCCGATCTCGATGCGCTGATCGCGAGGCTGCAGAGTTACATCCGCTCGTTACTCGGCGGGGGTGGCCCACGCTCCCGTTTCACCGGCGGACGAGGCCTTGCGCTGATCGGCCTCGCGGTCGTGGCATTGTGGTTGGCGAGCGGTATCTATCGCGTTGAACCGGACGAGCAGGGTGTGGTGCTCCGCTTCGGTGCGTTCAACCGCACCACGTTGCCCGGCCTGAACTACCATCTGCCCTGGCCGGTCGAGCGTGCGCTGACACCCGCGGTCACCCGCATCAATCGCATCGAGGTCGGCTACCGCTCGTTGGCGAGCATCCAGAATGACACCCGCTCCGAGAACCGCCGCGTTGTTCCGGAAGAGAGCCTGATGCTTACCGGCGATGAGAACATCATCGACATCAATTTCGCGGTGTTCTGGAAGATCAGCGATGCGACGGCGTACTTGTTCAACGTTCGCAGCCCCGATGTGGTGGTGAAGGCGGTGGCGGAAAGTTCGATGCGCGAGGTCATCGGCCGCATACCGATCCAGCCGGCGCTGACCGAGCTGCGAGGGCAGATCGCAACGGACGTACAGCGCCAGACGCAGCAGGTGCTCGATAACTATAAGGCCGGCGTGGAGATCACCGGCGTGCAGTTGCAGGGTGTCAACCCGCCCGCCGAGGTGGTCGAGAGCTTCGTCGACGTGCAGCGTGCCAATACCGATGCCGAGCGTGTGCGCAACGAGGCGGAGTCTTACCGCAACGATATCGTTCCGCGAGCCCGTGGCGATGCAGCGCGCATCGTGGCGGAAGGTCAGGGGGCTAAGCAGGCCGCGGTTGCTCAGGCCACTGGTCAAACCCAGCGCTTCCTATCGGTGCTCGCCGCCTACCAGCAGGCGAAGGACGTGACATTGCGCCGAATGTACATCGAGACGATGCAGGACATCCTTACGCGTTCACCGACGTTGGTGGTCGATGACAAGCTGAAGGGCCTGGTGCCCTTCCTGCCGCTCAATCCCCCGAGTGCACCGGCGCCGCGTGCGGCTACGTCGCCGACGCAGCCCGCGCCGGCGCAGGGAGCCTCGCGGTGAGCCGCCCGCTGATCGCGCTGATCGCGCTGCTAGTGGTGCTGTTCGTATTGGCAGACTCATCGCTGTTCACCGTCAGCCAGAATGAACAGGTGCTGGTAACGCAGTTCGGGCAGCCTGTTCGGGTGGTCCGCGATCCGGGGCTGCAGGCGAAGACGCCGTTCATTCAGACGGTAATCACCTTTGACAAACGTTTGCTGAGCATCGAGCTGCCCGGCGATCAGGTGACGCTGGGCGATCAGCGTCGCCTCGTGGTGGATAGCTTCACCCTTTACCGCATTATGGACCCGCTGCTGTACTATCAGTCGGTCGGGCCACTGGAGGACGGCATCCGCGGCCGACTCAACTCGATTGTATCGGCCGCACTCCGTGACGTGCTGGCCGATAACAAGCTGCTCGACGTGCTGTCGGCGAAGCGCGATCAGATCATGGCAACGATCCGCGACCGGGTGAACGCGCAGATGAGGGGCTTCGGCGTTGCGATCCAGGACGTGCGGATCCGCCGGGCCGATCTGCCCGAAGAAAACACCAAGGCGATCCTGGCCCGCATGCAGTCGGAACGCCAGCGCATCGCCGCGCAGGCCCGTGCCGAAGGCGCCGAGGCCTCGGCCCGGATCAGAGCGGATGCGGAACGGGAACGCACCGTGCTGCTGGCGGAGGCCCGCGCCACTTCGGACAAGCTGCGCGGCGAGGGCGAGGCGGAAGCCACCAAGATTTCGGCCAAGGCGTATTCCCAGGATGTCGATTTCTACAACGCGTGGCGTACGCTTCAGGCGTATCGGGACACATTTGAGTCCGGTGCATCTCGCCTTGTGCTTACCCCGGACAACGATTTCCTGCGGTATCTTCAGAGCCCGCCGGTGCCAACGGGGCCGTAGTTGCCAGCGATCAAATGCCGGGCCATATCCGGCACGTTCCTAGGGATGCCTGACCATGCGCCTGATCCGCTTATCCGCCCGCGCCGCCATGTTGGCCTCCGCCATGACGCTGGCTTTGCCATTTGCCGGCGCGGTCCCGGCCCAGCAGGCTATCGCTCGCCCCATGCCCGACAGTTTCGCGGATATCGCGGCGAAACTGTTGCCGGCAGTAGTAAACATCTCGTCCACCCAGGCGGTGCAGGCGCGCGCCGGCCAACCGGGAGCCGGTCCGGAAATCCCTATGTTCCCGCCGGGTTCGCCTTTCGAGCAATTTTTCAAGGACTTCCTCAATCGTAACCGCCCCGGCCAACGCGGTGACAATCAGCCGACTCCGCCGGAACGTCGCATGCAGAGTCTCGGGTCGGGCTTCATCATCGATGCTTCCGGTCTGGTTGTTACCAACAACCATGTTATTGACGGCGCCGATGAGATTACCGTGACCTTGCAGGACAACACGGCACTCAAGGCGAAGGTGCTCGGTCGTGACGAGAGCGGCGACATCGCCTTGCTGCAGGTGAAGCCGGACAAGCCGCTGCCAGCGCTACAGTTCGGCGATTCCGATAAGGAACGGGTCGGTGACTGGGTGCTGGCGATCGGCAATCCGTTCGGTCTCGGCGGCAGTGTGACTGCCGGCATCGTATCGGCGCGGGGGCGCGACATTCACCAGGGTCCGTACGACGACTTCATCCAGACCGATGCGGCGATCAACCGCGGCAATTCTGGTGGCCCGCTGTTCAACATGGAAGGCGAGGTCATCGGCATGAACACCGCGATCTACTCGCCGTCCGGTGGGTCGATCGGCATCGGCTTCTCGATCCCGGCGAATCTGGTGAAGGCTGTCGTTGCCCAGCTGAAGGACTTTGGCCATCCGCGCCGTGGCTGGCTGGGAGTGCGCATCCAGCAGGTGACGCCGGATATTGCCGAGAGCCTCGGCCTCAAGGATGCGAACGGTGCCATGGTGGCCGGCGTGAACGATGGCGGCCCGGCCGACAAGGCACGTATCCGGAACGGTGACATCATCCTGAAGTTCAACAACCAGGACGTAAAGGAGATGCGCACTCTTCCGCGCATAGTTGCCGACTCCGAGGTTGGCAAGCAGGTCCCCGTCCTGCTCTGGCGCGACGGGAAGGAAGTGACGGTGCAGGCCACGCTGGATGAGAAGCCTGACGATATCCAGAAGGCCGCGGCCACGACCGGAGGTGACAAGATCCAGGCCCAGAAGCCAACCGAGATCTCGGGTCTCGGAGTAAAGATCGCACCTATCACCCAGGAAACGAAGGATAAATTCTCTTTGGGTGGCGACCAGAAGGGAGTCGTCATCACTGACGTGGCGCCGAACAGTTCGGCGTCCGAACGTGGCCTTAAGCCTGGCGACGTGATCGTTGAGGTTCAACAGGGAGAGGTTTCGACCCCCGCCGACGTCCAGCAGAAGGTGGAAACGGTGAAGAAGGAGAATCGGAAGTCCGTGCTGATGCTGATCCAGCGTCAGGACGGGTTGCAGTGGGTGCCGCTGTCGCTGTCGGGGGACAAGGACAAGCAGCCGGGCTAGCCCGTGCCGGAACCGGCTTATCTGTTCGGTCCCACCCGCGCGCGGAGGCCGAACGTCATGGCCCGGCACCACGTGGTGGTATCCGGGCATTACTACGCATCATTGGCTGGCCTGCAGATTTTGGAAGCCGGCGGCAACGCCATCGACGCCGGCGTGGCCACCGGCCTTGCGATTGACGTGCTGGAAAGCGAGTTCGTCGGCTTCGGCGGCATCGCCCCGGCGATGATTCATCTTGGGTCGCGCAACGAGACACATGTGATCAGCGGGGTCGGCGTCTGGCCGAAAGCCGCCGACCTGGAGTTCTTCCATCGCAGCCACGGTGGCCGGGTGCCGGAAGGGCTGTTGCACTGCGTAGTGCCTGCCGCGCCCAGCATCTGGATAACGGCGCTGGAGCACTTCGGCACGATGTCCTTCGGCGAGGTCGCCGCCGCGGCGATCCGCTTCGCGCGCGATGGTTTTCCCACTTATCCATTTCTCGCCGAGCAACTGGCGGCGCGTCAGCAGGATTTCGCCCGCTGGCCAACCACTGCTGCTATTTTCCTGCCCGGTGGCCGCCCGCCGCAGGTTGGCGAAACTTTTTTGCAGAGCGACCTGGGTCGCACCCTGCAGTACATGGCGGATCAGGAGCGGGCGCACGCGCGCGGCGACAGGTTGGCCGGACTGCGGGCGGCACGCGACGCGTTCTATCGCGGTGACATTGCGGCGGCTATTCTGCGTCATCAGCGGGACAATGGCGGCTGGCTTGCGGAGGCCGACCTGGCCGAGTTCCGCAGCCCAATCGAGGCGCCGTGCCGCATTCGGTTCGGCGAATTGGATGTGTACGCCTGCGGGCCCTGGTCGCAGGGGCCGATGGTGCTGCAGGCGCTGGCGATTCTGCGCGACCAGGGCTTGCGCGAGAAGGGGCACAATTCGCCGGCGTATATTCACGCCGTCACCGAGGCACTGAAGCTCGCGGCCGCGGACCGCGAGGTCTATTTTGGTGACCCTGCCTTTACCGACGTGCCGCTCGATATTCTGCTGTCGGACGACTATCTGGCGCGGCGACGAGCGCAGATAGATCCGGCAAGAGCGTGGCCCGGGCTTCCGCCGGCAGGGGAGATCGGTGGCGTGTCCATTCCACCCTGGAGCCCTGACCCCTCGGCTGGCGCGGCACTTGAGATTGCTGACACCAAACCGGAAACGTCATTCTTTTGTGTTGCCGACAGTGCGGGGAACATCTTCGCCGCGACGCCTAGCGATCCCACCATCAGTGGCCCGGTGGTTCCAGGGACGGGGATTACCGTCTCGATGTGGGGCTCGCGTGGCTATACCGGCCATGATCATCCGGCGCGGATAGGCCCGGGCAGACGACCCCGCATGTCAGCCAATCCCGCGATCGCCATCAAGCCCGGCGAACTGGTGATGCCGTTCGGTTCGCCCGGCAGCGAGGTGCTCGGACAGGCGATGGTGCAGGTATTCCTGAACCAGGTCGTATTCGGCATGGACCCGCAATCCGCCTGCGAGGCCCCGCGCTTTGCGAGCTACTCCTGGCCTGAATCGCAGCTGCCTCATTCCTATCGTCCCGGCCATCTGTGCGTCGAAGAGGATGTCGGTTCGGCCACCTGCGAGGCCCTAGTGGCACTGGGGCATAGGGTCGAGCGCTGGCCGGAGCGCAAATATCTCGCCGGCTCGGTCTGCACCATCCAGTCCGAGCTGCGCACCGGCGTGAAGTGGGCCGGCGCCGATCCCCGCCGCACCGCGTACGCCATCGGCTGGTGACGAGTGACCAAGGCTCCCCCTCCCGTCGCGAGAGGGGGGCAGGGGGAGGGGGTCTTGGCCTGCTGCAGACCCGCCGCCTATGGCCGCTCGCGCTGACCCAGTCCTGCGGCGCGGCGAACGACAACCTCGTGAAGAATGCCATGGTCGTGCTGGCGCTATTCCAACTCGGCATCGGGGGCACCGGTTTGTCGGCGCTTGCCGGCGCCTTGTTCATCGCGCCCTATGTCCTTCTTTCCGCCACGGCCGGCCAACTCGCCGACCGGTTCGCCAAGCCCAGGGTTATCGTTGCCTACAAGGTGGCCGAGGTGCTGCTGATGGCGACCGCAGCCGCAGCCTTCCTGACGGAGAGTGTGCCCGGCCTGCTGGTTGTGCTCACCGGCCTCGGTATTCAGGCGGCCTTGTTCGGGCCGGTGAAATACGGCGTGCTGCCGGAGCATCTGGCAGACGACGAACTGGTCGCCGGCAACGGCGTGATCGAGGCCACGACATTCCTATCCATTGTCGCTGGCACCGTCGCGGGCGGCGCGCTGATCCTGTTGCCGAGCGGCACCGCCTGGGTCAGCCTCGTGGGCCTGGCACTTGCCGTACTCGGACTGTGGTCTGCGATGCAGATTCCAGCAGTGCCCCCAGCGGATCCGTCGCTGCACATTTCCCCGAACATCATCGGCGAGACCTGGCGGATCACACGCCACGCGGCCGCGGTTCGCACGATCTGGTTCGCTGTGCTCAGCCTGTCCTGGTTCTGGACGATGGGCGCGACATTGATGACCGAGTTCCCGGTCATCGCGCGCGATACGCTGCACTCGGATGGCACAGTTCTGACGCTGTTGCTCACCGTGTTCGCCGTCGGTGTCGGTGTCGGCTCCATGCAAAGCGCGCGTCTGCTGCGGGGCGACGTTTCGGCGCGCCTTGTGCCGTTCGCCGGCATCGGCATCTCGATATTCTGTTGGGACTTTGCCTCTGCTGCGTCATCGGCCGGTACGATCGCGACTGCGGCGACTGCACTTTCCACGCTGGCCGGCTGGCGCATGATCATCGACCTGTTCCTGCTCGCTGCATGCGGTGGCGTATTCTCGGTGCCGCTCTACGCGATCATTCAGGATCGGGCGGCGCCGACCGAGCGCGCGCGCATGGTGGCGGCGAACAACATCATGAATGCGCTGTTCATGGTCGCTGGCGCCGCCGCGACGGCAGGTGCTGCAGCGATCGGTTGGGACGCGCCGCAATTCCTTCGCCTCGCCGCTGTCGCCAATCTTGTCGTCGCTTGTTGGATCATGCGCATCGTGAGGGCGATGCGAACGGCTCCGCCTATCGTGGTGCCATCCGCAGGGCGCCATCCAGCCGGATCGTCTCGCCGTTGATGAAGCGGTTGGTGGCGATGTGCTCGACTAGGCCAGCGTATTCCTCTGGCAGGCCGAGGCGCTGCGGGAATGGTATGCTGTTCGACAGCCCCTGCTGCACCTCGGGCGGCAGCCCTCCGACCATTGGTGTCTGGAACAGCCCGGGTGCGATCGTCACTACACGGACACCAACGCGCGAAAGTTCGCGCGCCGCCGGCAATGTCATGCCGATCACGCCGGCTTTCGACGCCGCGTAAGCCGGCTGTCCGACCTGGCCCTCATAGGCGGCGATCGATGCGGTATTGACGATGACGCCACGCTCGCCGTCTTCCAGCGGATCGAGCTGTACCATATCCGCCGCGGCCAACCGCAGCAGGTTGAAGCTGCCGATCAGATTGATGCGGATCACCCGCTCGAATGCGGCCAGCGGCATCGGTCCTTCGCGGCCGACGATCCGACCCGCGGTGCCGACGCCGGCACAGTTCACCAGGATCCGCGCCGACCCGTGCGCGTCGCGCGCCTTGGCCACTGCTGCCTCTGCGGATGCCGCATCGCCCACATCACACGCAATGCCGACGCCGCCGATGCGCTGCGCACTTGCTGCCGCCGCTGACTCGTTGATGTCGAGCACAGCGACGCGGCAGCCGGCGCTTGCCAGGCGCTGTGCGGTTGCCGCGCCCAGTCCGGATGCACCGCCGGTGACGATCGCAGCATGACCTTGAAGATGCATTGCAGGATTCCTCGCGGGATGGCAGGTCATAGTTTGCCGCAGACCAGCCGTGAAGGGGGAGAAACGACGTGATCAATCGCATCGCCATGGCGATACTGCTGCTGTTCGCAGTCAGCGCGCAGGCGCAGGACAAGACGGTGCAGTTGAAACTATCGAGCTGGGTTCCACCGGCGCATCCGCTCAATCCCGCGTTGCAGGCCTGGGGCGAAGACATTGAGAAAGCCTCGGGCGGTACCATCAAGTCAACGCTGTTTCCTTCCGAGCAACTGGGCAAGGCCATGGACCACTACGACATGGCGCGCGACGGCATTGCCGACTTCTCTTATGTGAACCCCGGCTATCAGCCTGGTCGCTTCCCGATCATCGCCGCCGGCGAACTGCCGTTCCTGTTTTCCAACGCGAAGGGCGGGTCGGCGGCGCTCGATGCGTGGTATCGCAAATACGCCGCGGCCGAGATGAAGGACGTGCACTTCTGCTTCGCCTTCGTGTTGGATCCGCTGACCTTCCACTCTCGTAACAAGAAGATTGTGCTGCCGGAGGACATCAAGGGCACGAAGGTGCGGCCGGCGGATGCGACAGTCGGTAGCTTCGTCACCATGCTGGGGGGCACCAATGTGCAGGCCTCGGCGCCCGAGGCGCGCGAGGTGCTGGAGCGCGGTGTGGCGGACGCTATCACCTTTCCCTGGCGCTCGCTGCTGCTATTCGGAATCGACAAGGTGGTGAAATACGACATGGACATGCCGTTCGCCACCACGACCTTTGTCTGGGTGATGAACAAGGCAAAGTATGACGCCATGTCGGCGGCACAGAAGACGGTGATCGACAATCACTGCACGACGGATTGGGCTGAGAAGGTCGCGAGTCCCTGGGCCGATTGGGAGCGTGCCGGTCGGGATATGGTTGCGGCGGAGGCTGGCCACGACGTTTACAAGCTCACGCCTGATCAGGTGTCAGCCTGGCGCAAGGCAGCCGAACCGCTGAAGGCGAAGTGGGCGTCGCAGGTGAAGGACGCCGATGCGGTGTTCGCCGAATTGCAGGCGGAGTTGAAGAAGCACGGGGCGCTGGCGGAGTGAAGGGGCCGGAGGCACTCAGCACCGCCCCCTCCCCCCAACCCCCTCCCGCGAGGGGAGGGGGAGTGTTGCCTCTGCCTGCTTGCATCTTCCGATGAACCGCAACCGCATGGACCGCTTTATCGACGGCATAGAATGGCTGGCGGCGGTCTTTGTCGGCCTCGTCGCTGCTGACGTCTTTATCTCGGTGCTGTTGCGCTACTTCTTCGCGGTGTCGATCCCGGACAGCTACGATTTCGGCAAGCTGCTGTTGGGCATTCTCATCTTTTGGGGCATCGCGGCGACCAGCTATCGCGGCACGCACATCACTGTAGACCTGGTCTGGTCGGCGGTTGGCACGCGGGGCAAGCGGCTGATCGATATCTTTGCTACGCTGGTGCTGCTGTTCGTGGTCAGCGTGCAGACCGCGATGCTGTTCGACAAGGTGCGGCTGACTTATCAGGATAACGTGCAGACTTTCGACCTGCGTCTGCCGACATGGCCTTTCGCATTGGTGGCGTGGTTAGGCGACGTTTCAGCCGTGCTGCTGATCGCGGTGCGCACCTATCGGCTGATCTTCCATCCCGAGGAGATCGGCGCCGTGCGCGAACCGAGGGCTGTAGAATAGATGGAACTCGGTGCCAACGAGGTCGCCGTCATCGGCTTTGTCGTGCTGTTCGCACTGATGCTGCTGCGGGTGCCGGTCGGCATGGCGATGGGTTTGGTTGGCGTCAGTGGCTTTGGCTATTTGGTCGGCGGCACGCCGGCGCTGAAGATGGTCGGTCAGACCTCGATGCGCACGGTCACCGACTATACGTTCGGCGTCATTCCGATGTTTCTGCTGATGGGCGCCTTCGTATCGCGATCCGGCATGAGCCGCGAGCTGTTCCACGCGGCCAACAAGTTCGTCGGACATCTGCGCGGCGGTCTCGGCATCGCCACCATCGCGGCGTGCGCCGGCTTCGCTGCCATCAGCGGTTCATCCGTCGCCACGGCAGCGACATTCTCGACCGTCGCCTATCCGGAAATGCGCCAATACCGCTTCCGCAGGCATTCTCCACTGGCGTGATCGCCGCCGGCGGCACGTTGGGGGCGATGTTTCCGCCATCGATCGTGCTCGCCGTCTATGGGCTGATCACCCAGCAGGACATCGGCAAGCTGTTCATGGCCGGCATTCTGCCCGGATTGCTCGCTGTCTCGATGTACATGGCGACGATCACCATCATCGGCGCCGTGTGGCCGCGCTATTTGCC
>JBKPOG010000259.1:0-8028 GCA_046732975.1 Pseudomonadota bacterium
AAATGCCAGGCACTACAGTGTGCGTGCTGGAGGCGGGGCCGCCGGACCGCCACCCATACATCCACGTGCCGGCCGGGTTCATCAAGATGCTGTTCAACCCGGACTTCACCTGGCAGTTCAAAACCGAACCATCCGAAGGCAGTGGTGGGCGGCCCATCCCCACCACGCAGGGACGAACCTTGGGCGGGTCCAGCTCGATCAACGGCATGATCTACAACCGCGGTCAGCGCGCCGACCTCGACAGCTGGGCGCAGCGCGGCAATCGCGGCTGGGGCTATGTCGACATGCTGCCCTACTACAAACGCACCGAACGGCGCATCGGCATCGCCGATGACCGTATCCACGGGCGTGAGGGCAACCTGCCAGTCACCGACATCGACTGGTTCCATCCGATTTGCGAGGCGTTCATTGCCGGCGCGGCCGGCATGGGGCTGCCGCGCTGCGCCGATTACAACAGCGGGGACAGGCAGGAGGGCGTCGGCTACTTCCAGCGCGCGATCTATCGCGGCTGGCGGCATTCGGCCGCACGCGCGTTTCTGCATCCTGCGAAGGCAACCGGACGGCTGGAGGTGCGAACCGATGCGCGCGCCGCCGCGGTGCTGTTCGAGGGCAAGCGCGCGGTGGGCGTGCGCTATGTCAACGATCGCGACCGCGGCGAGCATCAGGTGGTTAGGGCGCGACGCGAGGTGATCCTGTGCTGCGGCACGGCCAACACCGCCAAGTTGCTGCAGATCTCCGGCGTAGGCGCGGCATCGCTGCTGCAATCGATCGGTGTGCCCGTGGTGCGCGAGCTGGCCGGCGTGGGCGAGAATTTTCGCGACCACTACGCCGTGCGACTGGTGGCGCGGGTGAAGAACAGCGTGACGATCAATGAGCTGTCACGTGGCCTGGGCCTCGCGAAGCAGATCGCACGCTGGGCCATGGGCAAGCCGTCGATCCTGGCGCTCAGCCCATCGCTGGTGCACTGGTTCTGGAAGTCGAGCGAGGCACTGGACGTGCCCGACCTGCAAGGCGTGTTCAGCCCGGCGAGCTACAAGGAAGGCTTCGTCGGAATGCTGGACGATTACCCTGGGATGACATGCGGCGTGTGGCAGCATCGGCCGGAGAGCACCGGCTATGTCCGCGCGCGCTCAGCCGACCCGTTCGCCGACCCAATGATCCAGCCGAACTACCTGGCCGACCCGATGGATCGGCAGGTGCTGCTGTCTGGCATGCGCCTGGCCCAGGCCCTGCTGCATACGCCGCAACTCGCCCAGTATTTTGCCGGTGATCAATTGCCGGGCCCGGATGTCCGAAGCGACGATGAGCTGATGAACTACGCGCGGCGCTACGGTTCCACCGCCTATCACCTGATCGGCACGGCGCGGATGGGACCGGCGACCGATCCGATGGCAGTGGTCGACGATCAGCTCCGCGTGCATGGGATGCAAGGGCTCCGCGTCGCCGACGCTTCGATCATGCCAAGCATGCCGTCGGCCAATACCTACGCGACCACCATGATGATCGCCGAGAAGGCAGCCGACATGATCCGCGGCCGGCCACCGTTGGCGGCGGTCGAGGGGATCGCAGCCTAGGCCGCTAAGCCCTACCCTCGCGGGAGGAGGTCAGGCTGGCGGCGAGACACAGATCATTCCTTTCTCATCGAACTTGCGGCCTCGTCAGTCAGGCCCGACACTTGCGCCGAAACGACCAAGGAGCCCCGAGTGAGCGCCTCTTTCAAAAGCACCGAACGTTACATCGCCAGCCGCGACCTGGAAGTGGCGGTGAATGCCGCCGTGACACTGCAGCGCCCTTTGCTGGTGAAGGGCGAGCCAGGCACTGGCAAGACCATCCTGGCCCATGAAGTGGCGCAGTCGCTTGGCCTCGAGCTGATCGAATGGCACATCAAGTCGACCACCAAGGCGCAACAAGGTCTTTATGAGTACGATGCGGTGTCACGGCTGCGCGATGGACAGTTGGGGGACCCGCGCGTGCACGACATCGCCAACTACATTGTCCGCGGCAAGCTGTGGGACGCGTTCGAATCCGAACAGCCGGTGGTGGTGTTGATCGACGAAGTAGACAAGGCAGATATCGAGTTTCCCAACGACTTGTTGCTGGAACTCGATCGGATGCGCTTCTTCGTGTATGAGACACGTCAGACGGTGAGTGCCAGGCACCGGCCGATCGTCATCATTACGTCGAACAATGAGAAAGAGCTGCCGGACGCCTTTCTGCGCCGCTGCTTCTTCCACTATATCCGCTTCCCTGATCGTTCGACGATGGAGCGGATCGTGCAGGCGCACTATCCGGACCTGCGGCACGATCTTGCCCGAGAGGCGCTGAACGTCTTCTTTCAGATCCGCGAAGTGCCCGGGCTGAAGAAGAAGCCGAGTACAGCTGAGCTGCTGGACTGGCTGAAGCTCTTGATGGTGGAGGACCTGCCGGTCGAGACCTTGCGCACCAATGAGAAGCACCTGGTCATTCCACCGCTCTACGGTGCGCTGTTGAAGAACGAGCAGGATGTGCACCTGTTCGAGCGCCTGGCGTTCCTGGCGCGGCGCGGCGCCTAATGTTTGCACACCTGATCGAGGGGCTGCGCAAGGCCGGGCTGCCAACGTCGATCACCGAGTACCTCACGCTGCTCGGTGCAATGAAGGCGGGCGTGGCCGGATGGAGTGTCGATGACTTCTACTATCTCAGCCGTGCGACGCTGGTAAAGGACGAGCGGCACCTCGATCGCTTTGACCGGGTGTTCGCACAGTGCTTCAAGGGATTGGAGACCGAGGAAGGCGTATTGCCGCGCCATCTCCCGGAAGAATGGCTGCGCAAGCTGGCGGAAAAATTCCTGACGCCAGAAGAGATGGCGAAGATCGAGTCGCTGGGTGGCTTCGAGGCCTTGATGCAGCGCCTCGCGGAACTGCTGGCAAAGCAGAAGGAACGCCATCAGGGCGGGTCGAAATGGATCGGCACCGCGGGCACATCACCATTCGGTGCCTACGGCTACAATCCTGAAGGCGTGCGCATCGGCCAGCACGAATCACGGCACCGGCGTGCCGTGAAGGTGTGGGATCGGCGCGATTTCCGCGACCTGGACGACACCGTCGAACAGGGCACCCGCAACCTCAAACTGGCGCTGCGCCGACTTCGGCGTTTCGCGCGACAGGGCGCTGCGACAGAACTCGACCTGCCGGATACTATCCACTCCACCGCGAAGAATGCGGGCACGCTGGACCTTAAGCTGGTGCCGGAGCGGCACAACGCGGTGAAGGTACTGCTGTTCCTCGACGTCGGCGGCTCGATGGACGATTTCGTCAAGCTGTCAGAGGAGCTGTTCTCCGCAGCGCGGTCAGAGTTCAAGCACCTGGAGTATTTCTACTTCCACAACTTCCCTTATGAGCGGGTATGGAGAAACAATCGCCGCCGCCATGACGAACGCATTTCGACCTTCGAGGTCATCCGGAAATATGGCCCGGACTACAAGCTGATCTTCGTTGGCGATGCAGCGATGAGCCCGTACGAAATCACCATGCCCGGCGGCAGCGTCGAACACATGAACGAAGAGCCGGGACGGATTTGGCTCGAACGTCTGACCTCGCACTATCGCAGCGCCGCGTGGCTCAATCCGACGCCACGTGCCTCATGGCAGCATGTCTGCTCGATCGGCATGACCAGCGAGCTGATGGAGAGCCGGATGTACCCCCTGACGGTGAATGGCATCGACGAGATGGCCCGCGAACTCAGCCACTGATCCGGGAAAACAATGCTCTTGCACTATGCAGCCAACTTTGCTTTGCGCCCTATAAGCCAAGCATGCTGAAGACCGGTCGCGGCGCGAATGCGCCACCCTTCATCGTGATGGACGTAATCGCCGCAGCCAATGCCCGCCAGAGCCGATTGGCGCCTGGCGATCCGCACGTGATCCGCATGGAAGTTGGACAGCCCGGCACGGGTGCGCCCGCCGGCGCCGTCGCAGCTGCGATCGCGGCGCTGCGTTCATCCGACGCACTCGGCTACACCGAGGCATTCGGCCGTCGCTCGCTGCGTGAACGCATCGTGGCGCATTATCGGGACTGGTACGACCTCTCTATCCCGCTGGAGCGCGTCGCTGTCACCGTCGGCGCATCCGGCGGATTTCCTCTGGCCTTCCTGGCGGCGTTCGATCCGGGCGATCGGATCGCGCTGACCTCGCCGTTCTATCCCCCCTACGTCAACATTCTCACCGCACTCGGCATGCAGCCGGTCATCCTGGAGGCGGGGCCCGAATCCCGCTTTCAGCCCAACATCGCGATGCTGCAAAAGCTGGATCCGCCGCCGGATGGGCTGATCGTCGCCAGCCCGTGCAATCCCGCCGGTACGATGCTGCATCGCGACGAGCTTGCTGCCATCGCCGCCTGGTGCGATGGCGCCGGCGTGCGACTGATCAGCGACGAGATCTACCATGGGCTGAACTACGACAGCCCGATCACCACCGCCGCATCCCTTGGCAGCAGCGCGGTGGTGGTGAACAGCTTCTCCAAATACTTCTCGATGACCGGCTGGCGAATTGGCTGGCTGATATTGCCCGACGACCTCGTGCGTCCGGTCGAACGTCTCGCGCAGAACCTGTTCATCAGCGCGCCGCATATTTCCCAGGTGGCAGCCGAGGCGGCATTCGATTGCCACGCTGAACTGGCAGAGAACGTCGCGCGGTATCGCCGCTCGCGCGATCATCTGCTGCGCGCCTTGCCCGAAGCGGGCTTCGACCACCTGTCGCCGGCGGAGGGTGCCTTTTACCTGTTCGCCGACATCACTCAACGCTCGAACGACAGCGTCGCATTCTGTGCCCGCATGTTGGCGGAAGTCGGCGTTGCAGTGACGCCCGGTGTCGATTTCGACCACGGGCGTGGCAACCGGTTCCTGCGCTTCTCATACTGCGGTCCCGAGGCAGATATGCGCGAGGCCGTCACGCGCCTGAGCGCATGGCGCTAGATATGAGCTCCCAGTTTTGAAACAAATGCTCTCCGACGCCTCACAACCAGCGCCGATGGCGATCGCGCTCGCCGAAGCACGTGCCGCTGCGGAACGCGGCGAGGTCCCGGTGGGCGCAGTTGTGCTGGACGCAGGCGGCGCGGTGCTGGCGCGTGCAGGAAACGAAGTGGAGGCGCGGCACGATGCCTCTGCACACGCGGAGCTGCTGGCCCTGCGCGCCGCGGCGGCCGTGCGCAAGGCGGTGCGGCTGCCGGACTGCGAACTCGTCGTCACCCTCGAACCGTGCCCGATGTGCGCACAGGCGGCGAGCTTCTTCCGCGTGCGGCGGCTGGTGTTTGGCGCGTATGATCCGAAGGGAGGCGGCATCGAGCACGGTGCGCGCGTGTTCGATGCCTCCTCGTGCCTGTGGCGTCCGGAAGTGGTTGGCGGCGTGCGTGAAGCGGAGGCAACCGCTTTGCTGCGGGCGTTTTTTGCCGAGAGGAGATAGCAGGGCACCGCCACTCGCGTTACCTGCTGCTCCGATGGGAGGCGGACATGGGTCTTGCTCCGAACCAATGGCGCCTGGCGACTTTCGCCACCATCGTCGGCGCCACGACGATCGCTGCGGCGGCAGACCTGCCACAGCGCCACCTTTATGCAGTCAACCAGTCGGCGGCCAATCGAGGCTCGGTCTCAGCTTATGACATCGACGCGGGGCATCGGCTGCTGCAGACAATCCACACGGTTCCGAATGTGGAAGATGTCCGCGGTGTGGCGGGCAGCGCCGCTACTGGCCTGCTCTACGTCACTTACCGCGATGTATCGGGCAACGGCATGTTGTATTGCCTGGACATCAACCGAGCCACAGTGCTCTGGAACAAGAAGATCCTTCCTGGCGTCGATCGGTTGGCTAGCGATCCGGACGGAAAGTTCTTGTATGTTCCGACCTGGGAGGGTGACACCGCCGACTACATCCAGGTCCTGGATGGCAAGACGGGCGACCTGATCAGAAGAGTGTACTTCTCCAGCCGCTCGCATGACACACAATATCCCTTGGCCGGTCCGGTATTCCAGACAACCAAGGCCGACGATGGCACGGGGAACTACCTGTACCTGGTAGACCCTCGGACCTTCGAAGTGTCCCGCATCGGCCCGTACTTGGGCATACTGGGTCCCTATGCCGTCGACGGTTCAAGCAGTTATGTCGTCAACAATGTGACCACACTGTGGGGAATGCAGGTCGCCAACCTCAAGACTGGCGCGATCATCACTGCTGAACTTCCCGAACATCCGCCGCACGCCGCGGGACTGATGCACGGGATTGGCTGGACACCTGATCAGCGGGAAGTGTGGCAGAGTGGTGAAGGCGCAGACCCACATGTCTATGTTTGGGATATGCAGGACCCAATGGCCCCGGTCCTGCAGACCCAACTGACTTTGCGAAGCGGCCAAGGGTCGCACTGGCTGACCTTCGATATCAAAGGTGACTACGCCTACGTCGCGCCGCAGAAGAACAGTGGCGACGGAACCGAGATCTTTGACGCCATGACCCACCGCTCTGTTGGCGTAATTGGTTCATCCGAAGACATGTTGGAGGTCGATTTCGCCAATGGCCGCGTTACGCGGATGGGCGATCAATACGGCATCGGCCGGCACTGAGCCTGGGTTGGGCAACTTACCGAGCCTGGCAGGCGGTCGGGCGCGCTCGTGTCCGCCGTGCCGGGGATACCTTGCAGTCGTCCAGCCGTTGCTCATCGGAAGCCTTGTCGGTCAGGCGTTCCTTCGCGGTCCGGGCTGGTGCAGACATCTCAGCCCGACCATTGCTGTCTACCGGGATCACTGTCGGGTTGGACGCAAACGTCGCGATGATGAGGCCGACCGCGATGGGCTGCATGGGCGACTCCTGCCGGGCCACTGAGCCTGTCATGTCCCGACCTGAGCAGACAATCCGTTTCGTGCGGCAATTCACGGCAAATCTTGCTGACGAAGGAACTCGCATCCGGGGCACGCGCTTCTGGGCCTGGCAGATTCGCTGGGAGGTCCAGGTTGCAGACGGGCGAGATAACAACCGATATACCGGCCAGAATGGACCGACTGCCCTGGAGCCGGTTTCACCTGCTCGTGGTTACGGCGCTCGGGATCACCTGGGTCCTGGATGGCCTGGAAGTCACCATCGTCGGCTCGATTGGCCCTATCCTGCACAGCCCACAAACTCTTGGTCTCTCGGATGAGCAGATCGGCAGCATCGCCACCAGCTATGTTGCGGGCGCGGTCGCTGGTGCACTGGTGTTCGGGTGGCTCACCGACCGCTTCGGAAGACGAGTGATATTCAACGTCACCTTGGGGATCTACCTGCTCGGTGTGCTTCTCAGTGCATTCTCCTGGAACTTCTGGAGCTTTGCAGCATTCCGCTGCATCACCGGCCTCGGGATTGGCGGTGAATATGCAGCGATCAATTCGGCAATCGATGAACTGATTCCTGCCCGGTTGCGAGGACGCATCGACCTAATTGTCAATGGCAGCTATTGGGCAGGTGCGGCGTTTGGCGCGGCGGGATCGCTGCTGCTGCTTTCCGGTCGGTGGGTCGGGATCGATCTTGGCTGGCGATTGGGCTTCGGCATTGGCGCGGCATTGGGCGGCATTATCCTGTTCCTTCGCCGTTATGTGCCTGAAAGTCCGCGTTGGCAGGTCACCCATGGCCGCGACCGCGAAGCCAAGGAAACGACCGACGACATAGAGCGTAAGGTGGGCGGAACGCTGCCGCCGCCGAAGGGGACCCTGAAGGTGCATCCACGCCGGGTCTTTGGCTTTGGGCTGATCCTGCATGCCATGTTGCATCAGAACCGGGCGCGCAGCGTTCTGGCCCTGGTATTGATGACCGCACAGTCCTTTCTGTTCAACGCGGTGTTCTTTACCTACGGGCTCGTCTTGGCGAAGTTCTATCATAACCCTGAAGCGAGAATTGGTGCATATATACTCCCGCTCGCGGCAGGGAACTTGCTTGGCCCAATGCTACTGGGGCAGCTGTTCGACACCGTCGGACGCAAGCGCATGATCACGGCGACATACGGGCTGTCGGGGCTCCTCCTGTTCGCTGTT
>JBKPOG010000260.1:0-13346 GCA_046732975.1 Pseudomonadota bacterium
GCCCGAGCTCTTGGGCCTGCGGCCTCTCGGACCAACCGCCGCTTGAGTATCATTACACGCCGGCCAGCATCGGCGAGCAGATCGCGGTACTCGACACGCTATCCTTGTCCCGCGTGCACTGGGTTGGTGAATCATCAGGCGGTCTCATCGGCCTGCTGCTCGCGGCAGCGCATCCGGAACGGGTCGCGAGCCTCGCGCTGTGCAATACGCCCTCACGCGGTCGCGGCGGCGATGCATCATTGTTTCGAGGATGTCGATACCATCGACATATTGCCGAGAATCAACGCCCCGGTCCTGCTGTTGAGTGGTGACAAGAACCAGATCTCTCCGAGCAGCAGAAGACCTTCGCGGGAAAATTGCCGAACGGCCGGCTTCAATCGTTCGCCGGCCATGGCGTCAACCTTTCTGTTGCCTGAACGATGCGCGCAAGCTGCGCTGACGTTTTGGAACTCCTTAGCGTCCGCCGGCAACGCTCAGCGTCGTGCCGGTGACATAGCTCGCCTCGTCTGAGGCAAGATACAGAACAGCATCGGCGATCTCGCGCGGCTGACCGATCCGACGCATAGGGACCAACTTGTGTGGACTGTAATCGCTCGTCTCGCGCAGCTCCTCGAACAGTTTCGCTGTCCGCTCGGTTTCAATCGGCCCAGGCGCGACCGCGTTGATCCGGATGCCAAACTCGGCAAGTTCCATCGCTGCGTCACGAATGAACCCGTGGATCCCCGCCTTCGCGGCGGAATAGGCGGCACCGCCACTGTGGTGCGCCGTCCAGGGTGTGCCTTCGCGGGCACCCGACGACATGCAGACGATCGCGCCGGAGCCTTGATGCATCATCAGCCGCGCCGCGGCGCGCGTGCACAGAAAGGCGGAACGGAGGTTGAGTCGGATGGTAAAGTCCCAATTTTCGGCTGTCATTTCCCAAAGCTTTTGATTACGCGAACCACCGACATTGTTGACCAGAACGTCGATCCTCTTGTGTTTGGCGACAATCTGCGCGAACGCATCGCCCACTGCTGCTTCGTCGGTCACGTCCGCGACGATCGTAAGCGGTGGCGTGTCGGGCAACTCGTTTGCCGTCTGCGCCAGTCGGCTCGCATCGAAATCAAGCAACGCGAGCGCCGCACCCTCCTCGGCGAAGCGGCGTGCGATGGCGGCGCCTATGCCGTGGGCCGCGCCGGTGACGGCGACGACTTTGTGCTTCATGCGGTCCATGCGAGGCATTCAATGCACTGTTTCGATTCCCTTGACGGCGACGCCGCAAGCGCCAGACCTTCGCGCGCTCAGCACTTCCCGTGCCTCCTCCAACCGGCCAGCGTTGAGGCAGGCCTTCAGCAATGTGAACTCGATCAGATCGTGCTGGGCACGGCTGCCACCAATGCGTTCGCTTTGTTTGGCGAGCGGCGTCAGCACCGCGATCGCCTCGGCAAAGTCTGCCCGCTCGAACGCGGCGAAACCACGCGCCAGCGCCGGCAGGTAGGAGCCAGACGGGTAATATCCTTCGTTCGCGCGCGCTTCCATTTGCTGGCTGCGGGCCTCGAGGCCTGTGTCGTCGCCAATGACCGCCTGTGCCAGGATGACGTGGAGATCCGCGAGCCCACTTCCCGGACGCGGCAGCGCCTCGGTCGCGTAATGGTGCAAGGTGCGCCAGGCATCCGCGTCGCGCGGCTGGCCGGCAAGTTCCGATCGCCATAGATATGCCGCCCCATCGGACATTTTCTGCTGCGGGCCACCGCTGTGGCGATCTAGCGCGATAGCGTCCCGATACAGCAGCGATGCCCGAGCAAAATTGGCCGCCAGCAATTCGCACAGCGAAAGATGCCAGCTCAGATGGCCATAGAAGAAGCCGTCGCGCGGGTAGGTGGGAAGCCAGGACGACAGGAAGCTGCGGCCGGTGTCCGGGTCATCGCTCTCGTAGCAAACATGCGCGAACCCGTGCGCACCATGGGCATTGTTTGGGTTCAGAGCGATTGATCGCTCGATCTTCGGACGCGCCGCGGCGAGTTGCCCATCTTCTGATAGCGCCATGGCATGATAGGCCAGGAACCAGAAATCGTCGCCGTAATGTGGCGCCAGGTTGTCCATCATCACCGCGATCTGATGCTTCTGCCCAATGCGGCCGGAGGCTCCTATCAGGCCGTTGGGATTCGCTGCGCTGGCCACCACGAGCGCGTCGCGTGGCCAATCCGATAGATGCGCGTGCAAAGCGGAGATCGCTGCCTCCGTTCTACCTGCGAATACGAGGTCGAAGAATGCGATGTGACTGGCCTCGCGCGCAGTCACACCGCCCACGAGGTCCTTCGCGGCCGCGAGAGCCTGTCGCGCCGCTACGACGTTCCCTTCGCGTAGCAACACCTGAGCTTTACCGGCCTGGGCCAGCGCAAAACCCGGATCGGCTGCTACAGCTTGTTCAAAGGCTGCGGTCGCGCCGGGATAGAGGGTCAAGGCTCGATCACATGCCAGCACGAACGCATCCCGTGCGGCCTCTGATTGCGTGGACAACGCAAGCCCGTATCGATCCGTCAGCACGATGTGACCTCACCGCTGGTCTGTCGTGCCTGACCTTACGCCTGCGCGAGGCGGGATGGAAACGCTCGTGTCGGGGCGCGAAGCCGTTCCCACTTGCCACCGTCCTCTGACCGTGCCGGCTGCCGGCGCCTCGATACACAGAGCCAGTAGCCGAACGCTATTCCGCCGCAACGGCGAACTGCTTCCGCGCGGGATAGAGGGCGCGTACCCGCTCTTGCGTATAGAGATCGGTCCAGTTCACCAGGCTCCGGTCGGTAACTTGGCGCGGGTCGTAGCTTCGCTCGGGGACTTGCATGCGCTTGCCGGCAATATGCACATGGCGTATGCGCGTCTTGTCCTGAAGTATTGCGATGTTCTCGAGTGGCGAGCCTTCTACCGCAATAAAATCGGCGATGCGCCCAGGCGCCAACAGACCGACGCTGTCACTGTGATTGATGAACCGCGCGGCGATCGAGGTAGCGCAACATAGAGCCTCAGCGGAAGTGAAGCCCAAGTCACGGACGAAGATCTCCAGTTCTAGCGCATGCCATTCACCGTAGGGAGTGACCGCGAAGCCGCTATCGGTGCCAGTCATCATCGGGACGCCGGCCTTGCGCGCCTTCTGCATGTTTCCGCAGGCGATGGCATATTCGCGCTCGACCTGGGCGGGGCGGCCCTTCTGTGCAGCAGGCTCGTGCGGCTGGGTGAAGTCGATGATGTTGCGTTGGAACGTCAGGGTCGGGCCGAGCGCGCTGCCCGAGTGCAGCAACGCCTCGATGCATTCGTCATCGAGGTAGGTGGCGTGGAAGATCAGGTCTACTCCCGCTCGGGCGGCGTAAAGCACCGCTTCCTTGCCGCGCGCGTGCGCCACGACCTTGCGACCGAGCCGATGCGCCTCGGTCACCATGGTCGTGGTCTCGTCCTGCGTAAAGGCGGCGATCAGCTCGCCATCGGGGCGGGTCTGGATTCCATCCAATGCAAGCTTGATGCAGTCGACGCCATTCTTCGCCTGGACCCTGATTTCTTCGATCGCCTCATCCTTGCTGGTGACCAGCCGGCCGATCGATGTATCGGGTACGCCGATCCAGGTCGGATACCAGTCGGTGAGCCCCTGTCGCGTGGTGAGGTAGCGACCAGCGGCGGTGACCCGTGGGCCGTCGAAGAGGCCGAAGTTGATTGCGTCGCGAACCGAGAGGCTGATCTGCCCCGCATCACCCGGCGCGCAGATGGAGGTATAGCCGGCCATCAGCACCTTCTGGGCAAAGAACAGAGCCCGAAGGGCACGGAATTCCATAGGCTGGTAGAGGTCGATGTCTTCTTCGCTTTTGGCGTTGCCATAGGCGAGATGAGTGTGCACGTCGATCAGGCCCGGCATAACGAAGAGGGTGCTGTAGTCGAGGACGCTGTCATGAATAGCGACCAGGGGCGCACCGGCGGTGTCGCAGACGAACGCGATCCGGCCGTCGTCGCCGATGCCGATGGTGACGTTGTGCCGGACCGGGCTGGTGTCGCCAGTGAAGAGAGAGCCACAGCGGACATGGGTGGTCATGGTTTGTCCTCCGGTCTGCGCCTGGGCGGCCAAGTGCTTGGGATAGTGGACGTGATTGCTCGCAAGAACGGTGGCACACATCGGTGCGAGTGCCAATTGTCGCCACGTGAGATGGAGGTGGATTTCTGCCGGTCTGCTTTGGCTCGAACGACCAAAGCCAGACGTTGGATCGCTTCCCGGGTGAATGCCCGAAGCGGAACGTTCTCGGTGGTCGGGGCCGATCGGACGCCGCTCACTAGCAAATGTACGGTGGGCCATCGAGCGACATGACCGCTTCGCGCACCAATGGATCGATCGCCTGATCCGCAAGGAATGCAGTCGAGGGGATGCTAACCTTGTCGTGAAGCCCGTCGCAGCGTTATCGTTTCGCCATGCCTCAAACGGACGCGCCGAGATCCATGAGTACTATAGAACTCGTCGACCCCGAATTGCGCGATGCACTCGCGCTATGGCCAGCGGATCCGCTGACCGCCGATACTCTGCCGCAACGGCGTGGCAACTTGCTCAAGGTCATCGGCGCAGTCCCCAAGCCGGATCTGCCTGATATCACCGCCGACGAGGTCCGCGTGGAGAGCGCGTTTGGCGCAGAGCCGATCCGTGTTCTGACCTATCGCCCGGTCAAGTTCAACAATCCATTGCCCACTATCGTGCACATCCATGGCGGCGGCTTCGTGGCCGGCGCACCCGAAATGAGGGATGTGGAGAATAGGCTGCTCGCGTCGGATTTAAGATGCGCGATCTATTCGGTCGGTTATCGCCTAGCGCCAGAGGCACCGCACCCGGCGCCGCTGGAGGACATCTACTCGGTCTTCGCCTGGCTGCACGAGGACTCCGGGAAGCTCGGGCTTGATCCTGCCCGTATCGGCATCAAGGGTGAAAGTGGGGGCGGCGGTTTGGCTGCGGCCGTTGCGCTCTACGCTCGCGACCACGAGGGGCCAAAGTTCGCCTTTCAACACCTGATATATCCAATGATCGATGACCGCACCGCCGTGCGCAAGGACCTGCATCCTCACGTTGGCGAATTCGTCTGGACGCAAAAGCACAACTATTTCGGCTGGCATTCGCTGCTCGGCAGGGAGCCCGGCGCTGTCGATGTTTCGCCTTACGCGGCCGCTTCACGGACAGCGGATGTGTCGGACTTGCCACCGACCTACATTTCGGTCGGCGGTCTTGATCTCTTCCTTGAAGAGAACATGACCTATGCGGATCGCTTGAGCCGCGCTGGAGTGCCGGTCGAATTTCACATCTATCCGCGGGCGTATCACGGCTTCTATCAGGCGGCGAATGCCCGCGTGACCAAGCAGGCCGAGCGCGGTCCAGCACCTCCTCTGCCAAGAGAGTCGGTCGGATCAGAAGATCGATGCAGCCGTGGCGCTTATAATGGCGGGAGCCGCGCCGATGGAGGAGGACGAGCATACCCGACGCAGACCTGGCACCTGATCAGCTGATCACTATTTCAGGCTCGCCAACAGCTGAGGCAACGTGCAGTTGATTGAGATGGCTAGTCGGGCAATATTTCCATGTTCTCACAGGCAGACGCCGACGCATAGCAAACCGCACGACCCTGAACTCCACGGCGTCCAGAGAACTGTGGTGACACTTTCGGCGAAAAGACCGAGAGGAATATCAACGATATCGGGAGGCAAACATGCATCGTCGGGAGCTACTGAAGGCCGTACCTTTGCTGATGGCTCCCGCAGTGGCACGCGCCGAGACACGACCATTGCGGTTCATACCGAACGCCAATCTTTCAGCTATCGATCCCATCTGGACCACCGCGTTGGTGGCGCAGGAGCATGGATACCTGGTGTTCGATACGCTGTACGGAATTGACGACGCTGGCCAATTGCGGCCGCAGATGTGCGTCGGGCACGAGCTGTCGGACGACAAGCTGACCTGGTCCTTCACGCTGCGTGACGGGCTGATGTTCCACGACGGGGAGAAGGTGCTGGCGAAAGAT
Organism: Pseudomonadota bacterium; assembly: GCA_046732975.1. Taxonomy (GTDB): domain Bacteria; phylum Pseudomonadota; class Alphaproteobacteria; order Acetobacterales; family Acetobacteraceae; genus JAMXLO01. Next base: position 6,015 of record JBKPOG010000260.1, read on the forward strand.
TGCGTGATGTCGCTGCGGCGATGGGGCTCCCGCGATTCGTTCGGGCAAGTATTGATGGCAGCAACGAATGATATTGTGGCGATCGATGATCGGCGTTTCCAGATAAGGCTGAAGAAACCGTTCAGCCAAATGCTGTACGGGCTCGGCGCGCGCAATTGCTTTATGATGCCCGAGAGGATGGCGACAACCCCAGCCTCTGAACAGGTTAAGGAAGCTATCGGGTCGGGGCCGTTCCGGTTCCTCCCCGACGAATGGATCTCCGGTGCCCACGCCGGCTATGCGAAGTTTGACCGCTATGTGCCACGGCAGGAACCACCAAGCCTCTATGCGGGCGGCAAGGTGGCAAAGTTCGGGCGCGTGGAATGGATTGTGCAGCCGGACGAGGCGACGGCTGCTGCCGCTCTGCAAAAGGGCGAGGTAGACTGGGTCGAGCAGCCGCTCATCGATCTCTGCCCTATGTTGAAGAGGTCGCCGGACGTACTGGTCAAGGTGATTGATCCATTCGGATGGCAACCGATCCTCCAGCTCAATCACCTGCACCCACCGTTCAACAACGCAAAGCTGCGCCTCGCGCTGCTGCCGGCGATCGATCAGAAAGTCTTTGTTGCGTCGGTGATCGGGGAACAGTCTGATCTGGGCCGCCTGCCGGCCGGCTATTTTTGCGAAGGCCAGCCGATGGCGAGCCACGCGGGGCTCGAGGTCCTGACAAGGCCACGCAGTCTCGAAGCAGCGAAGGAGCTGGTAATGAAGTCGGGTTACGCTGGCGAGAAAGTGGTCATGCTGTCGCCCAGTGACCGGCCTGTGTACAGCCAGATGGCCCAGGTGGCCCGAGAGTTGTTTCTTAAGCTGGGCTTGAACGTCGACTTCCAGCCAATGGATTGGGGTACTCTCATCTCCCGCAGAACCAGCCGGAGCGCAGTAGATCAGGGTGGCTGGAGCACGTTCACTACCGCGCTGGACGGGATGACAATCAACAACCCCGGCAGCAACTTCGCCTTGCGGGGCAGCGGCGCCAAAGCGTGGTTCGGTTGGCCGAATGATGAGAAGCTGGAGTCCTTGCGCGCGGCCTGGTTCGACGCGCCGGACCTGAAGGCGCAAAAGGCGATTGCAGAACAAGTTCAGCTGCAGGCACTGCAAACAGTGCCCTACATTCCACTTGGCCAAATTTTCCAGCCGACAGCGTTCCGATCGGACATCCGGGGCCACGTAAATGGGCCATTCGCGCTGTTCTGGAGCGTGCATCGGGCTGACTCATGATCGCGACCTGCATCCTCCAAAATCATGTCGGCGACCTTTTCCGCAATCATGATCGTTGGTGCATTGGTATTGCCAACAGGCACAGTCGGCTTGGCTGCGCATCGACACCCGAAGGTGCCGATGCCATACACGCCAAGCTGCAGATCCACGATTGAATCACCTTGCGGTCCCATACGGCACGCATCAACCGGATGCCGATTGCAATTCGCAGGCGGATGTTCTCTTTGACATCGGCATCGGCATTTACTTTGAGTGCCGGCAGTAGCTCCTCCACGACGGAGGGCGCCGCGAGACGGCGAGACGTTCAAGCATTCCGCCTCATCACTAACCGCGCCCAACTTGACGGTGGTCGGCCGGTTGCCAAAGGTGCCGATTGCGATCACGTCGGAATGGAGAAGCCGATGCCGCCTGTAATCCTCTCATCTGACTCACACGTGTTCGAACCGCCGGATCTCTGGCAGACCCGCATTGATGCGCCATTCCGGGATCGCGCGCCGCGGATACAGCGGATCGACGGCGCCGATCAGATCGTGGTCGAAGCGGATCAGATCCTCTCGGGGATCGGCCTCATCTCGAACGCCGGCGCGCGGTTCGAGGCCCCCGAGACCATCTCCGCCCAAGGACGCTTTGAAGACGTGCATCGCGGGGGATACGATCCCGAGCAACATCTTAAGGACATGGCGCTCGACGGGGTCTCCGGCGAAGTCCTCTATCCCTCGCAAGGGCTTTTTTACTTCAAAGTGGCGGACGCGGCCCTGATGTCCGCCATTTTTCGCGCCTATAACGATTGGCTTGCCGACTTCTGCCGCACGGATCCGGCCCGACTCAAGGGCATCGCAATGATCAACCTTGACGACATCCCGGACGCGATCAGGGAACTGGAAAGGGCGGCCCGCCTTGGCCTGGCCGGGGCAATGATCACTGAGTATCCGTTTGAGGACCGGCGCTACGACCAATCTGAGTACGAACCGTTCTGGGCCGCTGCCGCGGCGCTCGATCTGCCGTTGAGCCTGCACACGGCCACCCGACGGCAGGGCAAGATCCGTGGCGTCGGCGACATGACGTTGCGCGACGCCAGCAGCCGCGCGACGAAGGTGTTTTATCCAGCGCTCTCGATGTGCGACCTGATCTTCTCCGGCGTTTTCGAACGTCATCCTGGCCTGACAGTCGCCATCGTGGAGTTCGAGTTGGCCTGGGTGCCCCACGTACTTTCCAGCATGGACTATACCTACCGCGAGCGCCAAGGCGAGGCGATCTACCGGTTCAAGGACGCTATGCTGCCGAGCGATTTTTTCCACCGCAACGTAGTATTGGGATTTCAGGAGGACGCCATCGGCATTCGGCTGAGAGACGTCATCGGCGTGGACAACATGATGTGGGGCTCGGACTATCCGCACAGCGAGTCGACGTTTCCGCAATCTCGCAAGATCCTGGCGGAGATCCTGGCCGGGGTGCCGGACGATGAACAGGCCAAGATCGTCGGTGGCAACACGGCTCGCGTGTACAATTTCGACGTGACAAAGCTGACCGTCCCGGTTTGACGAGTCAGCCCCAATCGCGCGCCGGGCTACGTAGATGCCCGGCGCTTGATCTGATCCAGAATTACTGGGCGGCAGCCGCCATAGGTCGCGCGCTCCCCACCGGCCGGTACGCCCGCAGGAAGGTGCGAATGTGTCGCACCGCCAGCGGGATCTTATCTGGCGTGTCCTTCCACGGATAAAGGCTCACTTGCGCGTTCGGTGCGAGATGCACGGTTTCCATGGCGACGGCATAGGGATGCGCCGGCACGTCGTCCGGCAACACCAGAATCGGCGTCTGGCAGCCGCGCACGAAATCGCGCGTCACGGTGTAAACGAAGTCGGCGCGGTCACGGTACATATTGGTCAGGAAGGTGTCGACCATCGCCATCGTGATGTCGGGGCGGCGGGCGCACAGTTCCGGCCCCCAGGTCTTTAGGTTGTTGTCGTAGGAGAGCGTGGGCATCTCAGGGCGCCAGCCGCTGGGCTGCGCTGGCACTGCCGCGATGACGCGGTCGCCCGCGCGCTTCAACATGTTCCAGATGAAGGGGCCGCCGATGCAGAAGCCGAGTACCAGGAATTCCCGGATGCCAAGGTGATCCATCAGGCCGATCTGATCTTCGGTATAGGCGTCCCATGGCCGGTCGGTCTCGAGCGGACCTGTGGACTGGCCACCCTTGGCGTTGCGCAGATCCGCCGAGATCACGCGGAATTCGTCTTTGAATGCGTCGAACGGATTGAACGGGTGAGTTTGGCTCGCGAGGCCCGCGATCGTGGAGTTGAGCCCCCCGCCGGGGATGACCAGCAACGGGAAGCCGGAGCCGGCCTCTTCGTAATGAATGCGGACGTTGCCTCTTTCGTAGAACGGCATGGTGGTTTCTCCTTATGCAACGAGATGTCTAGCAAGGCGTGTCGTACCCGTCCGTATACTATCGAAACATGCCGGCCCGAACCGGCGCGGCTTTCCGGGATGGCGTCGCTTGAGGAGTATCCCCCAATTTTTGCGACCGAACCCGCCCAGTATTGCACCGAGGGAGCACATTGGAACTCGAGCAATCAAGCTTGCAGCGCAAGCGTACTAGCGGAACGAGTACACCGCTAATGCATTGTCGTGGAGCAACTTGCGCTTTTCCTCGGCCGTCATCTGGAACCGCCAGGCCTGATGCGGATCGTCAAAGTCCCAGTGAGGGTAATCGCTGGAATAGACCATTCTGTCCCAGCCGATCCATTCGAAGGTCTGACGTAGATCGTCGGGTCGCTCGGGTTCCTCGACAGGTTGCGTCGCATACCACAGATTGGTCTTCAGATACTCTGACGGTTTGCGCTTCAGCGTCGGCACCTCACTCCGCATCTTGGTCCAGTGTGCATCCATGCGCCAGCCGAGCTGCGGCACCCAGCCGAAGCCGCCCTCGATCATCACGATCTTCAGGTCGGGAAACACGTCGAACACGCCTTCCAGAATCAGGCTGGTGATCTGCGATTGCACCGAGTGCGTGCCCAACTGGTGGTCTTCGACGTAGAACTGTGCAAACCCTCCAGGAGATGGAGCGTAAGCCTGCGTTCCGCCCGAGTGCATGCCGATTGAGAGCCCGTGCTTGAGCACCGCCTCGAATATCGGCCAGTAGCGACGGCGCCCGATCGGTTCGGTGGTCTTGCCACCCACCTGCACCTGGCAGAAGCGCCAATCGCCGGCGCGGCGGTCGATCTCGCGCACCGCTGCATCGGGGTCATCGAGCGGTACCAGGATTGATGCGCGCAGCCTGGGCTCGGGATCCGTGTATTCGGCGATCTGCCATTCGTTCATCGCCGCGCACAGCGCCGCGGCCTCGTCGAGGTTGCGGGAGTTGTTGCCGCCCAACAGCGGCTCCAACACGCCGTAGATGATGTTGTAAGGGTCGAGCAATTGCTCGCGGATGAAGCCAACATTGGAGCCAGGCGGCCCCCCATCCGGCGGCACAGAGTCGCGGCGTGAGAGATAGGGCTGGAAGCGCGGGTAGTTGCCGCGTCCGGCGTAGAAACTGCACGTCATCTGGCCGTATTCGGCCAGATGGCTCCGCCAGCGCTCCGGCAGATACCTGGCCAGCGCACCAGGGCACGGAAATGGGTGGATGTCGCAATCGATGATGCCGAGACGCGCATCCAACTCGATATTCGCGCGTGAGATATCGACGGGTGCATTCATGACACGGTCTCCCTCAGGCGAGGATAGGTGGTCAACGGATTGTCTGTGCGCATCTTCGTCAGTAGCGACGCGGGAAGGCCGGGCGGCGTGATCGCATCACCCTCGAACTGCCAATGCGGATAATCCGACGAGAACAGGAACATATCGTCACAGTCGATCTCTTCGACGATGCGGCTTATGACAGCCTCATCTGGCGCATCGAAGGGCTGCGTCGTCACACGGATGTTGGCGCGTATGATCTCTGCCGGCGACTGCTTCACCCACGGCACTTCGGCGCGCACGCCGCGCCAGGTCTTGATCGCCCGCCAAATGAAATGAGGCAGCCAGCTCACACCCGATTCGATGAACACGAATTTCAGGTCCGGGAACTTCGCGAACACTCCGTTCGAAATCAGGCTGAGCAACTGGCCTTCGAACAACTGGTTGTTGCTGATGTAATCCTGCAGATAGTGCGACGGCCATCCCGTCGAGGTCGGCGCATAGCGATACATGCTTCCGGCGTGAATGCCGACCGGCAGACCGTGCTTCATCGCCGCCTCATAGATCGGCCAATAGTAGCTGCGCCCCAGCATCAGCTCGCAGGCAGCGGGCAGTAGCACCTGGACAAAACGCCTGTCGCCCGCAAGGCGCTCAATCTCCTCGACCGCCAGAGCCGGAGATTGCGGCGGCACGACGATACTGGCGCGCAGACGCGGCTCCTTGTCCAGCCAGTGTTCCACAATCCAGTCGTTCACCGCGGAGCAGATCGCTGCGCCCATTGACTCGCTAACCGCCACCTGCCCACCGGTCAGCGGATTGCATATGGCTAGGTCGAGACCGAACCGGTCCAGCGCGTGCTCACGCATCTTGCCCAGGCTGCCGCCGGGGCGCTCGCCCGGCACGCGCCAGTCGGGCCGACATGTGATGGGCGCTCCCAGTGGGTAGCTCATCATGTCGAACCCATCCAGGCCGCGATCAACGAAGGAATGCTGCCAATACTCACTCATGTATGGCAGCAGCGCCGGGATGTCCGGTACACCAGGATGGATGTCGCAGTCGATGACTGGCGCGTGGTTCAAGCTTTCACCTGGAATAGTTCGACTTCCCATCCTGCCGCGGTCAACGGGAACGTCGAGACGGTGTCGCGCACCGCGAATTGGTAGATTGGTTGGAACAGCACCAGCAGGTTGGCCTGATCGATGATCGCCTTCTGATACTCCACATACATGGCCGACTTTTTCGCCGGATCGGTTTCCACCGCGGCATCCTGCACCAGTTTCACCAGTTCAGGCGACGGCGTCATGTGCACGCGCTTAGCGACTCGCTGGACGGTGGCCGAAGCCCAACCATCGATTTCTACGCCGGACGGGTTCCAGAACGTCAGCACCGCGGTTGATTTTCCGGTTGTGTATTGTGTGCGCAGATTGACCTGATCCATCGGGTCCAGGATCACCTTGATCCCAACGCGCGCCAGATCGGATTGCAGCTTCTGCGCCAGCACCGAGTAGGACAGGCCGGACACCGCCGCATCACCGTAACTCAACTTGAACTCGAACCCCTCCGACAATCCTGCCTTGGCCAGCAGTGCCTTCGCCTTGTCCAGGTCCTGATGGTAGCCGATCTGGTTAGTCGTCTCCCGCGTCGAGCCGAACAGGCCGATCGGGATGAAGCTGGCGCAGCGCATGGCTGCGCCGCCCAGCATGTTGTTCAGGATGCCATCGTAGTCGATCGCCCAGCCGATGGCCTGCCGCGCCTCCTTGATCGCGAGCGCCTTGTTGAAGTCAGGCTCGCTGGTCAGCGCCATATAGACGAAGTCGAGGCTCTCCAGGCCCTGCACCCGCACATGCGCATCGCCCTTCAGCGACGCCACCTGCTCCGGGATCAGATTGAACGCGGCGTCGATGTCGCCGCGCTTCACCGCAAGCAGTTGCGTCGCGCTGTCGCCCATGTGCCGGATCACCACGCGCTCAAATGCTGCCTGGCCCCGCCAATAATGCGGATTGCGGGTGAGCAAGATTTGCGCGTTGCGAGTCCAGCCGACGAGTGTGTATGGCCCGGCGCCGGCAGAGTTCTGGTTCAGCCAGGCAGTTGCCTTGTCCTCGGTGTTGGCATTCGGCTCCGCGGTGCCGCCGTGCTGCCGCACCACCGCGGCTTCCATGATGCCGTTCGTGGGGCCGGACAGCACCGTCAGGATCGGCGCACCCGGGTTCTTCATGATCACGTCGATGGTCTTCGGGTCGACGATCTCGATGCGGTCGACGTCCTGTAGATACTGCGATGGCTGATCCTTCACCCGCATCACCCGGTCGAGCGACCACTTCACGTCTTCGACCGTGACCGGCTTGCCGCTGTTGAACTTCGCCCCGTCGCGCAGCTTGAATCGCCAGCCCTTGCCGT
>JBKPOG010000261.1:0-9879 GCA_046732975.1 Pseudomonadota bacterium
GAGGGACGGGGGGAGGGGGCCGCGGCACCAATAAGACGTCCCTCCATCACCCTCTCCGCCCACTCCCGAGAAAACCCAGTGATCAACCGGAACCCCAGCCGCAGCGCCCCGTCTTCCAACGTGCAGTCCCAGTCGCTGGCGCAAACATCGATCGGCCGCACCTCCACCCCGTGCTCGCGTGCATCGCGCACGATCTGTGCCGGCGCATAAAACCCCATCGGCTGCGAATTCAGCAGTGCACAGGCAAACGCCGCCGGATGGTGACACTTCAGCCAGGCCGAGACATACACCAGCAGAGCGAAACTGGCGGAGTGGCTTTCGGGAAATCCGTAAGTACCGAAGCCCTCTATCTGGTGAAAGCACCGTTCGGCGAAATCTCGCGTATAGCCCCGCTCCACCATGCCTTCGACCATCTTTTCAAAAAACCGATGGATGGTTCCCGCATTGCGAAACGTTGCCATGGATCGCCGAAGCTGATTGGCCTCTTCCGGCGTAAACTTCGCCGCCACGATGGCGATCTGCATCGCTTGCTCTTGAAACAACGGCACGCCCATCGTCCTACCAAGCACTTGCTGCAACTCGTCTGCCGGACCATGCACTGGTGACGGCAGCTCGACAGCCTCCAATCCCTGCCGACGACGCAGATAGGGATGCACCATGTCCCCCTGGATCGGCCCAGGACGCACGATCGCCACCTCGATCACCAGGTCATAGAACTTCTGTGGCCGCAGCCGCGGCAGCATGTTCATCTGTGCGCGTGATTCCACCTGAAACGCGCCAATCGAATCACCTCGGCACAGCATGTCATAGACGGCCCGATCTTCCGTCGGCACCTGCGCCAGGTTCTTCAGCCCCAGCAGTTCAAGACCCTTGCGGATGCAGGTCAGCATCCCCAGCGCAAGCACATCGACCTTCATGATCCCCAGCCGGTCGATGTCGTCCTTGTCCCATTCGATGAACGTGCGCTGATCCATTGCAGCGCGGCCGATCGGCACGGTTTCGTCCAGCCGGCCACGCGTCAGCACAAAGCCGCCGACATGCTGCGACAAATGACGCGGCAGTCCAACCAGCTGGCGCGCCAGTTCGATCGAACGCCGAACGACAAAACTGGTCGGATCGAGACCGATCTCGTTTAGACAATCATCCGACCAAAGCCCCTCCCCTGCGTGCCAGGACTGTGCAGACAAGGCTGCCGTGGCGTCCTCCGACAACCCCATCACCTTGCCGACCTCACGGATGGCACGCTTCGGCCGATAGTGGATCACCGTGGCCGCAATGCCGGCACGATCGCGGCCATAGCGCTGGTAGATGTACTGGATGACCTCCTCGCGTCGCTCGTGCTCGAAATCCACGTCGATATCCGGCGGCTCACGACGTTCGGTGGAAACAAAGCGCTCGAACAGCAGACTGATCTGCGCCGGATCGACGGCGGTTATGTGCAGGCAATAACACACAGCTGAATTGGCCGCAGACCCACGCCCCTGACAGAGAATGTCGTTCTCAACCGCGTAGCGCACGATGTCGTGCACCGTCAGAAAATACCGCGCGTAGTTGAGCTGCGCGATGATCCGCAATTCCTTCTCGATGGTGTCGCGAATCTGCAGTGGGATCCCATTGGGATAGCGCACTGCGGCACCCTGCCAGGTCAGATTGGCCAGATGCTCATCCGGCGTCAGACCAGACGGGATCGGTTCGTCCGGGTATTCGTAAGCCAATTCTTCCAGCGAGAAGCTGCATCGTTCGACAATCTCCTGCGTGCGCAGAACTGCGTCAGGATTGTCATAGAACAGCCGAGTCATTTCATTCGGCGATTTCAGGTAACGCTCCGCATTGGGTTGCAGTGCAAGCCCCGCCTGGTCGATGCGACAGCCAAGGCGGATACAGGTCATCACATCCTGCAGAGGACGCCGGTCCGGCAGGTGATAAAGAACGTCGTTGGTCGCCACCATCGGCAACGGCAACGCCGCCATCGCACGCAGACGCTGCTTATCATCGGCGCGATAACGACGACTGGCAGCAAGATACGCCTGTCCGGGAAAATCCCTTTGCAACCTCAAAAGATTTTTCCGCAGGCCAACATCCACTTGGTCTCGCACAACGCCCAGCAGAATCTGTCCTTCGCCATGCTCCAGCAGATCGTCGTAGTACAGAAAGCAGCGGTTGGTGGCCTTCGCCGCATCGCCAGTATCGCCATGCGGCACGCGATCCTTACCGACCGTCAGCAGCCGCGTCAGCCGTCCCCAGGCGGAACGATCCTGCGGATAGCAGAGCAGATCAGGTGTGTCGTCACGGAACGACAGGCGCGCACCGACCACCAGACGGATACCAACCTCTTTCGCCGCATCCCACATGCGCACCACGCCGGCGACGCTGTTGAGATCGGTGATGCCGATGGCTGAAAGTCCCAGCACCGATGCGGTGGCTGCAAGTTCTTCCGGCGATGACGCACCACGCAGAAAGGAAAACGCGCTCGCCACCTGAAGTTCGGCAAACGACACAGCTATCCAAACAACCCATGCAGATACCATCGAGGCATCCGGTCACCGCCATGCAACCCGGCGCGAAAGATCCAGAACCGTGCACCGTCGGAATCTTCCACCCGGTAGTAGTCACGGGCCAGGTCGGTTTCCGGTCGCCCTCTGGCCTGCTTGTCGCGCCACCATTCGGCAGCGATCCGCTCGGGCCCTGCGGCAGCACGCACGCGGTGCGCCACACCACGCCAAGTGAACCGAACCGGCGGGTCGTCCGGAACAATGGCGATCACCTCGATTTCCTCGGGCCGCCGCAGCAGCCGGATCGGTCGTGGTGCTGACGGATCATCCACCCAGGAAGGCTGCTTCACCGGCAACGGTGGGACGCGCTGCACCGCGCGTTCCGGCACATGGCTGGCGTATGGCGCAACGCGGGATATCCGCTCAGGTCCGAGCCGGTTGGCCAGGGTGTCCACCACCCCAGCCAGGCGTTCGGAAGGATCCTGGGTGGCCATCAGTTGCGACTGGGGTGCCTGAAGTGGCGCAACGGTTTCGACTGCCAACACCACCACCTCGATGCCGAAGCCAGGATCGACACTGTCGAGCTTTTCGCACAGCAACTTGGTTAGATATGCGCCATCCCGCACTGGCAAAGCGGTCCCCACGGCAACCCGCGGCACCTCCTCATCGACCCGGAAGAACGACGCAACGAACCGCTGGCCGCCTTTGTCCTGCTGCGCCAGCCGCTGGCACAGCCGTTCGGCAAGTTGCGCGAGAGCGCACCGAAGATCCTCAGCGGTGCCGATCGGTTCGGCAAAGGCCAACCGCTCCTGCCACTCAATGGGTGGCCGGGGCCAGTCGATCGCTTCTTCCACCGCTCCCAGCGCCTGATCCAGCCGCAGCATCGGACCCGCACCAAAGCGCGCCGTGATCTGCGAGCGTGGAATGCGCAGCAAGTCCTTCACCGTCCGCAAGCCAAGCCGGCGCAATCCGGCAACCGTGCCGGTCTCAAGTCGCAAGCTGGCGATTGGGAAATCGGCCAGCGCCGCCGCTTCCTCCCCTGCCGGCAGGCAGATCCGCTCCGCGCCGGCATGCGCCAATGCCCAGGCCGCCCCGGTGGTGCCGGCAACCGCCAGTCGGCTAGCAATGTCATTCCCCTCCAGCCGGCACGCGAGGTCCTGCATCAGTTCTGATTCCGTCGCGAACATTGCCGTGCAGCCGGTGATATCCAACCAAAGCCCGTCCGGCGCATCAGGCGCCGCCATCGGTGTGTAGAGCTCGCACCAGCCAGCCAGCCTGGCCAAAGCAGCCTCGTCTGCCGCCGGATCCGCATCGACCGCGATCAGCCCTGGGCAGACGGCACGGGCATCGGTCAGGCTCTGCCCAGGTCGCAACCCCTGTGCCTCGCCCGCCTCCCCCACTGCGACCAGTTTCCGCACGCCACGGACAGCCTCCGTCGTGACCAGGGGCCTATCCGGCGAGACGAAGACGCTGCGGCTCAGCCGCGTAATCGGCCAGTTCGGTAACCACACGCAGAGGATGCGTTGCGTCATCCGAAGCCTCCATGATCCACTCCCCAGGCCGCCCGCCACGGGCATGCGTCAGCGCCACATGCCAGCGCGGCAGACCTGGGTCCTTGCCATCCTTTTCGCTGGGCACCGGGGTGAGGTGCCATCGGGTGACGGCGACGCTGGTCTCTCGATCTGTGGTCCTGTGACCATGCGGCCAGCGGCGCAGAACAAAGCCGGTCGAGCCATGACGCTGGCAGGCAAGCTGCAACCGGCGCGAAGCGGTGCGATCGAGACATCCCACCTCCCCCACCACCGCGGCGGCAACGCCCTCGCGCAGCACCGCTTCCATCGAGGCAAGCGTCGCGACGTCCTTGCCCGGTCGAACCAGCACCAGTCTGTTTGGATCAAGCCCATATGTCAGTAGCCCAGGGGGATGCAGATCCTCCGCGGGAGCGATCCAGAACACTGGCCTGTCCGGTTCGATGCGAGCCAGCAGGGCCGTGACGAAGGCGGCCGGCAGTGCGCCGGTCTCCGCGTCAATCCCCGCCGCACCGATCTCGTGCAACTGGCCCAGCGCCAGGCCGCCGCCCAGGCAGTGGTCCACGCACGGATCGTCGAACGGCAGCAACCGGCTCCATGGCTTCTTCACTCCCCGAAGCAGGGCTACCAGGTGCTCCGGCAAGGCCCTGGGTCGGCTGAATCTGGCCAGTCGGATAGATGGCCCCGTCTTGGGAAGCTGCGGGGATTCAGCAGAGCGTTCGATGGGGCAAATTGGCAGATGCATGGCTGATGTTCTTTATTTGTTCTCAAGCACGTCCAGAGTCAACGACTCGATTGCTGCTTCGAGTCGCCTGCCCTGCCCGCACGACGATCAGGCGGAGGGCCCAGTGCAGCCCAGGACTGCCTGGCTTATCAGCCTAGCAAGCGCGGCGGAATCTGCATTCCCAGCCGCAGCGGGACGTTCCAGACCTCGCGCACCTGGCGCAGGTTACGGAAACCGGCGCGCAAATAGGTGGGCAGCGCACGGGGATGATCAGCAGTGCAGGTGTTGACGGTCATGCCGCGCGGTCGCTGCCGCCAGGCCGCGTCAACAGCACTGCGCAGGAAAGAGAAGCCCACACCCGCACCAATCGCGTGCGGCATCAGGCCAAAATAGCTCAAGTTGACATCGGGCCAACTACGCGCGTCGAGTTCAAAAAATCCGGCGGGCTGGCCGCCATGATAGAGCGTATGGATCGAAACCGCCGGATCGCGCAGCAGCATGGCGAGTTCTTCATCGAGCATGGTGCGGCGCAACCACCATACGTAATCCGCGCCAACCGTGTTGTAGAGATAACGGTAGAACGCGACGGTGGGCGACTGCACGGTCACCACCTGGTAATCGGTCGGCAGCCCCGGGGATGGGCCGGGCGGCGGGCGGTCCATTCGCAGAAACGTCACTGTCACGGTGACCCGTGCCACCGGCTCCATGCCTGGGCCCCCTTCGTGTCCATCCAACGGACCAGCCAAGACGCCATGGCGAACGCGATGGGTCAAGTGACGCGCCGACGAGTTTACCGACGCAGGATGTGTGGCCCGGCTACGGTTGTCGCGGCCGCAGACGGGCGGCTATCCCAGCCGGTAATTGCCATCTGGCCAGCGAGCACTCGGCAGTTAGCGCGCAGCTTCTTCTTCATCGCCGTAACACCTGTAAGGATCGTTACCATGGCGGTCACCGCAGGAGTGCCACCGTTCTTCGCGGCGATCTCCATTGATACGGCAGCGGTCGCGAGTGCGACCAGGGCGAGGCCGAGCAGCAAGTTGTCAGGCCTGCGCCTAGCGATCGGCTCGGAAACTGTGGCACCTGCTGTTGCGTGAAGCACTGCGCTGCGACAGCCAAGCCCGACGGCAAGGCTGACCGCTCGGATCAGTCGTCCAGGAAGCTCCTGAGCTTCCTGCTTCGGCTCGGGTGCTTCAGCTTGCGCAGTGCCTTCGCCTCGATTTGACGAATGCGTTCGCGCGTCACGTTGAACTGCTGGCCAACCTCTTCCAGTGTGTGGTCGGTGTTCATGCCGATGCCGAAGCGCATGCGCAGCACGCGTTCCTCGCGCGGCGTCAGCGATGACAGCACGCGCGTGGTCGCCTCGCGCAGGTTGGCCTGGATAGCCGCATCCAGCGGGATCACGGCCGCCTTATCCTCGATGAAATCACCAAGGTGGCTGTCCTCTTCGTCACCGATCGGCGTCTCCAGGCTGATCGGCTCCTTGGCGATCTTCAGTACCTTCCGTACTTTCTCGAGCGGCATGCCGAGTTTATCGGCAAGCTCCTCGGGCTGCGGCTCGCGGCCGATCTCGTGCAGCATCTGGCGCGAGGTGCGCACCAGCTTGTTGATCGTCTCGATCATGTGCACCGGGATGCGGATGGTGCGCGCCTGATCGGCAATGCTGCGGGTGATCGCCTGGCGGATCCACCAGGTCGCGTAGGTACTGAACTTATAGCCGCGGCGGTACTCGAACTTGTCCACCGCTTTCATCAGGCCGATGTTCCCTTCCTGGATCAGGTCGAGGAACTGCAGGCCGCGATTGGTGTATTTCTTGGCGATCGAGATCACCAGGCGCAGGTTCGCCTCGATCATCTCCTTCTTCGCCCGCGCGCTGTCGCGCTCGCCGCGGCTCACCGTCATGTAGACACGACGGAACTCGCCGATCGGCAGACTGGCGTCGTTCGCCACCGCGGCGATCTGGCTGCGGACGTTGGTGATGTCGGTGGCGTGCTTGACGACGAAGGTCTTCCAGCCCTTGGCAGGCAACTTCGAAACGCGCTCGACCCAGTTCGGGTCGAGCTCGTGGCTGCGATACTGCTTGAGAAACTCCTCGCGTGGCACTTTGGAGCCTTCGGCGGTCCGCAGCAGCTGTCCTTCCAATGCCGTCAGCCGCTGGTTCAGCTGCTTGAGCTGGGTCACCAATTCCTCGATGCGGTTGTTGTGCAGCCGCACCTGCTCGACCTTCTTGACCAGCTCCTCGCGCTGGCGCTCATAGGTCTTCTCCGATCGCGCGGTGACCTCCTCGCCCGATGTCATGGTCTCCAACCGGCGATGCTGCACCTTGTGCAGCTTCTTATAGAGCGCCTCGATCTCCTCGAAGTTCGCCAGCACCTCGGGCTTCAGCTTCTCCTCGAGCGCGGAAAGCGAGATTCCGGGGCCGTCGCCCTCGTCGTCGCCGTCCATGTCGTCCGAGCCGTCCAGACCATCGGCGCCGTTTGCCCCATCGGCAGCACCATTACCCTCTGTCGTGGCACCGACACCGCCATCGGGCGTCGGCGCACCGGCGCCCTGGGTAGCCTCCAGGTCGATGATGTCACGTAACAGCATGCGGCCAGCCTTCAGCTGGTCGTGCCAGGAGATGATCGCCTTGAATGTCAGCGGGCTTTCGCACAGCCCGCCGATCATCATGTCGCGGCCGGCCTCGATGCGCTTGGCGATGGCGATCTCGCCCTCGCGCGACAGCAGCTCGACGCTGCCCATCTCGCGCAAATACATGCGCACCGGATCGTCGGTGCGGCCAAGGCTCTCCTCGTCGACGTTGCCGGTCGGCTCTTCTTCGGCTTCCTCGCTCTTCTCCGCCTTGGCGACAGGCGCCTCGCTCTCCTCGGTTTCCTCGCCCTCGACGACCTGGATGCCCATCTCGGAGAAGTTGGCCATCACGTCTTCGATCTGCTCGGAGCTGTTCTGGTCCGGAGGTAGGATGGCGTTCAGCTCATCGAAGGTGATGTAGCCGCGCTCCTTGCCGCGTGCGATCAGCCGCTTGACCGCGGCGGTCTGCACATCGAGCAGCGTGGTCTCGACGTCCTGCTCGGCGGTCACGGTATCGGCGGCGACAGAGGGCTTCGTGGCCATCGTTCAGTACACTCCTACGTCTTCTCTACGCGGCGAGCTCCACGCCATCGGGTTCGCCGCTCTGAACCCGCATCAAGCCTGCCAGCCGGGCTTTGAGGCGGTTCTGGTTGTCGGGGGTCATCTCTCGTGCGAAGGCGGCTTCGGCTTCCGCGACCTCTTCCCGCAGGCGATCCACGTACAGGAATCCGAAGATGTGCCACCAACCTGCCTCGGCCTCCGCTGGCATCGCCGCTGATGAAGCACAGGCCGGCAACGGCACAGGCGCCGACGCCAGGACCCGATCTGCCTCTGCTTGCAATCCAGAATCCGTGAGGTGGGACATCAGGCCATGTGAGTCAAGGATATCAGCCGCTTCTGCCCACGTCAGAAGTGCGGTTCTGACGGCTGACAGCGGGGACGGTAGATCGAGGCCGACATAGGCATGTTCCACATCGCGCAATAGCATCGGGTGGCACAACAGGATCGCGGTGAGAATACGCAGCCGCTCGAGATTGCGATGCTCGCTATCGATAATGGGGCTGGCCAGTCCAGACCGATCAATTGGCGCTGGTAACCGCTTGAATTCTTTCCGGAGTTGCGAACACAGCGACCGACGGTATTCCCATTTCAAGGTTATGTCACCAATGGCATCAACGAGGCCCTCCAGCCTCGCCATCACTCTGGCGCGTTGTTCCAAGGTTTTTGTCGCCTCCCCGCCTTTTGCAACGGAGAGGATCGAAGCCGACATCGACCTAGGATGGTTCAGAAGCTGACTGAACGCGCCAACTCCTCGCTTCCGGATGAAATCGTCGGGATCCTGGCCGCTTGGTAAGGCAATCGTCGCCATTGTTCGCTCGATGCTGACGAGCGGCAGGGCTATTGTCAGGGCCCGTTCAGTCGCGCGGGCTCCAGCGGCGTCGCCATCGAAACAAAGGATCGGCGTGGGCGCGAGCCGCCACAGCTCTTCGAGCTGCTCTTCGGTCAGCGCCGTGCCAAGAGGAGCCACGGCGCCGCCGATGCCCGCCTCTGCCAGGGCGATCACGTCCGTATAGCCTTCGACAACCACCAACGCGGCCCCACTGCGCACCGCCTCCCTGGCCTGATCCAGCCCGTAGAGCGTGCGGCGCTTGGCGAACAGCGCCGTCTCCGGGCCGTTGAGGTACTTCGGCTGACCGTCACCGAGGGTGCGCCCACCGAAGCTGATCACCCGACCGCGTCGGTCGCGGATCGGGAACATCACGCGACTGAAGAACAGATCAAATGTCCGGCCGGTTTCATCGTCCCGTCGCATCAACCCGGCGTCCACCAGCTGCTCGGGGGTTATCCCCTCGCGCCCAAGGTCAGCCAGAAGAGCGCCGCGCCCTTCGCCCGACCAACCAAGGCCGAAACGCCGAATGGTGTCTTCGGACAGGCCGCGGCCGCGCAAATAGGCCAGAGCGTGGCGGCCCTCCGGCAGGAACAGCCTGCGATGGAACCCGGCCTGTGCTGCCTCAAGCACGCCGGCGAGGCTCAGGCGTTTCCGCTCCGCCTCGGCGGCTTCCGCTGAGGGCTTCGGCACCTGCAAGCCCGCTTCACCCGCGAGCCGCTCAACCGCCTCGGTGAAGCTCGCACCTTCGCTCTGCATGACAAAGCCGATCGCATCACCATGCGCACCGCAACCGAAGCAGTGATAGTGGCCGTCCTCGTACACGTAGAAGCTGGGGGTCTTCTCGCCGTGGAATGGACAGCAACCTTTCCATTGGCGGCCGGAGCGCGCCAGGCGAATGCGGCGGCCGATGACTGCCGCGAGCGGTGTGCGGAGGCGGAGTTCGTCGAGAAAGGCGGCTGGCAGGGGCATCAGTTCATCGACCCCCTCCCCTTCCCCCTCCCACCTGGTCCCTCCTTCTCAGCATCATGATAGCCGAACCTTCACCATCGGACCTGCCTTCGCCATGTCGAGCGTCGCGGCGTGCCTGGCCCGGAGGGCCGCCATCACCTTCCCCATGTCCTTGATGCTGGCGGCGCCTGTCTCGGCAATTGCCCTTGCAATCGCCTGTTCCATCGC
>JBKPOG010000262.1:0-8252 GCA_046732975.1 Pseudomonadota bacterium
GCGCGCTGGTGCGGCGCAGGCCGGTGAACAGCACCGTCATGGCACCCTGGCTGAAGCCCATCAGTGCATAGTCCTGTGCCTGCAGGTGCTGCCGCGCCAACTCCGCGTCGATGAACGCGTTCAGGAATCCGGCGGCGCTGCGCACGCCGGCCTCCACGACCTGCGGTGAGCGATCCTCAACGCTCCACCACTGCCGGCCGAACCCTGAGGCGTGGGGGAATGGCGCATCGACCGAGACGAACAAGGCATCGGGCAGCGCGCGTGACCAGGTGGGCGCGAGGTCGATGAGGTCATGGCCATCGGCGCCCAACCCGTGGCACAGCACGACGAGCTGCTTCGGTGCGGTCTTCGATGCGGGACCCCATCGCGGCCCATCCAGTTCGGCCATGCCACTCTTCCTCCGGCGGTGAACATACTATTTGTGGCGCATCCTCATGTCGGTCGTCACCCGCTTCGCGCCCAGCCCCACCGGCTACCTGCATCTCGGCAGCGCCTTCAGCGCACTGACGGCGTGGCGCCGTGCGCGCGAGGTCGGCGGAGTGTTCCTGCTGCGTCTGGAGGACATCGATACCGCGCGCTGCCGACCTGAGTTCGCGACGGCGATCCTCGAGGACCTGGCGTGGCTTGGTATCGACTGGGATGGCGAGGTCCGCGTTCAGTCGCATCATCTGACAGAGTATCGCGCGGCGCTTGATGCGCTGGCCACACGGGGTCTGCTGTATCCGTGCTTCTGCACGCGGGCCGACATCATGCAGTCAGCGAGCGCGCCACATACGCCGGATGGCGCGCCGCTGTATCCCGGCACTTGCCGACGGCTTTCGCTCGATGAACGGGAAGCACGTATCGCTGCCGGCGAGCGCTATGCGCTGAGGCTCGATGTGGCGCGGGCAGTCGAGGTGCCGTTGACATTCGAGGAAGAGGATGAGGGCGTCATCCCTTGTCAGCCCGAACAGTTTGGCGATGTCGTATTGGCACGTAAGGACGCACCAGGCAGCTACCATCTGTGTGTTACGCATGACGATGCGTTGCAAGGCGTCACGTTGGTGACGCGCGGAGGGGACCTGAAGTCGGCTACCCATCTGCACCGTCTGCTTCAGGCACTGATGGGTTGGCCGACCCCGACCTATGCACACCACGAATTGTTGGTGAACGCGACCGGACGCAGGCTTGCCAAGCGCGACAAAGCGGAAACGCTGCGCGCTTTGCGCGCGCAGGGCCGTTCGGCCGCGGACGTGCGGGCGATGATTGCGGCGTTCAGAAGATCCGGCTGAACCAGCCGCCGCCTTGGCTGCCCTGCGTGATGATGGGCGTGTAGCCGGCGGGCGGCGTCCAATTCATCAGGCGATCGACGAACTCCGGGCTCGGATAGACCATCCCAGATTTCTCGTTGATCGCCGTACGCACATGGGGGTCTGGTGCCGGGCCTGCTGCCTGCACCAAGGCTTCTTCGCCCGCGCTGGCTGGCGTCTGATCGGTGGTTGGCTGGGCATCGGAGCTGCCGCCGATAGCAATCGGGCGGGTCGGCCTTGTCGCCAGCTCCGGCGGCGTCGAGAGTGGCACGCGTGTCGACGCCATGGTCTCGGGCGCGGCATCCCGGGAGAGATTGAAGTTGCGCGTCATACCGCTATTGCCGCAGGCAGCCAACGCAAATAGCAGCAGCCAAGGCCAGCTTCTCATCTCGTCTCCAATCTCCCTACGTCCCACGCAGCCGAGTTAGGATGCGGGCGGGTTGCCGCGCAGTTACCTTCAGGTGTGGCGCCGAATCGCGCAATCAGTCCTCGCACTTGCTCCGCGCCAGTGAAGACAATCTGCGACTTCGGCACCAGCTTCGCCAGTGCGTCGGATCGTTACCGCATTCGCGAACTGAGCGGTGGTGCCGGCGCAAGGATCGAGGCCTTATCCGCGCAGCTTACGCCCACAAGCAGTTTCGCGATAACCTTCTGCAGTTCTGATCGGGAGTAAGCGATGCCGCTCAGTCCAACGCAACAGTCGGCACTCGACTGGATCGAGAAACACCGCGCGCGCCTATCGGAGTTCAATCGGAGAATCTGGGACTATGCCGAGCCCGCGTGGCGCGAGTACAAGTCGGCGCGTGCCTATTGCGAATTGCTGCAGAGCGAAGGCTTCATTGTCGAGGAAGGCTCGGGTGGTATGCCCACGGCCTTCGTTGCGACCTGGGGCAGCGGCTCGCCGGTGCTGGGCAGCTACGCGGAATACGATGCGGTCCCCGGCCAGTCGCAGCAGGTTGTTCCGTACAAGGCGCCGCGCGAAGGCCTGCATCCTTGGGCAGCCGGTCATACCGATCCGCATTCCTCGCTGGGGACCACCGCGCTCACGGGTGTCCTCGCGACAAAAGCAGCCATGCAGCAGCACGGGCTGCGCGGAACGCTGAAATTCTTTGGCGAACCGGCCGAGAAGGTGTGCGGCTCGAAGCCGGTGCATGCAGCAAAGGGCTATTACGACGGGTGCGACGCCTTCATCGCCTATCACCCACACACCATGAACACCGTGCAGGGCGAAACGCAGTGCGGCGCGTATTGGAGCGTGGTGATCACCTTCGAAACCCTTGCGCCCGAGCGCTGGATTGACAAGTCGCTGCTGCCGATCCGCACTTCGGCGCATGCGGTTGCGCGCTGTCCCGGCGCGATCGACGCGCTATGTCTGATGTACACGACGACAAAATATACCAAGGAGGCGATGTACCCGCACGCCGGCGCCTGGACGCTCAACGAGTTCATCCTCGCCGGGGGTGACGCGACTTCCGACAACTTGCCGCCGCGGTTTAGCCAGATCCAGTACTCCTGGCGCTCGCCCTTGCTCGCGGTGCAGCAGCAGATCTACCAGGTACTGGTCAACAATGCGCGCAACGCCGCCGCCTCCTGTGGATGTGAGGCTTCGGTGCGCTGGGTCACCAAGACGCGCGTCGGGCTGCCGAACAGCACGATGATCGACCTCGCGTATCGCAATATGATGGCAGTTGGGGCGCCGTCCTTCAGCAGCGAAGCAAAGGAGTTCGCGCGCACGATCCAGTCTAATCTGGGCATTGTGCCAATGGACGATCCCTTCATCGCCGACAACCAGCGCCTGACGCCACCCGACGAATTCGAGGCTCTGCAGCGTCGCAGCCTGCCGTCATCGCAGTTCCATATCGGTGCCGATGATTACGTCGAATACAGCTGGCACGCGCCTGCGGTGCGCGTCTTCACCATGCGGCCGACGCTGCGTCCGCCTGACGATGACTTCGAGTATCCCGCTTGGTGCCGCAATGCGTTGGGCGGACTCCCGGAAGCGATCGATCCGGGCCTGTTCCTTGGCGCCAAGACGTTGGCGGCGTCGTTCCTTGATCTGCTCGCGCATCCGGAACTGCTGGAACGCGCCAAGGCTGAGTTCGACGAGCGCACCGGCGGAGGTATCGGCGGCCACAAATGGGTCGCACCATTGCTGCCACCCGACTTCACACCCCGGTCGACCTGCGCTGGCCCGAATACATCGCCACCGCTCGTGGCGAGGAATGTGGATACCGACGCCGATCTCCGATTCTGGTGCCGGGGAAAGGATCACGTAACTGGAGGAATGGGAGATGTCGTGCGACCCGGATCGGGATTTGCCCCGGGCGCAGGATTTCGATTTTGGAGGTGTAATCCGCCATGTCCCGCGCGCGACTGGTGAGCCGCTCGAATGTGCCAGCCGCACCAAAGTTCTGACCGCTGAACGCGGACTCCGCCTTAGTGATCTCGATGCGAGTAATCTTCGCCTCAGTGGACGCGTCCAGCATGCCAAGCAAGCAGCGCGGTGGCCGCAAAACGCAAGGGGGTTGCGCGCGTCAGCGCCCCACCGCGTAGCCCTGCATGCCGCGCGGATTGGCACCAGCGCGCATCTGGCCGTTCTCAATGCGTGCGGCGGAGAGGCGGCCTTCCGACCACTCCTCGCCTTTCTCCGCACGGTGATCGCGCGCCTTGAGCTCGTACATCACCGCGTCGGAATAGCGGCCCTCCAGCACGACCTTGCCTGGGCGCGCAACGCGCGGCCAGAAGCTCGAAGGCCAGTGCTCGGTGTGGAACGACGGCGCATCGATCGCCTCCTGGATGCCCATGTTGTGGTGGACCATGCGCAGGAAGAAAGTCAGCGACCACTGATCTTGCTGCTCGCCGCCCGGGGTACCGAAAGCCATCCACGGCTTTCCCTCGCGCAGCGCGAAGCTCGGAGACAGAGTGGTGCGCGGGCGCTTGCCAGGTACCAGGCTGTTGGGCAGGTCGGGTCGCAGCCAGAACATCTGCCCGCGCGTGCCCATGCAGAAGCCGAGTTCCGGAATCACCGGCGAAGATTGCAGCCAGCCGCCGGACGGCGTGGCGCTGACCATGTTGCCGTCTTTGTCGATCACATCGAGATGGCAGGTATCGGCGCCGATCACGCCGAGCCGCGCCACCGTCGGCTCACCGACGCCGGGGGAGCGTGTCAGCAGGTGGGCGCGGCCTGCGCCGTCACGATCCACGACCGGCGTGTGGCCGGGCACAGTCCCAGGGCGAAGATCCAGCGACGCGCTGCGCCCGATCAGCCTGCGACGACCGGCGTTGTAGTCATCGGACAGAAGTACTCCGAGCGGGACGGAGGCAAAATTTGGATCGCCGTAGTAGGCTTCGCGATCCGCGTAGGCGAGCTTGGCGGATTCCACCACGGTGTGCACGAACTCGTTGCCGAACGGGTCCATCGCGCCAATGTCGAAATCGCGCAGCAGTGCAAGTTGTTGCAGAAACACCGGCCCCTGACTCCATGGCCCGCATTTCAGCACTGTATGACCATGATAGCCGTAGGCGACCGGGTCCTCGACAGTGGCCGACCAGCGGGCAAAGTCATCGGCTGCCAGCAGGCCGCGATGGCGACGACCCGACACGTCCAGAATGTCGGTCGAGCGGAAGAACTTATCCACCACTTCGGCGACGAAGCCACGATACCATGCCCCACGTGCTGCATCGATGCGGGCCTCGCGTGACTCGCCGACGGCTTCCTTGCAGATGCGCTCATATGTCGCCGCCAGCGCGGGGCGGGCGAACAGCGAATCCGGCGCTGGTACCTTGCCGCCGGGCAGAAACACGGCGGCGGATGACGGCCATTCCGCCTCGAATAGCATGCGCACGCTTTCGATGGTGGCGCTTATGCGCGGCACGATATGGACGCCGTTCTTCGCATAGCCGATCGCGAAGGCCAGCACGTCGGGCAGTTCCCAGGTCCCCCAATCGCGCAGCAGCAGACACCAGGCATCGAATGCGCCGGGCACGACCGCCGGCAGCACGCCGGTTGCCGGGATCAGGTCGATGTCGAGCTGGCGGAATTTCTCCAGGGTCGCAGCCTGCGGTGCGACGCCCTGGCCGCAGATCACGTGCTGTGACCGGCTGCGGGCGGAATGCAGGATGATTGGTGCGTCGCCACCCGGGCCGTTGAGATGCGGCTCGGCCACCTGCAGAGTGAAGGCGCAGGCAGCGGCGGCGTCGAACGCGTTGCCGCCTCTTTCCAACACGGCCATCCCGACCTGACTGGCGATCCAATGTGTACTGGCGACGACACCGAAGGTGCCGGCGATCTCCGGCCGGGTGGTGAACATGCTGCGTGCTCCCGTTGGCTGGGACGAAGCGTAGTTCGGTCGCGCATGTCGTCAAGGTTTGCCAGCATTGCAATCATCGAGTACATTGACCGCGATGCCCACAATGACGATCCGCAACGTCGATACAGCTCTGAAAGAGCGGCTGCGCGTGCGTGCTGCCCGCCACGGACATTCCATGGAGGCGGAACTGCGCAAAATCCTGGTCGACGCCCTCCGTCACGACGAGGACAGCGCTCCAAATCTTGCCGAGGTGATCCGCCGACGCTTCGCACCGTTGGGCGGTGTCGAGCTACCCGATCACCCGCCGGTCACCCTCGGGCCGCCCGCAAACTTCGAGCGGTGATCGTTCTCGACACCAACGTGATCTCTGAACTGATGCGTCCCAAGCCACACGCAGGAGTGCTCGCCTGGGTGGCGGCGCAGCCCCGCGCACAGCTTTGTACTACCTGTGTCAATCAGGCCGAGATTCTCTATGGGATCGCCGCGCTACCCGCAGGCCGCCGCCGCACGGCGCTGGCCGCCGCGGCCGAGGCGATGTTTGCTGAAGACTTTGCAGGCCGCGTCCTGCCATTTGGCACGGGTGCCGCCGGACGTTACCCCGAAATCGTACTGACGCGCCGGCGTGCCGGCAATCCGATCGAGGGCTTCGACGGACTGATTGCAGCCACTGCGCTTGCCGCGGGCGCTCGCATCGCGACCAGGGACATAAGCGGTTTCTCGGGTTGCGGCCTGACCCTCGTCGATCCATGGTCGGTGTCGTGAGCCGGTGACCCAGATGACATTGGGTTCGAGAACCTACGACCTTGGCGATGTCCACGCGGTACAGGAACTGTACCACGCCAATGGCTGGACTGACGGCTTGCCGATTGTTCCGCCGACGGCCGATGCCGTGCGCGCCTGCCTTGAATGGGCGATGTTGCCGCCCGAACAGCTGATCGGCATCGAGCCTGTGCGCGAGGTGGCGATCACCGCCGAGAAGCTGGCGATCAACGCGATCATGGCCGGCTGTCTGCCGATGCATTTCCCGGCTGTGGTCACCGCGATCACCGCGATGCTGCGGCCCGAGTTCCTGTTGCATGGTGCCACCGCCTCCACCGGCGGCTGTGCGGTGTTCATCGTGCTGAATGGACCGCTGCGCCGTGAGATCGGTGCCGTGGGCACATTCAACACGCTCGGCAACAGCGATCGCGCGACGTCGGTAATCGGTCGCGCGATCCGGCTGGCACTGATCAATATTCTGGAGGTGCGGCCGGGCGGCATCGACCGCTCCACTATCGGCCATCCTGGCAAGTTCAGCTTCTGTGTGGCCGAGGACGAGGAGGACAGCACCTGGCTGCCGCTGCACGTGCAGCGTGGCCTGCCGGCAGATGCATCGGCCGTCACTGTGATGGCAGCGGGTGCGCCACGGCAAATCATGAACGAGTGGACCACGGTGCCGGAAGAGATCCTGGAAACCTTCGCTGCGGAGATGCGCGCCAACATGCGTAGCTACTCGATCTGGGGCGGCAATTACGCACTGATCATCCCCAAGCAGTTGCGCGATCACCTGCAGGCCGCCGGCTGGAGCAAGACCGACATCGCAGCGTTGATCCACCGGCGTGCGCGGATCGATCGGCGCGAATGGGCGCATGTGGGCAAGGGGTCGGTGGTGCGGGACCGCGGCGGCACGCAGTATGCTGCGCTTGAGACGCCCGAGCAGCTTCTGGTGATTGCGGCCGGTGGTCCCGCCGGCGGGTTCGGCGCGGTGATCCCGCCGTGGCTTGGCAACAAGAGTCGCGCCGTCACGCTATCGATCGGCGCCTGCGTTGACTGCGGGCCGCCAGGGCAGTGAACTGACGCCATGGTGCTTCAGGTCCTTGATCCCACCAACGAGATCGCACCGCCGCTGGGACAGCTGGCGCGGCGCCCTATGTCGCTCGCTGGCAAGACGGTTGGGCTGATTTCCAACGGGAAGGAAGGGACGAAGGGCTTCTTCGCCCACCTGGATCGCATCCTTCGCGAACAGTTTGCTCTTGCCGATGTCGTCCTGCGGGTTAAGTCCAACTTCAGCGCCCCCGCCGATCGTCATATCGTGGACGAGATCGCCCGTTGGCATGCTGTCGTCACCGGGATCGGCGACTGAGGCAGTTGTTCGTCGTGCAGTCTGCATGACTCCGTCACTGCCGAACGATTGGGCATCCCCGCGATGGCGGTGATGACAACCCGGTTCGTCAGCGCCGCGGAATTGATGGCGCGCGTGCTTGGGTTTCCCGATTACCAGTTTGCCGTGATCGCGCATCCGATCAGCAGCGCCGACGACGACGCGCTGCGCGCCATGGCGCAGGCGGCAGCAGATCAGGCGCGACGACTGCTGCTCGGCTGAGTGACACGGCTGTCGGCCACCAGACACAGCAGTTCGAACAGCAGGTTCGCCGCATTCAGCGCGGGGACTATCGGAGTTTGCTGTCTCCTGCCATCCTGCGCTCGGTGTCCACAAGCAGGAAGGCCCCCTCATGCAGGTCGAGATCGAATACTGCGGGATGTGAGGCTACGAACCGCGCGCCCGTGAGGCGGCAGATCTGATCCGAAAGGCGCAGCCAGCGGCGCAGGTAGCCCTGCGTAGGTCCGGTGGTGGAGTGTTTGAAATCACCGTGGATGGCAGGCTGGCTTACTC
>JBKPOG010000263.1:0-7791 GCA_046732975.1 Pseudomonadota bacterium
ATCATGTCGCTGCTGGTCAGCGCGCTGTCGATTGCACGCGAACGCGAACTTGGCACGTTCGAGCAATTGCTGGTAACGCCGCTGCGCCCGGCCGAGATCCTTGTCGGCAAGGCGCTCCCCGGGATCATCGTCGGCCTGATCAACGCCAATATTGTCATCATCGCCGCGTTGTTGTGGTTCCGCCTCCCGTTCCGTGGCGACCTGTTGCTGCTCGAGACGATGCTGCTGCTATACACGCTCAGCGGCGTCGGCATCGGCCTTGCGCTCTCGTCGTTCGCGCGCACTCAGCAACAGGCGATGCTCGGCGTGTTCGTGTTCGCCTCGCCGATGATCGTGCTGTCCGGCTTCGCCGCGCCGATCGAGAACATGCCGCGCATTGTCGAGATGATCGGCCGGGTCGATCCGGTGCGCTACATGCTGGTGATCGCGCGCGGTCTGTTCCTGCAGGACATGCCGCTGGCGGTGGTGCTCGGTCAGGCATGGCCGATGGCGCTGATCGCCGCGGCAATGCTGACGATGGCCGGCTTCACCGTGCGCCGCGCGCTGAGCTAAATCGGCCGCAATGCCGCCGGCTGCCTTATTCCGCTGCCGCTTGCCGTGGCTGCTCACGACCACCCATGTAGTCAACGCTCACAGGTTGATTGGTCTCGAAGGGGCTCTTAAGATCAAGTTCCTTCGCGATTTCGCGGACGGCGGGAAACACCTCGGTTCCGAGCAGACGGATACATGACTTGGCATCCGGGTGGGTTATGGTGCCGTCGTTGCCCCAGAAGGCGAGAATGCCAGGGCGCGTTTCCTCCAACAGGATGCGAAGCTTGGCGACCACCTGCTTCGGCGTGCCGGCGATGACCATCATCTCTTTGAGCTGCCCCGCAAGATCGGGACGCGCGCGTGGGCTGGTCGAGCGGCCAACGGCGAACTCGACAAAGCCGCGACGGTTCTCCGGGCTGTAATAGCCCGCCGGCGTGCTCCAGACGGGGTGGGCCAGTCCGGTGAACTCGCCTTGCATCCACAGGAACTGACGCGCGTTTTCCAGCGCCTTCTCTTCGGTTTCGGCGACATGGATCTGCTTCAGAAGTCCGTGGTACGGGGAGCCTCCGGCGAAGCCGGCCTTCGCTGCTTCATCGTCGTAGAGTTTCCAGATCTGCTTCGTGCGTTCGACCGGCGTGTTGAGTGCGATATACGGATAGCCGTGCTGCGCCGCCCAGAGAATCGTCTCTTTGCTGATGACCCCCGGAATCCAGATACGCGGATGCGGCTTCTGCATCGGCACCGCCCATGGATTGACCACACGATGCTGGTACTGGGTGCCTTCCCAGCGGAACGGCCCGGGTGTGGTCCAGGTCTTGATGATCAGATCGTGCGCCTCTTCGAAACGCTCACGATTGAAGGCGGGGTTCACGCCATTGGCGAGCTGCTCCTGACCGCCGCCACGCACGAAGCCGGAGACCAGTCGTCCTTTCGAAATCATGTCAATCATCGCCAGCTCTTCGGAGAGCTGCACCGGGTTGTCGGACAGCGGCAGCGGATTGCCCAGGATGACGATCTTCACGTTCTTGGTGACGGCTGCGAGGATCGCGGCGAATATATTGGTTCGTGCCTGCATGCAGAACGGTGCATTGTGATGCTCGTTGAGCATGATGCCGTCGAAGCCGAGTTCGTCACACATGACGTAGTGTTCGAGGTATTCGTTGTAGAGGCGGCTGCCTTCCGCTGGATCGAAGTGGCTGTTCGAGAACATCAGCGCAGTGGCGCCGAAGTCGAGGCCCGCTTTCGCGGAATAGGCCGACATGGGTTGTTCGGTGAAATACATGAGGTGCATGACGACTTCCTTCCAGTCGGGACGGTTGCATCGAGGCTAGCCCTGCGCCTCATTTGCCGCAACGGCCCGCCGAGTTGGTAAAAGTGCGGCTGACGCGCGATGATCGGTAGCGGAGCAGCCGCAGCAGGAGAGATCGATGAGACCGGAAGAAGTTGGATTTTCACCGTCGCGACTGGCGCGCCTGGATGAAGTGATGAAGCGCCGCTATGTCGACTGTGGCCATTTGCCGGGCGTGCTCACCATGATCTACCGGCGCGGCCAGCTGGTTCATACCGGCATGTCGGGACAGATGGATCTGGAACGCGGCAAGCCCATGCGCGAGGACACGATCTTTCGCATCTATTCGATGAGCAAACCGATCACGGCGGTCGCATTGATGATGCTGGCCGAGGAGGGTCTGATCGGCCTCGACGACAATGTCTCCACGCATATTCCATCGTGGAAGGAGCTAGGCGTCTACGCAACTGGATTGCCCAGTATTGCGACCACCGCGGCACCGAAATTCCTGACCACACCACCGGGGCGGCCTATGAAGGTTGTCGATCTGGTGACGCATACGTCGGGCCTGACTTATGGGTTCCTGAATCGCACCAGCGTTGACCGTGCGTATCGGCGAGCGCGCATCGCCGAGCCCGGCGCTGAAGGCGGGCTCGACGCTATGATCGAGCATCTTGCGATGTTGCCGCTGGAGTTCTCGCCGGGAACACAGTGGAACTACTCGGTGGCGATCGACGTGATGGGCTACCTTGTGCAGAAGCTCAGCGGCACCAGCTTCGGTGAGTTCCTGCGCACGCGGCTGTTCGAGCCGTTGGGTATGATGGACACCGGCTTCTGGTGCCCGCCGGAGAAGATCGACCGTTTTGCATCGTGCTACATGCCCAGGCCTGACGGTGGGCTACAGACACAGGACGATGCCGGGAAGAGCACATACGCTGCGCCACCGAGTCTGGAGTCCGGTGGCGGCGGCATGGTTTCGACCGCGCATGACTACCTGCGGTTCTGTGCGATGATGCTGAACGGCGGAAGCCTGGACGGCGTCCAGATACTCAGTCCCAAAACCGTGGCCTTGTTCAGCCTGAACCATCTGCCCGGCAACAAGGAGTTGGCGGATATGGCGCCCCCCGGCAACTTCAGCGAGTCGGGTTATTCGGGTATCGGGTTCTCGATCGGGTGCGGCGTGAACATCGACGTCGCCAAGACGCGACTTCCCGGCACGCTGGGCGAGTTCTTCTGGGGCGGTGCGGCTGCCACGGCTTTCTGGATCGATCCGAAAGAGGAGCTGGCGGTGGTGTTCATGACGCAGGTGATCGGCAGCGAAGTCCGCCTGACGTTGCGTCGTGACCTTCGCACGTTGGTCTATTCTGCGATGAACGAGTCATTCGCATAGTGCGGGGAGAAGAACATGGCACCAAGACTGGTCGATCACCTGATCTATGAGCCGGAAGACAGCGGGATACTTTGGATCAGGTTCAATCGACCTGAGCGATTGAACGCACTGGTTGGTACTGCGGAAGAGAACAGCACGGTCGCCAAGGTCGGGGAGTACATGCGGGCGGGAGATGACGATCCCAACGTCCGCGTCATCGTGCTCACCGGTGTCGGCCGTGCATTCTGTGCCGGCGCCAATCTTGCGTCCAAGGCGACAACAGACGTCACCGGCGAAAATTTAATCGGCAATCGTGCGCCGCACGAAGGACCGGACGGTGCGCGTCAGCATTTCTACCACGGCTTCACGGCGCTGCACCGTGACATCTCGCTGATCCGCAAGCCCACGATCGCGATGATCAATGGTCCGGCAGTCGGTTCGGGGATGGACATGGCGCTGCATTGCGATATCCGCGTCGGATGCGAAAAAACCCGTTTCATCGCCTATCACAATGCCGGCCAGATCATCGAGAACGGTGGATCGTACTACCTTCCCAAGATGATCGGCCTCGGCCGGGCGCTGGAATTCGCCTATACTGGCGAGCTGAACGCAGAGCGCGCCTATCAGTGGGGCATCCTCAATCACCTCGTGCCATCGGAGAAGTTGGAAGAGACTACAAGGGAACTGTGCGAAAGAATCATAGCGCGACCACCCCTAGTCCAATGGGTCAGCAAACGCGTCATGCGCGCCGCACTGGACAGCACGCTGGAGACCACCATGGTCCTCACCTCCAACGCCGGCGGCATTCTGCAGAACTCGGAGGACGCGAGAGAGGCGAGGCGCGCCTTTGTCGAGAAGCGAAAGGGGCGCTTCAAGGGCATATGACGGCGCCGGCCAGACGACCCACACCATGTCGATCGCAGCCGTGCATCTCGATCCAGGACCGCTATATGAACGAGCCGAAGTAATATCTGAATCGAGTGTGGGGTTCTGATACGCTGGGCGTCATAGTGCGGCGGGAACGCCAAGTCCTGCCCGAATATGGGGGTGGCCCGCCGGGCTTTTCGTGTGGGGACGCGGCAAACGGTCCCTGGTATCAACCTGCCGTGTGCTTGCGCGCGAAGCCAACAATAAGAACTGAGCCCCTGCCTTCAGCAGGGCTTCAAAGGATAGTGGGTCCTTGCTCGTTGACCCCGGCTACGGCGATCTCAGCCGTTGGTATTGTATTTGAAGTCGGGAAGGCCCTGTAGAGCGTCCTTCGTGCCGCCAGGAAGGACGACTTTCTTGTCGACGATCTTTAGAGATGTGAAAGGCAGTGCGACATATTTCGTGCCGAGGCCCAAAAATCCCCCGACCGACAAGATAGCGTATGGTGCCTGACCGCCCGGGGTTATTATCAGATCGTCGATGGTTCCGACCGTTTCGTTGTTCTCGTTACTGACCGAGCTTCCAACCATTTTCGATGAGCGATAGCCGGTGGCCAAAGTTTGGGGGTCCACTCTCATCAGCGTCACTGTCTGGGGATTCAGTTGCGCATAAGCCGGTCCGGATAACATAGCAGCAACGAGTGCGGCGGCGGGCACCAGGATGAGTGACTGCTTCATGACTGAACCTCAACGGATTGCCGTGAAGTCGCAAGCGACTCAAATCGGTCCGAGTTGCATCATTGGTCCTGTCTGCATCCCCACGTTCTCGTGTGATGGCGGGTATCCATCCGTTTGAGCCTGGGCTGGCCCTCGTGCTGGGTCGCAGTTACCGTGGGCTTTGCCGACAGTTCAGAAGGAGATTAGGAATGGCCGAAGCCAAACTCGCCCCCAGCCTCCCTCAGTGGATGGTCGACCATGCGAACCGCTACATTTCCAGCGGTGGCAAGGAGGGGCACATCTATACCGTGACCCCGCCAGGCTATTCGGAGATGCATGTACTGTCTTTGCTCTTGACGACAACTGGCCGGAAGTCGGGTGAGAAATACATCTTCCCGCTGTTCTACGGCGAGGACGGCAAGAACTACATCATTGTCGCCTCGAAAGGTGGCGCTCCTCAGCATCCCAACTGGTACCGGAACCTCGTCGCCAATCCCGAGGTCGAGGTTCAGGTCGGAACGAGAAAGCTGAGAGCGAAAGCCCGGACAGCTACCGGCGCAGAGCGCGATAAGCTCTGGGAAAAGGCACTCAAGTTCTGGCCCCCATATGCGGATTACGCAAAGAAGACCGAGCGCCAGATCCCGGTAGTGCTGTTGGAACCTGCCGGATAGATGTTAACGGCACGATGGCGCCGGTTGGCTGGAGGAGCCCAGGGGAGCAAGGCAACACCAATCGCCGCGCGAGAAAAAAGGACATTCGGATGCTCCGTAGCATCGAATTCGATATCGTAGTCGTGCGGGGCGGGGTCGGCCTCATCCACGCGCGCAGCCGGCAGATGCGCAGCCTAATGCTTATGGGCAGATCGGAGGATGAGCTGTGGCGGGACATGGATTCTGTCCTGCGGGATCTTCTTGATATCCAGGGTGATAAGGTTGTGGCGATGACGATAGATCGGCCGAGGCGGCGCGTGCGCGTCGATGTAGAGTGACGACGACTGAGCAATACCGCGCTCGTATCAAGGGCCTTGGCCTAACACCGATCGGTCGGGCCAGCGCTGGGAAATACCAGATTCATCGGGCCCTCCGCGGCCGAGTATATTCTATCCGCGACCCGGATGACCTGACCGAGGCGGAGCGCAAAGAGATGATCGAGTACTACGAGCAACAATTCTCTCTGGAGTGAACCACGTTCATGGGGAACAGGGTCTCGACCGCATTGTTCCGCATATTCCGCGCAATGTTCGCGAACATGCGCGTGCGCCAGTACGGCGCGCGATAGCGTAACGGGTCCCTTGCTTATCGCGCAGGTGCGGCGCCGAGCCAGTGATAGAGAAAAAGCTAGCTATTTCGCAGGGGTTAATGGTCGGAGTGAGAGGATTCGAACCTCCGGCCCCTGCGTCCCGAACACAGTGCTCTACCAGGCTGAGCTACACTCCGGCCAAGGCGGCGCATATAGCCCCGGCAATTCTCGGCGGCAAGGCGCGGCTACAGCCGACGGGCTTGTGTGCGATCGCCAGGATGCAGCTCACTCAGTCGCCGCAGAACAGCGGCCGGCCCCTCGAGCACCTGATAAAGCCGACGCACCTCAGGGCCGGCGAAACCGGCCGTGATTGCGGCCTCGATCGCGGCTAGAAAGGGTGCGGCGGAGGCGGCGACGTTGCAGATCAGGATCGGCTTGCTGTGCAGCCCGAGCTGGCGCCAAGTGATGATTTCAATAGTCTCGTCCAGTGTTCCAAGGCCACCCGGCAGCGAGACGAATGCATCGGCAAGCTGGAACATCTGCTGCTTCCGGCTGTGCATGGAGTCGGTCACGAGCAGTTCGGTGTTGCCCCCATGCGCAACCTCGCGCCGCGTAAGGAATTCCGGGATTACCCCGACCACGTCCCCGCCTGCCGCCAGAACCGCGTCTGCGAGTACGCCCATCAATCCGATACCGCCTCCGCCATAGATCAGTCGGACGCGGGCCTGCGCCAGTCCCTCCCCTAGGGTCTGGGCGGCAGCCCGGTATGCGGGATCGTTCCCAGATCGGGAACCGCAGTAGACAGCGACGGCGGTTATTCTGTTCATATCATCCATGTGGCCGGCAGTACGCATCTCTGCCAAGAGATTCGCACAGCGGCCTGGAATTTTGACCGCGGCTGGGCGTCCACGTAACGAACGAGGGGAGTCGTATGACGAGAAAGCTTCTGCTGGGAATGGTTGTGGCGGTTGGCACGGCGGGTTCGGTCCAGGCGCAGGAGTTCAACATTATTGAAACCAGGCAGGCCGGACAGGACCTGCTCAGCGGCAATTTCAGCGGCATACGTGCCGTCGTCGCGGCGAAGGGCGATGTGAAGACGCTGGAGAACCCCGCCAAGGCGATGGCGCGGTGGATGAAGCAGTTCCCGACGACGTTCCCGGCCGGAAGCGACAAAGCTCCGACGAAGGCATTGTCGCCTGTGTGGTCGGATCCCGCGGGCTTCCACAAGGCTGCAGACGATTTCGTCGCAGCCGCCGACAAGCTGACCCAGCTTGCCAAGGCAGGCGATGCAGAAGGAGTGGAGGCGCAGGTTAAGGTTGTGGGCGACGCCTGCGCAGCGTGCCACCGGACCTATCGCCAGCGCTGAAGGCGGAGCCAGGTGTGGTTAAGCGGGCCCTAGCCGGCCCGCACCAATCTACCGGGGGTGGCGCCGGTATATGCGCCCTGCTCGAACACCGGAGTGCCCGCAACGAAGGTTGCGATGTAGCCATCTACGCGCTGCACCAGCCGACGTCCGCCGGCCGGCAGGTCGTAACGGATTTCCGGCACGTGCAGGCGGAGCCGTTCGAAGTCGATGACGTTGACGTCGGCCTTCAGACCCGGCGCCAGGCGTCCGCGGTCGCCAAAGCCGAAGAAGTCCGCGGTCTCGCTCGTCTGACGCTTGACAATCAGCTCCAGCGGCAGTCCTGGCCCGCGCTTCCGATCGCGCGCCCAGTGAGCAAGCATCCAACTCGGCAAGGAGGCATCGCTGATGGACGAGCAGTGCGCTCCGCCGTCTGACA
>JBKPOG010000264.1:0-9182 GCA_046732975.1 Pseudomonadota bacterium
TCGACCCGGTGCGGACCCGATGTTGCACCACCATAGCCCCGCAGCAGGAAGTGCACCGCGCGCCCTATGGCGTTCAGCCGGGTGCCAAGATCCAGGGCCAGCGTCGTCTTGCCGGCCCCACCGACTGTGACGTTGCCGCAGCAGATGACCGGAACTGACGCATGCCAACCTGGGCGCGCCACGCGCCGGGCGGTTGCCGCCGCAGTGAGGGCGGCGAGCGGCGACAGCAGTCGCGGGATCATTCCATCGCAATACCAGAATGGCGGTGAGCGCAGCATGCGGATCAATGGAGTGACACGGACGCAGGGCGGTTAGACATCCCCACCCCCCACCCCCCACCCGCAAGGGGAGGGGGAGAGGTCGGGTCCAGCAATCTGAGCAGCGCATGGGCAGTACGGTGCGGCAGATCGCTGTGACGCTCAACAGCACCGAGGGCGGCTTGCCCTGCGGCCCGGCGCCGCGGGAGATCGCGCAGCAACTCGTCTGCCCATAGTGCCAACTGGGGCACGTCCTGCACCATCACGAGACCGCCGGCATCTCGCAGCATCGCGACATGATCGGCAAAATTGCTGGTGTACGGCCCGACTGCAATTGCACAGCCGAGACGTGCTGGCTCGAGTGGGTTCTGTCCGCCACCCGGCGGCAGCAGGCTGCGGCCAATGAAAGCAAGGCCGCTCAGGCGATACAGCAGCCCAAGTTCGCCCAGCGTGTCGGCGACCCAAACCCCTTCCACCGGCGGTCCGTCACCCCGCGAACGATAGCCATCGGCCTTGATGCTGGTGCCGCGTTCAGGATGGCGTGGAGCGATAATTGTCAGAAGGCCTGGATGGGCACGCATGAGTAGCCGATGAACCTCAAGGATCAGCGCCTCCTCGCCAGGATGCGTGCTGGCAGCGAGCCACACCGGTCGCTGCCTTAAGAGTGCCCTGAGTCGCGCTAGCTCCGCCTCATCTGCCGGCAAGGCCGCAGCAGCAAGCTTCAGGTCGCCAGGCTCCGCGAGCCGGCGGCAGCCAAGCGCGCGCAGGCGCGCCGCGTCCGCTTTACTTCGGGGTTGCACGCTCGCAAAACCGCCCAGCAGTTGGGCCGCCAGTCTCGGCACACGCTGCCAGCGCGCGAAGCTGCGTTCTGACAGGCGGGCGTTGATCAGCGCCGTCGGAATCGCACGCCGACGGCAGGCGGCGAGCAGGTTCGGCCAAAGCTCGCTCTCGACAAAGCCGGCGATATCCGGCCGCCAGTGGTCGAGGAACCGCCCCACCCACGCCGGCACGTCGAGCGGCACGAATCTGTGCACCACCCGAGCCGCCAGCCCTGGATCAAGCCGCTGGGCCAGCAGCCTGGCCGCGGTCACCGTTCCGGTGGTCAGCAGGATGGTGGCTACCGCATCCATCAGCAGCGGCAATACCGGCAGGATCGACATGGTTTCACCGACGCTGGCAGCATGGAGCCAGATCAGCCGGCCGGGCGGTCGCGGCGTGGCGTCGATGCCCCGGCGTTCGGCAAGACGCCCCGGTAACTCCTTCCCGCGGCTTTGCCTGAATCGCAGCATGATCCGCAGAGCGGGCGCGCCGATAGTCGCCGCGGCGGCCCAGACCGATGCCAGACTCAGCCGAGGCACAAGCGGTCCGCCCGCTCTACCGCCGCAGTCAGCGCCGCACCGATGGCAGGTAGCGCATCCTGCCAGGCGTCGCGCCCGACGGCGATGGTCGGCAGGCAAACGACGACGCCGCGGCCGAACGGCCGGGGCACCACCATCCGGTCCCAGGTGCGCAACACCCAGCGTCTCGTCGTCTGGGCCGCGCACGGCAGAATGGGTGCACCCGAGAGTGCAGCGAGCTGGGCGACGCCCGCGGCGGCAACGCGCCGCGGACCGCGCGGTCCGTCCGGCGTGATGGCGATATGGTCGCCGCCGGCGAGCAGGTTCAGCAACAGGCGCAGGCTCTTGGCACCGCCACGGGTCGAAGACCCAAGCACCACATTGAGCGCGAAGCGGCTGACCACCGCGCCGATGAAGCGGCCGTCACGATGATGGCTGACCAGCACATGCACGCGATTTCGCGCATTGCGTCCGTCGGGCGAGCGGCGCGCTTTCAACCATAGCATCGGCATCATCGGCAGCCGTTCATGCCAGAACGCCACAATGACCGGCGCACCCGCCGCATGCGACGTCATGTGTTCCCGGCCCTCCAACGACCACCGCGTCGTTCGAAGCGCGAAGGCAAGGTATAGTCCAAGCACCTTGGCGAACGCCGTCTGCACGGTCGGATGCTGCAACAGCCGCTTCATCGGCGCGGCGGTAGCACGGCGATTCGCAGCGAGAAAGGGCCCGTCAGCGACCGGTGCGACCGGCCACGCCGGAACGGAACAACAGGGTCAGTGGAACCAGGCAGAACGCCGTGAGTGCTACGTAGGCATAGAGGTCCATGTAGGACAGGATCGCCGCCTGCTTGTTCAGGATCTGATTGAGCAATCCCATCGCTGCCTCATGCGCGCTTGCCGGTGTCTGGCCCATGGCCTGCAATGTCTGCGTGTGCCGCGTCAACAAGTCCTGATACGACTGGTCATAGGGCGACAGATGCTGCGCCAGGTAGGCGCGGTGGACCTGTTGCCGCTCCGCGCCGAGCGCAGTGATAACCGCGATGCCCACGGATCCAGCGATGTTGCGGAACATGGAATAGAGCGCCGTGGCATCGGCGTTCAGTGACCGCGGCAGAGTGGAGTAGGCCAGAGTGCTGTTGGGCACGAACAGGAATGCCAGACCTACGGTCTGAAATGCCCGGAACGTCGCCATCGTCCAGAAGTCGAGTTGCGGCGTCAGCCGGTAGGCATAGGCGGCCGAGCAGCCAAGGACGAAGAAGCCGAACGCAATCACGTATCGCGTCTGCACGTTCGGCAGGACAACCCGCGCCACGACCGGAATGAGCGGGACCATGACCGCCGCACCAGGTGCCAGCAACAGACCAGCCAGCAGCGCCGTGTAGCCGAACCACTGCTGCGCCATCACAGGGATGATAACGTTGGTCGAGTACAGGATTGCGCCGATGCCGGAGACCATCAGCACGCCAACGGCGAAATTGCGGTCCTTCAGGCAGCGCAGATCGACGACGGGTTTCTCAACCAGCAACAGCCAACACGTGCCACCAACAATTCCCACCGCTGCGAGCACAGCGAACAGCTGGATCTGCGGCGAACTGAACCAATCGGCATCTTCACCTCGATCAAGCATGATCTGCAGTGATCCAAGGCCCAGGGCGATCAGCCCCAGTCCACCATAGTCGATATCGCGCAGATGAGCGCGATCACGCTGCACCCAGGGTGGGTCTTCCACCAACTGCAGTACAGAAACGAAGGCGAAGATCCCCACCGGAACGTTGATCAGGAAGACCCAGCGCCAGGAGTAATTGTCAGTGATCCAGCCCCCAAGCACTGGGCCGGCAATCGGCGCGAAGATCACCGCGATTGCCACCAGCGAGAATCCCTTGCCTCGCTCGGATGGTGCGAACGTGTCCAGGATCACCGACTGCTGCGACGGCTGCAGTCCGCCGCCGAACAGCCCCTGCAGCAGCCGGAACACGACCAGCTGCTCGAGGTTGGTCGCCATGCCGCACAGGAAAGAGCAGACGGTGAACGCGGCAATGCAGATCAGAAAATACCGTTTGCGCCCGATCAGCCGTCCGAACCAACCCGCGACCGGCACAATGATCCCGTTTGCCACCAGGTAGGACGTCAACGTCCACGTCGCATCATCATTGCTTGCCGACAATGCACCAGCGATGTTCGGCAAGCTGACGTTGACGATCGTGGTGTCCAGGATCTCCATGAAAGGCGCCAGGGTTGCCGCGCCGGCCACCAGCCATACGCTACCGCGTGGTCGCCACGCGGCGTCCTGCCACTCGCTCATCTGGTATGCATCAACGCGAAGCAGACGCGCGTCTGCTTCGTCCTATTTGTGGTCGGCATCTGCAAAATGCACGGTGGGTACGACGGAGAGACCGAGGGGAAGAGGAAACGCAGGGTCTAGGCCATTGTCGATCAGGATCTTGACCGGAACGCGCTGCACGATCTTGACGAAGTTGCCCGTGGCGTTTTCCGGCGGAAAAGCAGTGAAGCGGGAGCCGGAGCCAAGCTGGACGCTATCGACATGACCAGTGAGCTTTAAGTTTGGGTGCGCGTCCACCGAGATATCCACCTTCTGGCCAGCGCGCATGCGGTCAAGTTGCGATTCCTTGAAGTTTGCAGTGATCCAGATGTCAGGCGTTACAAGGGAGAGAACTGTCTGGCCGGCCTGCACATAGTTTCCCTGCTCGACATTGCGCCTGGTGATCCAGCCGTCATGCGGCGCCACGACCTTGGTCCAGGAAAGATTCAGTTCGGCCTGCGCGAGCTGTGCATGTGCCAGTGCTACCTGCGCCTCGAGCTGACGCACTTGTGCTTCCGCTTGGCCGATATACTGCGGCACCAACTCGGCGCGGCGCACGGCTGCCTGAGCTTCGGCTATCCGGGCATCGGATGTGCGCAGCGCCGCTTCGGCTGAGTCGATGTCCTGCTGTGACGTGGCCTGCTTCGGCAGGTTGCTTTGGCGGCGGCGGTCGGCCTGTGCCTTGAAGTTCGTGGCTTCGGCCGA
Source organism: Pseudomonadota bacterium (assembly GCA_046732975.1). Lineage (GTDB taxonomy): Bacteria > Pseudomonadota > Alphaproteobacteria > Acetobacterales > Acetobacteraceae > JAMXLO01. The sequence continues at coordinate 4,622 of JBKPOG010000264.1, forward strand.
GGCCAGTGACGCCTGAGCGGCGGCAAGCCGCGCCGGATAATCCTGCTTGGTCCAGTCCAGGCTGATGCGGGCGTTCGCAAGCTGCGCTTCTGCCACATCCAGGCTGCCCTGAGCCTGGTCGCGCGCCGCGACATACGAACGCGGATCGATTTCCAGCAGGACGTCGCCGGCTTTCACGCGCTGATTGTCGGTCACGCGCAGCGCGACGACTGTACCGGAGACCTGGGGGGCAATGGCAATCGCATGGCCATCCGTGTAGGCGTCGTCGGTGCTCGCTTCGTCCTTGGTCAGATACCAGTGGGTTGCGCCACCCGTGACAGCGAACAGAATGATCAGCAGCAGCACCAACTTGGCATGTGAAGCCCGCCTGTCCCGTGCTCGCGACAGTCGTGCATCAGCACGCGCACGCGTCCTGATGGTTGGCTCGGGGGGCTCCAGCTCAGTCGTCGGGGTGTGATCGTCCATCCTGTTGTCTACTAAGCCGTGTCCAGGCTACCCGGAAAATTGTATTTTGAGAAATGTTACAGCCTCTATTGCACCAGTCCTGGCTCGACCAAGGCCTGACTGCGGACCAGTCTGGCATATACTCCATCCTGCTCCAGCAAAACGCCGTGACTGCCGCGTTCCACCGCCCTGCCGTTCTGCATCACGACAACCAGATCGGCATCGCGGACCGTGGACAGGCGGTGAGCGATGACGATTGTGGTACGCCCCTGGCGCAATCGTGCCAGTGCGGCCTGGATTGCGGCTTCGCTTTCGGTGTCCAGGGCGCTGGTCGCCTCGTCCAGCAGAAGTATGCGCGGATCGCGCAGCAGTGCCCGCGCCAGGGCCACCCGCTGCCGTTGTCCTCCAGACAGACGCTGTCCGCTCGGCCCTACTCGCGTGGCGTAGCCCTCCGGGAGTGCCGCGATGAATCCGGCTGCCGCGGCAGCTTCGGCCGCCGCAGCAACCGCGTCGTGCGACGCCATCGGGCGTCCCATGCGGATGTTGGCTGCCACCGTGTCATCGAACAGCAACGCATCCTGCGCAACATAGGCAATGGAATCGCGCAGACTGGCCATGGTGACCTGGCGGACGTCGGCGCCGTCGATCTTTACTGCGCCGGCTGTCGCGTCGTGCAGGCGGGGAATCAGCCCAAGGGCAGTCGATTTGCCGGCACCCGATGCGCCGACCAGCGCAACCATTGTGCCCGGCTCGGCCGTGAAGCTAAGCCCTGCAAGTGCGACGCGTCCATCCGGGTAGACAAAGTGTACCTCGTCGAACACCACGCGCCCGCGCCCCGGCGGCAGGGCGGCGGCGCCTGGCGCATCGATGATATGCGGGGTGTCGTCGACCACCGAAAACACCCGCTGCAAACCCGCCAAGCCCTCCTGCAATGCGGCATTCAGCGAGCCCAAAGCCCGCAGCGGGCGCGACGCAATCAGCAAAGCGGCAATGAAACCGGTGAAGTTGCCGATCGTCTGTGAACTGATCGCTGCCCTCCAGCCCGCGAAGCCGATGACCGCAGCCACCGAAGCGCCTCCAAGCACCTCCAGCACGGGGTCCACCCGCGCGCGACCTTTGGCTATGCGCATCAGGGCGCGATAGAGCTGCCCGAACGCCGCATCCGCGCGCTCGGTCTCCACTGCTTCCATGCGATACGCGCGCACAGTGCGGGCCTGCGCGAAACTCTCGTTCAGCATCGCCGCTGCCTCGCCCATGCGCTCCTGCATGCCACCCGACGCGCGGCGGATCCGCTGCCCGATCTTCTGGATCGGCACCGCCGCGAGCGGATACAGGGCCGCGGCAATCAGGCTGAGCAACCAGTCGAGATACAGCATCGAGGCGATCAGCCCCACCACCGTTATGGCGTCGGCGATACCGTTCACTGCACGCGTCAGCGCATCGCGGATGATCGTTGCATCGGTGGTGAAACGAGCTGCGAGTTGTGCGGGTGCCTCGCGTTCCAGCCGCGCCAGGTCTGCCCGCGTCAGGTGCGAGAACATCCGGCCCTGCAGGTCCCGGATCACCAGCAGCACGACCTGCTGCACCTGCACGTTCTGGAAATACTGGGCTGCCGCCTTGATGGAGGTGACGGCAACGACCAGGGCAGGGATCTGATACAGAATCCGCCGGTCGCGATTGGTGAACATCTGGAAGGCGTGATCGATCACCACCGGATACAGCGCGGTGGTGCCAGCCATGATCCCGGTCAGCACCAGGATCAGCAGCAGCCGTGCTTTGTGGTGACTGATATGCTCGTGCCACAGTCGTGTCAGCAAGGCGCGGGTGGAATCGCGCCTGGCCGCAAGTTCCAGGCCGGCTGTGACGGCGTCCATATTCGGGCGTTTAACAGCAGCGACCAGGGGTCGCCAGCGGCCCGGCGCTAGAAGAAATTCCCCGGCGGGTCGATCCCGAGCAGGATTTGGCCGACCGACTCGAAATGTGCTGCGCGGGACTGCATCTGCTGAGACAGCGTGTGCATATCGCGGAACCGCCGCTCGAACGGTGTACCCAGGAAGATCGCGTCCGTCCCGGCGGCCTTGTAGGTGTAATCCGCCACGGCTTCGGCCGCCAGTATCGCGAAGCAGCAGGCCAGTCGAACGCGCGCGCGCGCCGGCACGTCGATGACCCAGCTGTCGTCGGCCGACCAGATACTTTTCAACGTGTCGGTCAGGTAGGCATGCGCTGCGCCGTGCCGTGCCTCCAACTGCGCCACGTTGGCCTGCACCACCGCATTGTCGGCCAGACGGCTGAGATTGCGTGGGGTCTTGCGTGTCGCCAGGTCCTCGAACGCGTCGAGCATCGCGCGGGCGATCCCCAAAGCCACGCCGGCCACACCCACGGCGTAGATGCCCTGCATCGGAAACGCATAGAGCCGGCCAGGTTCGCGCCGAAGCGTGGGATTCTCGCGCGTGCTGCTGAACGCCTCGGGAACGAAGACATCGTCGAGCCGGTAAGCACCCGACATGGTGCCCCGCATGCCGATCACTTCCCAGGAGCCGTCGATCAAGGTCGCCTGCTCGACCGGGAACAGCAGCGTGCGGACGATAGGCTTGCCCTCGGCATTCAGGCGCAGCGAACCGTCCGGCTCCTGCACCTGGCAGTGAGCGCCCATCCAGGTCGCCTGTCGGCAGCCCGAGGCGAACTGCCACTGCCCGGTAACGCGATAGCCGCCCGGGACGGCCTGGGCCTTCGACGCATTCGGAGGGCCCCAGGCGATAACGGCGCGCGGATCAGCGTAGATCGCGCGCGCCGATTCCGGGGGCAGGAACGGCGCGATCAGCGCCGAGCTGTTGGCCACGAACACGTTCCAGCCGACCGAGCCGTCGTGCCGACTGATTTCCTCAAGTGCGCGCAGATAGACCCAGGGCACTACTTCGTCCCCGTCGGCTGCGCGCGGCAGCAGCATGCGGCATACCCTGGCCTCGTGCATCTGTGACAGCAGCGGCTCCGGAATGCGCTGCGTGCGCTCGATCTCGTCGGCAGCAGCCTCGATGACGGGACCGAGGGCGCGGGCGCGAGCGACGGGATCGGGCGAGGTTGGGGTCAGGTAGTTCATGCGTTATTACCGGGGCCGAGAGCGGCCAGTGTCAACGTCGGGCGAGGAGGAACCGCATGCAGTTCAGCAATACTCCCGAGCAGGAAGAGTTCCGCTCGGTGCTGCGGCGGTTCCTTGAGGAGAAGTCACCGCCTTCCGTAGTGCGCCGGCTGATGGAGACCGAGGTCGGCTGGGAGCGCAACAGCTGGCGCGAATTGAACCAGCAGCTTGGGCTGACCGCCGTAAACATTCCCGAGGAATACGGCGGGCAGGGCTTTGGGCCCGTGGAGCTTGGCATCGTGCTGGAGGAGATGGGGCGCGCGCTGCTGTGCGCGCCTTATTTTGCCTCCACCGTGCTGGCCGCGACCGCGATCATGCAGGCGGGAACGGAGGCGCAGAAACGTGCGCTGCTGCCGGATATTGCCAACGGCGAGACGATTGCCACACTGGCATTCACCGAGCCGAACGGGCGCTGGGATGCGGACGGCATCGAGATGCGGGCAAGCGGCAAGTACCGGCTGGATGGAGTCAAGAGCTTCGTATTGGATGGGCATACCGCCGAGCTGATCGTGGTGATAGCACGCAGCGACAACGGGCTGTCGTTCTTCACCGTGCCGGGGAATGCTCCCGGCCTGACGCGGCGCGCGCTCAAGGTGCTGGACCCGACGCGAAAGCAGGCGCTGCTTACATTTCGCGGGGTGGAAGCGGAGCTATTGGGCCAAGAAGGTGGCGGAGCGGAGCCGTTCGCGCGGACGATGACGCTCGCCGCGGTGGCACTGGCGAACGAGATGGTGGGCGGGGCCGAGAGGCTGCGACAGTCGGCGCTGGATTACGCCAACCTGCGGGTCCAGTTCGGTCGTGCCATCGCCTCGTTCCAGTCGATGAAGCACAAGCAGGCGGACATGCTGGTGGACGTCGAGCTGGCGAAGTCGGCGGCTTACTGCGCAGCATCGGCAGCAGCGGAGGACGATGCGGACCTGCCGGCGATCGCCTCGCTGGCGAAGGCATGCGCGGCGGAAGCGTATATTCAAACGGCGATAC
>JBKPOG010000265.1:0-20086 GCA_046732975.1 Pseudomonadota bacterium
CACTGAGAGTCCAAGTGGCGCATCCACTTCGCGGCGCGTGCCGTCGCGCTCGATGAAGGTCATCTTCGGCATTGGGGCAATCGGTTCCGTTCAGGCCTTGGCAAGCTGTTCGCTGCCCCGCTTTTCCACATCGGGAGCCAGCGCCCCCGCATGGGCCGCAGCCAGCGCCGCCACCGCGTAATCGACATCGGCCGGCGAGGTAAAGCGTCCTGCCCCGATCCGCAAGGTACGTGCCGCCGCATCGTCGCTTAGCCCGAGAGCTCGCAACACATAGGAGGGTTCGATCGCCGCCGAGGAGCACGCCGAGCCTGTCGAAACGCAAAGATCGGGCACGCGCTCCATCAGTTCTGCCGCGGTCGCAGCCGGGAACGTCAGGTTGAGATTGCCCGGGATGCGCGCGGCCATGCTGCCGTTGACCTGCAGGCCCGGAATCGCGTCCGTCAGTCCCTGCAGCAGACGGTTGCGCAGCGCCGCCAGTCGCTCCGCCTCCTCGGTCATCTCGGCCTGAGCCAACCGGCAGGCCTCGCCAAAGCCGACGATCAGCGGCGCCGGCAGCGTGCCGGACCGGATCCCACGCTCCTGGCCGCCACCCGAGAACAGCGGGGCCAGCCGAACCCGTGGCCGGCGTCGGACATACAGCGCACCAACGCCCTTTGGTCCATAGACCTTGTGGCCGCTGATGGAGGCCAGATCGACCTTCCAGCCGGACAGATCGACCGTAATCTTGCCGGTCGCCTGCGCGATATCGGTGTGGAACAGCGCACCAGCCTGTTTGGCAATGGCGGCGAGGGCAGGGATGTCCTGTATCACGCCCGTCTCATTGTTCACTGCCATGATACTGACCAGCAGCGTGGGCACCTGCAGCGCTTCCCCCAGAACCTCCGGGTCAAGCATGCCATCCGGCCGCACCGGCAGGAACACCGGCTCGAAGCCCTCGGCTGTGAGATCGGCTACCGACTCCAGAACGCATTTGTGCTCGGTCGCGACGGTGACGACGCGACGGCGCTCAGCGTGACCGGCAAAGCGTGTGGCACCCTTAATCGCAATGTTGTTGCTTTCGGTCGCGCCGGAGGTGAACACCAATTCCTTCGCGTCGGCGCCGACCAGCGCGGCCACCTGCGCGCGGGCATCCTCGACTGCGGCTTCCGCCTCGGCACCCATCACGTGCTCCACGCTGTGCGGGTTGCCGTATTGCTCGCTGAACCAGGGCAACATCGCCTCGACCACGCGTGGGTCACAGCGGGTGGTCGCCTGGTTGTCGAGATAGACCGGACGATTTGGGCGTGGCGGGGCGTTGGTCATACGACCAATGTGGGTTCAGGCCGCGCGCGGTGCCAGCGCCATGCGCAGCCGGTCCGCCATGCGTGCATACGCGGCAGCGAAGGCGGCCACGTCGGCCTCCGTCGCATTCCATGGCAGCGAGATGCGGATTGCCTGGCCGGCCAGCGGTCCAAGGCCCATTGCCGTCAGCACGTGGCTGGTGGTGACCTTGCCGGAACTGCACGCGGCCCCGGCACTGACCGCAATGCCTGCAAGGTCGAGCGCGATCACCTGGGCATCGGCACGAACGCCAGGTAGCGCCAGGCAGGTGGTATTGCCCAGACGCAGGGCGCCGGCGCCACAGGCGACTGCTCCCGCAGCGATTGCTGCTGCTTCCGCTGTGTCGCGCAGTGCCGAGAGATCAGGCGGTGACGCGCGGGCAGCGGCGGCAAAACCTGCAATCGCGGGCAGAGGAGGGGTGCCGCCCCGCCGTCCGCGCTCCTGTCCACCGCCCGCGATCAGCGCGGCAATGGTCGAAACCTCGGGATCGAGCAGCAGCGCGCCGGCGCCAGCGGGGCCGCCCAGCTTATGCGAGGAAATGGCGAGACTGTGCGCGCCGAGACAGGCAAATTTGACGTCCATGCGGCCCGCCGCCTGAACGGCGTCGACGTGCAGACGTGCGCCGAAACTCCGGCACAGCGCTGCGACACGGGCGATCGGCTGGATCGTGCCGGTCTCGTTGTTGGCGAGCATCAGGCAGACCAACGCTGGGGGGCCATCGGACAACATGCTTTGCAGGGTCGCGAGATCCGCTACCCCGTCTTTGTCGACCGGCAACGTCAGCGCCTCCGTTGCGGCAGCACGGATCGCGTCGTGCTCGGTGGCACCGACGATTACTCGCCGGCCAGCGCCGAGTGCGTGTACCGCCAGTGCGTCCGCCTCGGTACCTCCAGAGGTGAACACCAAATCGCGTGGCTCGCCGCCGAACCGGACTGCCAGCACCTCGCGCGCATCTTCCAGCAGTTTGCGTGCAGCGCGACCGGCCGCATGTACCGACGAAGGGTTTCCGGTTGTGACCAGGGCCGCCAGCATCGCCTCCCGCGCTTCCGGCCGCAGCGGCTCGGTGGCGTTGGCGTCCAAATAGACCACGGCTAATCAGCCGCCAGCTTCGGTTCGGCCCCGACCGGAACGGCGCGGCCGCGGACTCGCCCTGCCGCCACATCCGCCAACGTCACGGCCTGGAGAAACAGGCGGATCTGGCGGGCAAGTTCGTCCCAAAGATCATGTGTCTGGCAGCGGACGGGGCCCTCCTCAGCGACGCCTTCGATGCACCCGGGGGCCCCGGTCTCACACCTTGTGGTGTGGATCGGCTCATCGACCGCGGCGATGATGTCGGCGACCGCGATCGCATCGGAAGCACGCGCCAGGCGATAGCCGCCACCGGGGCCGCGGGCCGAGCCAACCAGTCCAGCCCGTCGCAGCTTGCCAAACAACTGCTCCAGGTAGGGCTGGCTCAGCTTCTGCCTGGCCGCGATCTCGGCCAGGCAGACCGGCCCGCATTCGCAGCCGAGGGTCTGGCGGGTGGCGAGATCCACCATCGCCATCACGGCGTAGCGGCCGCGGGTGGAAAGCTGCAAGAACCTACTCCGCCGCCGCCTGCCGCTGGCGCATCTGCTCCTCCGCCACGCGCGCGACCCGCGCCTCCAGCTCGGCAAGCTCGCAGTGCATCTGGTCGAGGTCCCGCAACAGCGGATCGAGACTGTCGTCGCAGGGGATGCCATAGGGATCAAAGCCGGGCACGTTGTGGTCGCGCGTGACCTTGCGATCCACCGATCGTGCAGGGATGCCGACCACCGTGGTGTCGTCGGGCACGTTGTCAAGCACGACAGCATTCGATCCAACGCGGGCATTGTCGCCGACCCGAATGGGTCCAAGCACCTTGGCGCCGGCGCCGATGATCACGTTATTGCCAACGGTCGGGTGCCGCTTGCCGCCGCCGCTCGCTCGGGCCACGCCCAACGTTACCTGATGATAAAAGTAGCAGTCGTCTCCCACTTCTGCCGTCTCGCCGATAACCACGCCCATACCGTGGTCTATTACGAAGCGTCGGCCCAGTTTTGCGGCAGGGTGGACCTCGATGCCGGTCAACCAACGGGCAATATGGGACGAAAATCGGCCCAGCAGCCTCAGTTCATGTCGCCACAGCCAATGCGACAGTCGGTGCCACATGACGGCATGGACGCCCGGATAACAGAGCAGGACCTCCAGGTTGGACCGCGCTGCGGGGTCTCGTTCCCGGTATGTCCGTATCGTCTCACGCAAGAACATGAAAGCCATGCGACATTTCCGTTATGATGTACGGGCCCTCTACCCTATAGTAACTTGACCCTGGGACCTGGGAGCCCAATCCTGGGGACGGCCGGTCGGGGGGCCTATCAGATACGGAGGAAGCAGTGACCCTGCGGCAGCAACGCCGCTTCGCGAAGGCATAATTATTCCGACCCCACAGGTCAAGAATTCACGCGAAACTGTAATGCGGGTGCATGCGTTCCTATCTAGACTAGAGACCCGATCGGGCGCGGGGGAGAGGGCTGACGGTATATTGAGTGGCGCTGGGTTAGGGCCGTGAGGCCCTCGGCTCGGACGCCGCCCGATTGGACAGGAAAGCGGTTTCGGGACGCCATGCCAGAGGTGATGTTTGCCGGCCCAGACGGCCGGTTGGAAGGTCGCTACCACCATTCGAAGGAGACAGGAGCGCCGGTTGCGCTGATCCTGCATCCTCACCCGTTGCACGGCGGGACGATGAACAATCGAGTCACCTACTCGATGTATCAGTCGTTCCAGCGGCTGGGTTGTTCGGTGATGCGATTCAATTTTCGCGGTGTCGGCCGCAGCCAGGGTCGCTATGACGGCGGCATCGGCGAGATAGGCGATGCTGCCGCTGCGCTGGACTGGATGCAGGCGGTCAATCCCAATCATGGTGGATTGTGGATCGCCGGCTACTCGTTCGGCGCGTTCATCGGCATGCAGCTGCTGATGCGTCGGCCGGAGATTTCCGGCTGGGTTAGTGTCGCTCCGCCGGCGAACCACTATGATTTCGGCTTCCTCGCGCCATGCCCGTGCGGGGGCTTGATGCTGCACGGCGACGCAGACGAGCTCGTGCCGGAAGGTGCAGTGCACAAGCTGGTCGATAAGCTGAACACCCAGAAGGGCGTCAGCGTCGACTACCGCGTGATGGAGGGCGCGGACCACGTGTTCGCGGACCACGCGGAGAGGGTCGGCGAGGCGATCGAGGACTACTGCGGCCAGACAATTGCTCGCCGCGCCATGGCGCTGGCGGCGGACTAGCGAGGACACCCACTGCCGGACGGAACGGCGATCCTGCCGCCGGTGGTTGGATGGGGGACGCCTGTCGTACCCGGAAAGCTGATCGGCAACCCTGCGCGTGCACGCGCAGCCAACAGGCCAAAACACTGAGCCTCGAGCGCATCGCCGTTCCAGCCCACGGCCTCGACCGCATCGACTGGGGTGGTGAGGCGAAAGCGCAGCGCTGCCATCATCGCGGAATTGAGCCGGCCGCCGCCGGCGACCAGCCACCGCAGGGGTGGTTCGGGCAGCGGCGCCACCGCAATCGCAGCGGTCGTGAACGCCACCAGCGTTGCAGCACCATCTGCTGGCGTCAGTTGGTCGAGGCCGCTGGTGGCGAGTCGGGCCGCGAAGTCAAGGCGATCGAGCGACTTTGGCGGCGGCCGTGACAGGTAAGGATCGGCCATCAGTCGTTGCAGAACCTGCAGATCCACCTGGCCGGAGCAGGCAAGCGCACCGTCGCGGTCGAATGCTTGGCCGGTCCGGCGCCTGATCCAATCGTCCAGTGGGCCATTGCCTGGACCTGTGTCGAATGCGACCAACTCGCCGTCCCGCCCGATCCAGGTCACGTTGGCGACGCCGCCGATGTTCAGCACGGCCAGGGGCTTGGGGAGATCAGCCGCAAGCGCGGCGTGATACACCGGCGCGAGCGGCGCGCCCTGGCCTCCGGCCGCCACGTCCGCCGAACGGAAATCGAAGGCGACGGGCACTGCGGTTCGCCACGCGAGTGCTGCGGCGTCGCCGATCTGCCAGGTTCTCTGGCGGTCTGGCTGATGCAGGATGGTCTGACCGTGGAACCCGATCAGGTCGGCCTCCCGCCCGAGCGCCGTCACCGCGCGCACATGGTATTCCGTCAACCGAGCTTCTGCGCTCTTCAGGCGCCGGTCCGCCGGATCCAAGGTCGGCGCGAGGTCGAGGATGCGGCGCAGGTCAGCGCGCAGGCGGTCGTCGTAGGGCAATGTCAATGTCGGACCGAATGCGCCGATGCGCTCGCCGTCGGTCTCCAGGCAGGCGGCATCGACGCCGTCCAGCGAGGTCCCGCTCATCAGTCCGATCGTGCGCAGCATTCTCTGCTAGGTTTTCCGTGGGGCAGGGTCTGTGCTAGCCCACAGGCGCCATGACCCAAAGCGATTTCCTGCACGAAGCCACCGAGCGTGGCTTCGTTTTCCAGTGCACCGACAGCGATGGATTGGACACGTCGCTGCGGTCCGGCACGGTGACCGCCTATATCGGGTTCGACTGCACGGCCGACAGTCTGCATGTCGGCAGTCTGGTGCAGATCATGATCCTGCGTCTGCTGCAGCGGCACGGCCATCGCCCTTTGGTGCTGATGGGCGGCGGCACGACGCGGATCGGCGACCCTTCCGGTAAGGACGAGTCTCGCCAGCTGCTGAGCGACGCGCAGATCGCCGATAATATGGCCGGCATCCGCCGCTGCTTCGATCCGTTCCTGCATTTCGGCGACGGCCCCACTGATGCGTTCACGGCCAACAACAACGATTGGCTGGGCGCCCTGGGCTACATCCCGCTGCTCCGCGATGTGGGCACGCACTTCACAATCAACCGTATGCTGACCTTCGATTCCGTGCGGCTGCGGCTGGAGCGCGAGCACCCGCTGACGTTTCTTGAATTCAATTACATGATCCTGCAGAGCTACGATTTTCGCGAGTTGAACCGCCGTTTCGGCGTGACCTTGCAGATCGGTGGCTCGGATCAGTGGGGCAACATTGTCTCTGGCATCGAACTCGCGCGGCGGACCGACAACAAGGCGCTGTTCGGCCTCACGACGCCGCTGATCGCCACCGCCTCGGGCGCCAAGATGGGCAAGTCGGCGCAGGGTGCCGTCTGGCTGACGCGCGACCGCCTGTCGCCATACGACTACTGGCAGTTCTGGCGCAACACGGAGGATGAGGACGTCGGCCGCTTTATGCGTCTGTTCACCGATCTTCCGCTGCCCGAGATTGCCCGGTTGGAGGCGCTGCGGGACGCCGAGATCAACGAGGCGAAGAAGGTGCTGGCGACCGAGGCCACCCGGCTGGCACACGGCGCGGCAGCGGCAACCGAGGCGGCCGAGACCGCGCGACTGGCGTTCGAGCAAGGTGAGGCGGCCGACACTCTGCCCAGCGTCGAGGTGCCGCGCAGCGAGCTTGCCACCGGCATGCCGGCATTCCGGCTGTTCGCGCTCGCTGGTTTGGCCGGCAGCAATGGCGAGGCGCGTCGGCTGATCCGTGGTGGTGGCGCGCGAATCAACGACGTTCCGGTGAAGGACGAGGGCCAGACTGTGACGGTGGCGGACCTGCACGACGATGCGCTGAAATTGTCGGCAGGCCGCAAGCACCACCGGCTGGTTCGAGTTCCGTAGCCGCTCAGGCTTCGTGCGCCAGGCGCAGTCCCGCGTCGGGCCAGTCCATGGCAACCAGCTTCCCGGTCCCGGACAGCGTCACATAGGCGGTGCGGAGGTCCGGGCCGCCGAAGCAGATGTTGGTGTGACCGGATCACCCATTGGTATCTGGCGCAGGAGCCGTCCATCGGGAGCGATCACGCTGATGCAGCCGCTGATCAGCGTCGCAACGCAAACGTTGCCGGACCCGTCGACGGCCAGGCTGTCGAAACGCTGAAAGCCGGGAAGGCCCGCAACCAGCCGGCCGCCATTCGGCGATGGCCAGTCCTGCTTCTGCACCACTCCAGGCTCGGTGATGTCGAACGCCCAGAGCCGGGCTGGCTCGGTTTCGGCGACATAGAGCACGCGACCATCCGGTGAGAGACCGATGCCGTTCGGCGTCAGCGTCGGATAGGCGACCTCGCTGATGTTCGAGCGGTCGGCGAGGGCGTAGTAGATCACGCCATTGTCCCGGTCGCGCGCACGGGTCTTGCCGAGGTCGGTGAAGTAGAAGCCGCCGTTTGCGTCGAACACCAGATCGTTCGGCCCGTTCAGCTTGTTTGCACCACAGCGGTCGTAGAGCACGCTGACCGCGCCGGTGCGGGGATCGACGCGCTGAATGCTGCCACCGACGTAATCGGACGAGACCATGGCCGGCCGAAACAGGTTCTCCTCCAGACGCCAGGCGAAGCCGCCATTGTTGCAGATGTAGAAGGCGCCGTCCGGGCCGACCGCCGCGCCGTTCGGGCCGCCGCCGGTGCGTGCGATGACCTCAACGCGACCGTCCGGGAGTACCCGGCTCAGTGTCTGGCGCTCGATCTCGACCAGTACGACCGAACCGTCGCGCATCGCGATTGGCCCTTCCGGGAAGCAGAGCCCTGTTGTGACCACCCGTTGTTCCCTCATTCTCTGCTCCCACCCGTTCTCGGCGAGAGATTGCGTCGTCACCCCGCACGCCGCAATCGCAGGATCCAATCAGCGGTTTGGTAGGGTTTTCGTGCTGCGATGGATCGCGTGGCGAAGCCGCTGACACTCCGGTTGCCGATTCAGATTGATGGCAGCCTGCGGATCCTACTGCCGGTCGGCGGGGCCTTCGCCCTATCCGCCGTCAGCGCAGTGCTGATGCCGCAGTGGTTCTGGCTGCCGCTGGCACTCATCGCAATCGCAGCGTTCGGCGTGTTCGCGCTCAGGCACACGCTCGCCTTGTGCGTGCTCTGGTTGATCATCGCCGGCAGCACGATGGAAATGACGCTTGGCGATCTGGTCAGTCCCGACGCGTACCAGACGACAATTGCCGCAGTGAAGTTCACCGAGTTACTGCTCGCACTGCTGTGCGTGGTGCGATACGGACCTTCGCTGGACCTGTTCAATCCCGCCCTTGCGTTCCTTGCCATGTTCCTTGTGGGTCTCGCGCACGGGCTGCACCCCGATCTTACGGCCGCGGCCAGTCTGCGCTCGCTGCTCGGTTCCATCGCACCTTTCGCGTTTGCCTTCAGTCGGCTGTCACGCGGATGGGGCAGGGCGATCGTCCGCACCACGACCCTGATCCCACTGCTGTCGGTACTCGCCGGCGCTGCGCTCGACGTGGCCGGCTTGCGTCCGCTTTTCCAGGAGAGCGGCGGCGAGCGTCTCGCCGCGCTTGGGCATCCGGCCTTTCTCGCGGGGATCTGCCTTGCCGCGATCTACGCCTGTCTCATCGAGCTTTATCGGGACGGTAGGCGCCGTTGGATGGCACTGCTGGAAGCCAACTTCCTGATCCTGATCCTGACGGGTGCGCGTGCCCCGCTTGCCTATGCGATCGCGGTGACCCTGCTGACGCTGAGCTTTGTGCGGTCTAGTGTATTTACGCTGCCGTATCGTCTGCTGCCGCTGTTGCTGGTCGCCTGTCTTGTGCCACTGGCGCTCGTGCTGTCGCAGGATCTGCCAATGCTGCGGCTGTTCAACCTGCTGAGCAGTGAGCCTACGAACCTCAGCGGCCGCGATCTGCTGTGGCCGCCGTTTCAGGAGATGGTGGCTCGGTCGCCTTGGTTCGGCTGGGGCGTAGGCGCCGGCAATGCGATCATTGGCCCGGACAGCAGGCTCGCACTGCTGATGCAGACCCGGGCTGCGCACAATGAGTATCTGCGGATGACCGTTGAAGGCGGACAGATCGGCTGTGCCCTGCTGATCGCGTCGTTCGTGCTGTGGGTCATGCGCCATACGCGGGCTCTGCGCCGGACCGACAAGGCGATCGTGCGGTTGGCGTTTCTTGCTTTCGCGGCACACGCCTATACTGACAACGTGCTGATCGCTACGACGGCCTGCGTCTTCTTCACCTTCGCAATCGGAGTGTTCGCCAGCGCGCCACGCTTGATGGATACGGGTGAGCTGGCGTAGGGACGCCGCCGGAACTGCCGGAGCCGTGCCGCATGCGTGTCATTCGTGCCGTTGGCCTTGCCCTGTCGCTGCTGCTGCTCGGCGCATGGCCAGCGTCCGCCTCCGGTGTCGCCTTCATCATCAACTCGGGGGGCGCCTCGATCAGCTTGGTCGATATGTCGTCGCTGAAGGAGGTGCGACGCGTCCCGGTGCTGCGCGAGCCGCATCATTGCGCGCTCAGCCCGGACGGCAAGAGCCTGCTGGTCGGTGACACCGTGGGCAACGAGGTGCTGTTCTTCGATCCAGCCACGGCGGTGCTGCAGAAGCATATGCCGGTGACGGATCCCTATCAGTTAGGATTCAGCCCGAACGGCAAATTCCTGGTGGTGAATGGCCTCGCGCGTAACCAGGTCGATGTCTATGACGCCGCGTCGATGCAGTTGCTGAAGCGGTTCCCGGCGGCCTCGATGCCGAGCCACCTGGACTATGCGCCGGATTCATCGCGGGTGTTCGTCAGCCTGCAAGGTAGCGACAGCATGGTGGCAATCGACCTGAACCCACTGGTAGTGGCGTGGACGGCAAAGATCGGCAAGACGCCAGCCGGTGTCCTCTGGCATAACGGCAAAGTGCTGGTTGCCGATATGGGCACCGACTATGTCGCCGTGGTCGATCCAGCCGATGGGCGTGTGACCGAACGCATCCATACCGGCAAAGGTGCGCACAACCTGTTCCTCTCCCCCGATCACAAGATCATCTGGGTTAACAACCGCGTCGGCGGAACCACCATGTCGCTCGATGCGGCGACGCTGACACCAATCCGCAGCTATGCAATTCCGGGCGGTCCCGACGACATCGCGTTTGCGCCCGACGGCAGGCTGTGGATCACCCGGCGCTTTGCCGAAAAGGTGGCGGTGCTCGACCCGAAGACGGGCGAATACGATACCGTCGACGTTGGCCGCTCGCCGCATGGGCTGTTCCTCAGTCCAAAAGGCAGCGTGGCAGCGAGCGTTGCCGTGCGCTGATGGGCGATCCGTTCGATCTCGCTGCCGGCTGGCTGCAGGAGCATCTGCTGCTGCCACTGCTGTACGGCCTTGGCATGATGCAGTGGGAGGACGTCTCCTACGGGTGGGCGTTGTTTGCGGTGTACGGCGCGGTACAGGTGGCAATCACTTTTGCCGTCTGCATGCCGCTGGAGCGCTGGCGGCCGGTCGAGCGTTGGCCGGATACGCGCGCAGTAATGGTTGACGTACTGTATACGGTGATTTCGCGCGTGGGCGTGCTGCCACTGTTCACCTTCGTGTTGTTCTACCGTGCACAAGTGGTGCTGAACGGCTTCCTTGCTGACCACGGGTTTGTGCCGCCGACGTTAGAACGGTTGCTGCCATTCCTGCTCGGGCAGCCAGCAGTGACCTTCGTCATCTACGCTGTCATTTTGGACTGCGCCGACTACTGGCGGCATCGGCTGTCACACATGTTTGGCTGGTGGTGGGCGTTGCACTCGCTGCACCATGCGCAACGACAGATGACGTTCTGGTCGGACGACCGCAATCACCTGCTGGATGATCTGATCGCGGCGCTGTGGTTTGGCGTCATTGCGCTGGCGATCGGCGTGCCGCCGCTGCAATTCCCGGTGCTGGTGCTGGTGCTGCGGTTCCTGGAAAGCCTGTCGCACGCCAACGCGCGTGTATCGTTCGGTGCAGTCGGCGAGCGGCTGCTGATCTCGCCACGTTTTCACCGGGCCCATCACGGGTTGCTGGCAGCCGGCCAGCGAAGCTGCAACTACGGTGCGGTGCTGCCCTGGTGGGACATGGCGTTTGGCACTGCCGATTTCAGTCGCGACTATGTGGCGACCGGAGATCCGACCGGCGAGGAAGCGCTTGCCAGCGGGTCATATTTCGCCCAGCAGTGGGCGGGGCTACGGCGATTCGCCACGACGTTTGCGAGGGTCGGTCGTTCACCTGTCTCCTGACACTCCAGGTTTACTTGCCGCTGATTGAGGGCGTGCGCGAATATCCGCAATAGCAGCACCGCAACAGCGGGAAACGACAAGATGCCCGGTAAGCTGGCTCGGATGGGCCACCTCGATAGCTTGCGTGCCAGGATTGGCGGTTTGCTCACGACAGGTGCGGGTCGTCGCGGGATAAAGAAGCCGGCGACGCTAAGCTACGGTCTGGAGGAGCGGCCGCCGGCCGTTGTCACTTGGGTGAGTGCTGCCCAGCACGTCGGCGTATGCGCGATTTTCATGGTCTATCCGCTGATCATCGCACGCCAGGCAATGCTGCCTGCCGATGAGTTGGGCAATGTCCTGCAGTTGGCATTCCTGGTGCTTGCCATCGCGACACTGCTACAGGCCCTGCCGCGAGGACCGATCGGCAGTCGCATGTTGGCGCCGGCAATTTTCACCGGCGTCTATCTCGCGCCCTCTTTGCAGGCCGGCAAAGATCGGCGGCCTGCCTCTGGTCTGGGGCATGACCATCTTTGCGGGACTGGTCGAGATCATTCTGTCCCGAGCATGGTCGCGCCTGCGTCCTTTCATCCCACCTGAATCGGCTGGTCTGGTGATATTTCTGGTCGGAAACATCATCGCTCTGGCCGCGCTGCGGACACTGCTGCAAGACAGCCCGTCCGGTGCGCTTGCCGGATCCGACGAAATTGTCGCTGGGTGTGCGCTTGCTGTCATGACCGGCCTCAATATCTGGAACAAGGGGCGGCTGCGGCTGTTCTGCATCCTGATCGGGATGGTCGTCGGATATATTGTCTCCGGCTTCGTTGGGCTGCTGACTTTGGATGATCTCGGCAGCCTGCTGGATCGACCGCTACTTGTTGTGCCCCACCTGTCTGGTGTCGCCTGGAATTTCAACCGGTCGCTGGTGGTGCCTTTCGCGATCACCGGGCTGGCCGCGGCGATGAACTCGACGGCGGTCCTTACGACCTATCAGCGCCTGACCGACGCCGAATGGGTGCGACCTGACATGACCTCGATCGGGAGTGGCATCCTGGGCGATGGTATCGCTGCGATCGTGGCTGGCTTGTTTGGGACGTATGGGCTCACGGTCTCCAGTGCGAATGTTGGCTTGGTCGCCGCGACTGGTGTCGCGACGCGCGTAATTGGCTTCGCCGTGGCCCTGATACTTGCCATCGTGGCGTTGCAGCCGACGTTGATTGGCGTGCTCGCGATCATGCCGCGGCCGGTGATGGCGGCGGCGATGATCTTCACCGCTGTGTTCATCATGATCAGCGGCATTCAGATCATTTCCAGCCGCGTTCTTGACGGTCGCCGTACGCTGGTCGTGGGCATGGGGATCCTGTCATTCTATGCGATCACGGTGAATCCGGCGGCATTCGCCAACGCGCCTGACTGGGCGCAGCCGCTGATGACATCACCGCTGGTTCTGGCGACCCTGGTTGCGCTGCTGCTCAACCTGGTGTTCCGCATCGGCATTCGCCGGAAGGTGGAGATCACCGTCAATCCGACGGGTCCGGATCCTCCAGGAGATCACCAACTTCATCGAGCGCAATGCCGGCATCTGGGGCGCACGTCGTGACGTGATCAACCGGATCGAGTTCGCGGTGCAGCAGACCATCGATTCAGTCCTCGGTTTGTGCGATCCGGATGGTGTGATCAGATTGGAAATCGGCTTCGATGAGTTCGTCATTGACGTAATGATCAGCTACAAAGGCAAGGCGCTTGAGTTCCCGGAGCGGCAGCCGAGCCATGAGGCTATCATTGAAATGGAGGAGGGCCACAGGCAGCTCGCCGGTTTTCTGATCAGGAGTTATGCGGATCGTATACGTGCCAGCGAACGCGACGACCAGACCCTTGTGCGCCTGCATTTCGACCACTGATAGAACTTCACGTCAGTCTAACGTCACTGCAATCCCGGTGGCACCGGCAAGCAGCCGCCTCAGATGAAAGGTCACCAGCCCATCGTTGCTGTCGCGCCCGAGCAGTGCGGCGAAGGCAGAGAGCGCAGCAGCGTCGCAAGCCTCGGCTTTGGCATAGGCTGCGCAATATTCGGATGTCAGCGGATCGGCATGTCGCTCTTGAGTAAGCGGCTCGTGTGCGATCAATGCTTCACGACGGCCGCGAAGGGTCACGTAACCTACGGGTCGCCCGCGGAATCCGGTTATCCGCTGCACTACGCTGTCGCTGACGCAAATGCGCGTGCCAAGCTGCTTGTTTGCCTGCTCCAGGCGCGCGGCGATGCTGAGAGTGTCACCATAGGCCGTGTAGTCAAAAAACCGACCGCCGCCGAAATTGCCGACCAGCGCTGGCCCGGAGTTTATGCCGATTCGCGTCATTCCGATGTTCACCCCTTTGTCCCGCCACCGGCTGCGGAACGCCTCGGCAAAACGGTTCAACGCGAGTGCGCAGGCAACTGCGCGGGCGGCGTGATCCTGCTGGTCGGTCGGTGCGCCGAACATGGTGATGAGTGCATCGCCGATGATGTTCGTCAACGTGCCGCCGTGATCGAACACGATATCCGTCATGCCGACGAGATATTCGTTCACCAAAGGCCCGATGGTGTCGGCTGGCAATCCTTCAACCAATGAGGTGAAGCTGGCGATATCGGTGAACATGGACGTAATGTCACGCCATTGCGCATCCAGGTTGATGTGCCCCGCATCATCGGCCAGAAGGTTCACCAGGCTCGGCGAAAAATACCGTGAGAGCTGCGCCCGAGCGCGTTCTGCCTCCTGCTGTCGTCGCTGATAGCCGCGGGTAATCTCCAGATTGCGCAGCGTCTTCGCGATCGTGGTTTCCAGGTCGGCGAAATCGATCGGCTTGGTGACGAAGTCGAAAGCGCCGCGGTTCATTGCGGTGCGAATGTTGGCCATGTCGCCATAGGCCGAGACGATCACCGTGGCGGGATGGCCTTCGCGTTCCTGCAGCCGGCCAAGCAGGGTAAGACCATCCATACGCGGCATGTTGATGTCGCACAGCAGCATGTCGATGGCGGGATCGGCATCCAGTTCAGCGAGCGCGTTCACGCCGTCATCGGCGAAGGTGAAACTGAACTCATCGTCACGAATCTGCCGCCGGAAGCGCTGAAGGATCAGCAGTTCCAGATCAGGTTCGTCGTCAACGACGAGAATGCGGGCTGTCATCCGCTGGCCGTGGCATCGGCGACGACACGCGAAACGTCCTGCTTCAATTGCGGGAAGTCCACCGGCTTGGTGAGAAATTTGCTGGCGCCCCGATCCATTGCCGCCTTGACTCTTTCCGGATCGCCATAGGCCGAGATCATGAATACCGGAAGGTCAGGGCGGCGCGCCTTGACCTTTGGAACCAGGTCAAGCCCGTTCATCCCCGGCATGTTGATGTCAGACACCAACAGGATAATCTGCTCGCCGATGCATCCATCCAACTTATCCAGCGCCGCCTCACCAGACAGCGCGAAGTCCAGCATATAAAGACCCTGGCGGACCTCCCGTCGGAACTGCTGCCGAAACAGCGCTTCCACATCGGGCTCGTCATCCACCACCAGCACCCGGACGGTCATGTGCGGGCTCCTTCTTTCGCCATCAACCTGCGAGGCAGAATAATGCGAAATTCGGTGAATTCGTTTGGACGGCTGTCCACGATGAGTTGCCCCCCATGTTGTTTGACCACGATATCGTAGCTTAGCGACAGGCCAAGCCCGGTGCCTTCGCCAGCTGGCTTGGTGGTGAAGAACGGTTCGAAGATCTTGTCGCGCACGTCCTCGGGGATACCTGTGCCGTTATCGCGCACCCGAATATCCACCTGATGGCCAAGGTCATGTGTGATCAGCGTCACAATCGGCCCGAACGCGCCATCGCCATTCATCGTGGCGCGCTGCCGTGCGGCGTAAAATCCGTTTGCGATCAGGTTCAGCATTACGCGAGTGATGTCTTGCGGAAACATCTCGACCATGCCGGCGGCCGGGTCCAGCTGGCGTTCGATGGTAATGTTGAAACCTGGTGTCTCTGCCCGCGCGCCATGATACGCAAGGTTCAGCGCCTCCTCGACCACAGTGTTCAGATCGATCAAGCGATGTTCGCTTGGGCCCGAGCGCGAATGCAGCAGCATATTCTTCACGATGCTGTCGGCACGTCTGCCGTGCTCGGCGATCCGTGCCAGGTTGCTCTTGAGCAGGGCCGCGATTTCCTCGCTTTCCGTCGCCAGATTGCTGGTTACCGCGTCGTGCAGCTCGTCCAGCAGATCGACAGAGAGTTCGGCAAAGTTGTTGACGAAGTTCAGCGGGTTCTTGATTTCGTGTGCAATCCCGGCGGTGAGCTGACCGAGCGAGGCCATTTTTTCCGACTGCACCAACCGGTCCTGGGCACGGCGCAGGTCTGACAGAGCGGTTTCTGCAGCGGCCCGCTCGCGTTCTGCGTCGCGGAACAGACGCGCATTCTCGATCGCCAATACGCATTGCGCGGCAAAGGTCTGCAGCAGCGTGGCGGTCGAGTCGCCGAAGCCGCCCGACCTGTAGCGACGGATCACCAGGCCGCCGATGACTTTGTCTTCCCGTAGCAACGGAACCGCAAGCAGCGCGCGAACACCGCGTGCGATGAGTTCGTGCTTCGACCCGTCGTCCGGCTCTTCGGTGAGATCCGGGATGTGCAATGGGGCCCGGCGAGCCGCGCTGCGGCCGAGCGCGGTCTCGCCGATGCGAATGCGCCGGTCGCGCAATTGCCCGAGCCAGTCAGTGCTCATGCCGTAGCCGGATTTCGGCATAAAAACGCCCTGTGTATCGTCGAACTCATAAATTGTGCCTTCGTCGGCACTTGAGAGTTGCACGGCGCGGCTGATGATCGTGGCGAGCACGGTGTCGAGGTCGAGCGACGAGTTGACCGCACGCAGGACTTCCTCAAGCGCCTGAAGTTCGTTTACCGAGCGGGTGAGTTCAGCGGTGCGCGCGCGCAATGCACGGAAGTTCGCTACGCTGGTCATGGCAATGACAGCCTGTTCCGCGAATGCCTGCACGAGCGAGACCTGGCTGTCGGTGAATCCACCTGGTTCCAGGGAATTGACGTTAAATACCCCAACTGCGACCCCGTCGCGCAGTAGTGGGATTGCGAGATTTGACCTGATCCCGAGGGCTTGCACTATCGGCAGCAATTCCTGGTCGGCCTGCATGTCGAGGATATGGACCGTTTGCTTGTCGAGGATCGCTCTGCATGCGATTGAACCGCGCGTTGGCCTCATCGGGAATGCACGTCTAAAATCCTCAACACCGCCTATGTCTGAAGCGCCGTACATCGATGCTATATGCACCAGTTCACCGTCGTACTCAAAAATTCCCGCCGCTTTGCTATTGCAGAGTTCCCGCGCACGGCGGGTGATCAGGTCGAACACCGGCTGCGTATCGTCCGGTGAGCTGGACATTGCTTTGAGCACGTCGATGGTGGCTGACTGGTGTTCGATACGTTCACCATATTCACTGTTGCGCCTGGCAAGTTCCGCCGTGCGCGCGCGCAACTCATCGAGCAGCCGCGCGTTCTCCATAGCGATCACTGCCTGGGCAGCGAAGTTCCGGAGCACCGCTATCTGCTTGTGGGAGAATAAGGCCTCTTCATCTCGATAAGCGGTGATATAGCCGAGCAATCTGCCATCTCGCCTGAGAGGTAAGAACAAGACCGAGTGTACTCCCTCGAGGTCGACAACTGCGCGTCCTATTGGGCCAACTGCTACTTCCCGACCCACGAGATGAACCAGGTCAGCACCATTCAGCAACTGCTCACGTGGCGAGATCTCGTCGGCAGCGGGTCCCGCCCCGACCTGCCGGTTACTGTTGCTTCGCAGGATTTGCGTGTACGCGTCGGACAGGCCGCGAGTCGCAGCAACCAGAAAATGCTCGCCGTCAAAGGTAAGAAACGCTCCCTTGGCTGCACCGCACAGGCTGTGTGCCTTTTCGAGGATCGCGTCGAATACCGGCGCAAGGTCGCCCGGGGAGGCGTTGATCACCTGCAGCACCTCGGCCGTTGCGGTCTGCTGTTCCAGCGCCTCGCGCGTCTCGTTGATGAGGCGGGCATTTTCCATCGCGATGACGGCCTGGCCAGCGAAGTTCTTCAGCAGTGCAATCTGCTCGGCCGAGAACGGGCGTACCTCCTGGCGGAAGATGACGAATGTGCCCAGCAGTTTTTCGTCGCTGCGGAGCGCCACCAGCAGCTGCGTCCGTCCTCCTCCCAGGTCGGCGAGCGCCTTGCGGTTCGGACTGCCTGACCGGTAGGCATCGTCATCAGTAATGTCCGCGACCTGCACCACATACTCACCCTGCACGATGCGGTCGAGAGTTCCGCCGGTCCTCGGTCGCAGGGGAGCGTGCAGGAATTGCGTCAGGGCCGGTTCCGTGCCCTGCGTGGCGACGCTGTTGAAAGCCTCGCCATCATAGGTGCAGAGGACGCCGAAGGTGGAATTGCAGAGTCGCACCGCCTTTTCCAGGACTGCGTCGAAGACCGGTGCGAGATTGCCCGGCGAAGCGTTGATGACCTGCAGTATCTCAGCCGTTGCAGTCTGCTGTTCCAGTGCCTCGCGTAACTCGCCGAGTAGCCGTGCATTCTCGATGGCGATCACCGCCTGGTCGGCGAAGGTGCTGACGAGTTCGATCTGTCTCTCGCTGAAGGGTTCTACCCTTTGGCGACCGATGCCGATCACCCCGACCGTCTGTCCGTCGCGCAACAGCGGGACGCCAAGCAAGGTGTGGACGGCGCCAATCTGCGCGTCCTGCTTGGCCTCATAAAGTGGGTCGGTCCAGGCGTCGAGAATCTGCACGGCGCGGCCTTTAAGTGCCACGCGGCCGACCAGCGTGCCAGTGCCTGGCTCGATTCTGACCTCGCGCTCGATCTTTTCGTAGTCCGGCAGCTGTGAAAAGCCGCCGGCCCAGCGGTATTCGCCGTCCTGACGCAAATAGATGCCGGCCTGATGGGCGTGGCAGAGCCGTACTGCAGTCGCCGCAACAGTCCCGAAGACAGGTTCAAGGTCGAAAGTGGAACTGCTGATGACTCGCAACACGTCGCTTATAGCGGTCTGGTAATCGAGCGACTCCTGCAGGTCGGTACTGCGCTGGTGCAGCTCATCGAGGAGCCGCGCATTCTCCATTGCGATAACCGCTTGATCAGCGAACGTTCTCACCAGTTCGATCTGCCGGTCGGTGAACGGTTCCACGCGCTGACGGGCAAGCAGAATGACGCCGACAGTCTCGCCCTCGCGCAATAGCGGCACGCCTAGTGATGACCGTTGCTTGCCAACGGCGATCGAGTCTTCCGGGTAGCCGGGTTCGGCCGCCACGTCATGGATATGGATGACGCGGCGTTCCCGTGCGGCTCGGCCGGTTACGGTGGCCGCACGTGCCTGCATCGAACCACGAGCGTATCGGTCGGCGACGAAGTCAGTCGGAAATCCGCGGCTTGCCATCAGTCGGAACAGCGAACCCTCGCTTCGGATGATCGCCGCCATTTCCGCATCGCAGAGGTTCGCGGCGGTCGTGACCAACGATTCCAGAACAGGCTGCAGGTCGAATGTCGATCGGCTAATGACGCTCAGTACCTCGCTGGTCGCTGTTTGATACTTCAGCGACTCCTCAAGATCGTTCGTGCGTGCCTGAAGCGCGCGGTAGGTCTCGGCGCTGCGCATAGCGATCACCGCCTGCTCCGCGAAGGTCTTCATAAGTTCAACTTGGCTATCGCTGAACCCTCCCGGCTCAGAGTTCGAGAGCACGAGCGCGCCAATTGCCGCATCCTCGTGAAGCAGCGGCAGAGAGATCTGCGAGCGGTGCCCAAGCGCTCTGACCGCCGGCATAAGTTCGGGCTCATTGGCCAGATCTCGGACATGGATGATTTCGCGATCGAGAATTGCACGACAGGTAAGTGAACCCCGTGTCGCTTCCAAGGGAAACAGCCTTAGATAAGCGGAAATCGCCTGCGGATTGGCTACGACCTCAAGGTCGGTGAACGCCCGTACGCGGACCAATCGTCCGTCGTACGCGAGCAAAGCAGAAGCACCTGCATTGCACAGGCTTTGCGCATGACGTACGATCAGATCGAGCACTGGCTGATCATCACCCGGCGATGCTGACATCGACCTGAGCACTTCGATGGTAGCAGACTGATGCTCGATCCGCTCACCATACTCGCTGTTGCGCTGTGCCAGCGCGCGATAAGTCGCTGCACTGGTAATGGCGATCACCGCCTGTTCGGCGAACATCCGCAACAGCGTGACCTGACTTTTTGGGAACGGCCCGGTTACCCGGCGGCCGATAGCGATAACGCCGAGAGGCGCACCATTTCGCATCAATGGCACTGCCAGCGCTGAACCTGGTCCAGGTGGCGGTCTGAAGCCATTTCTATCCGCTGTGCCAGTGTCTTCTATTACTTCAACGCGTCCGCTCAGGATTGCGCGGCCCATGGCAAAATCGGGACTCGGCGGTCGTGGGAACTGGCTGGCAAAGACCGAGGTGTAGGAGTCGTCGAAACCGGACTGAGTGACGAGGTGCACCATCGCTCCGTCAACCATGCCGACCGCGGCAATCGGCGCTTCACACAGTCTCGCAGCCTGCTGCGCGATCAGATCGAATACCGGCTGGGAGTCGCCCGGCGAGGCGGCCATGGCCTGCAACACCTCGAGTCCAGCCGCCTGTGCCGCACGGAGTTCCTCGTTCTCAGCTTTAATGCTTACTACGTCGGCGACTGCTACCCGCTCGAAACTTCCTCGCAGCTCTGCCAGGGCGGCATCTCGCTCCTGCCGTAATGTCTCGTTGG
>JBKPOG010000266.1:0-12577 GCA_046732975.1 Pseudomonadota bacterium
GCCGGAAGACGCTCTATACGGAGTATATCACCGTACGCATGTCACTGAATACAGCATGTTCGCCGTGACAGTGGCCGTTCAGTCGAAATCAGGCGGCAGCCTGGCCGAGACCTTGAAAATCCTCGGGGACACCGTGCGACAACGGGTCGGATTGGCGGGACGGGCCAAAGCGCTTGCCGGCGAGGTGATCTTCTCGGCACGCGCGCTCACCGCTGCTCCGTTTGTCGTCGGCGGACTGATGTATCTTCTCAACCCACGAATGACGACGCTGCTGTTCACCGACCCCACCGGGCGGATGATGCTGGCGTATGCGGTGACGTCGGTAACCTTAGGTGCTCTGGTCATTCAGTGGATGATCCGACGGGGGACGACGCTATGAACCAAGCTGCCATGTGGGTTGGTGCCATCGTGTGTCTGCTGAGTGCAGCACTCCTGCTTGGTCGCGAATGGCAGTTCCGAACACTCAATGCGCGCGTGGCAAGAGCAATGGCCGACGGTCCGGGACGATCAAGACCCTTGCTGGCAATGGCGGAATGGTTATCGGGTATCGGCGCGCGGTATCGTCGATTTTACCATCCCGAGAACATCGAGCAATTGAAGACCATGCTTCAATCGGCGGGTTTCAACCCGCACCGGATGACGTCCATCGTCCTTGGCGGCAAAATTCTCAGTATGCTGCTGTTCCCGACCGCTGCGCTTATTCTCAGCGTGGGCCAGCCCTTCAATACAAGGTTTTTGATCGTTCTTCTCGGAGTGGTCGCCGGCATCATGGGGCCGCGAATGGGGCTCGGATTCATTCGCCGCCGGTTTAATGCCGCCATACAACGCGGCACGCCGGATGCGATCGATCTTCTCGTCGTATGCTGTGAGGCCGGGATGGGCCTGGAAGCCGGCATCGAGCGTGTCACGCAGGAAATGCAGAGATCAAGTCCGGCTGTGAGCAGGGTACTCAGCGGTCTGCTGGATGATCTGCGGATGCTGCCAGACCGCCGCGATGCGTTCAACAATCTGTCCAACCGATCAACCTGTGAGGGACTGCGTCGGTTTGGCACCATGTTGAATCAGAGTTTGCAGTATGGAACCCCCCTCGGCGAAGCGCTTCGTGCGATCGCCGAGGAGTTGCGGCGCGATCGGATCACGCGGCTGGAGGCAAGAGCGCACAAGCTTGGGGCAAAGCTGACTATTCCGATGGTGATCTTTATGCTGCCGGCGATGTTCGTCATTCTAGGTGGTGGTCCCGGTCTGGATCTGATGCATTCGTTGCGCGGCATCCGGTAAGCCACGCCGCCGCGCGATTCTCGTGACCCGTCGCCTACCGCAAAGCAGATAGGCTTGGCTCGGTCGGTCGCGCAGAATTCGCTTGGAGCGACGCGAGCACGCATTGCAGGGTTTGCGGGCCATGTGGCCCGATTCGCCGCGTAAATAAAGTCAGGAGTGATGAGAACACGCGCGCATGCTAGGTGAACCGGCCATCGGGAGGTATGCGGGGAAAGCGGAAGTGAGCCAGGAGTTCATCAACTTCATCTCTGACCTGCAGTCCGCGCGAGAATTCGACTCAATGACAACCGCGCTGTTGTGCCGGGAAGCTTACGATCTCGGACGCACAGAGGGCGGGATCTGTTCGACCCGAGAGACCATCACCGCTATCTTGGTCGTGGCGGTCACGCTGATACTGCTAGGCACGCATCTGGTCATACGCGGATTGTAACTGATGCTGCGTCAGGTGCCCTTTAGCGTCAGGTCTTCATACGGCGCAGTGTACGGGAAACCAGCGATACGACCGAAATCCGATTCACCGACACGCCGCCCCACGCCGTTGATGAAAGCAAGCTGCCAGAGATGCGTGCCGATCACGCGTTCATATAGAATCTGCTGCATCTTGGTCAGGATCGCAGCACGCTTGCCATGGTCGAGTTCGACCGCCTGCTGCTCGAACATCGCATCGATATCCGGGTAGTTGCCATAAACATACGCGCCACCCTTGACCACAAAGGTCTCGAAGCGCGTCGCGGCATTGCCGAACGATCCGCTGCCGGCCTGGATGATATTCTTCAGTTTCTTATCTCTGAATTGCTGGTCGAACGAGACCCGCTCCAGTGGGCGCAGTCTGGCATGTATTCCGACCGCGCCCAGGTAATTGTTCGTCGCCTCAGCAAGGTTCGCATAGGAACCGTCGCAATTGTAGTAGCCGGCATCGAAGCCGTTGGGATACCCGGCTTCCGCGAGAAGCTGCTTCGCCTTCTCCGGGTCATACACGGGTTCAGGCGGCTTCCAGAAGAATTCGAAATTATCTGGAATTAGGCTGCCATGAACATGTGAAAAGCCGAGTGTCAGCGCCTGGTTGATCGTCTTGAGATCAAGCGCAAGACGCACGGCCTGCCGGACGCGGACGTCGTGCCAAGGCGACTTCTGGTCCCATTGCTCAGGAAAATACAACCAGAACGGCGATTGAATGACCGTCGGCTTCAATGTCAGCCCTGGGGTCTGACGCAACTCCTCTGCGAGCTCGCCGCGGATCGAGTAAGCGATGTCCACCTCACCACGCTTGAGGGCGGCAAGCCGCGTGGCCTCTTCGGGGACGACCTTGAGCACCAGGCGCTTCACGCTTACCGGCTTCTTCCAGTAGCCTTCGTGAGCCTCCAGGACCACTTCCACACCGGGGTTGAACGACACGAACTTGTAAGGGCCGGCACCGATAGGTGCTTTCTTGAATCCCTCATCGCCAACCTTCTCGACATATTTTTTCGGCACAATCCAGCCGGCACCCGTGGTTGTCGAATAGAAGGTGATGAAGTCCGGCCAGGGGTTCTTCAGCTTGAATGTCACGTGCCGCGCATCGGGCGTCTCGACCGTCGCAACCCGCTCGTGCAATGGCCCCTTAGCAGCGCCGCGGTAGCGCTCGAAGGAAAACTTCACATCCTCGGCCGTTACCTGCTCACCGTTGTGGAAGGTCACGCCATCGCGCAGCACGAAGCTGTAGTTCATGCCATCTTCGGTGGCAGACCACGATTCCGCTAAGCTAGGCGCTGCCAGTTCTCCCGGCATCGGCTTCAAAACCGCGTCGTGAAGCGCGTAATAGAGCATGTAGGGCGTCACGAGCGACGGCGTCTCGGCCGGATCGAACCAGGTCGGTGCAAGAGAGATGTGCACCGCATAGACAAGTTCGCCCGACGCGCCGGCCGCATGCGCGATGCCCAAATTGCTCCCGACCGCCGCAACGGCGGCAAAGCCAAGGACGCCCCGGCGGGAAATCCCAATAAAGTCACTGCCGGACGAGGGCCGATCGGATCCCATGTCGCCTCCCTGCTGGCTCATTGTTGCCGGAGAGCCTTTGGTTCAGCGTAGTTGATCTATCCGCCTGCGTCCACCTAGTACGCTAAGAGCCAGGGCGCGGCGCTGCTGCTGGTGGGGGTCTTCACGGCATGTACGACCCGCCGTTGACGTGGAAGACCTGGCCGGTGATGGCATCAGCATCCTCCGAAGCGAGAAACACGGCCGTCCGAGCTATTTGATCCGGAGTAAGCATCCTGCCGCCGAGCGGAATGGACCGGGCCATCTCGATCAACTCTGCTTCGGTGTTGCCGTAGCGAGGCTGAGCCGTGTCGGTGGTCCCGGGCGCGATGGCGTTCACGCGGATGTTGTATGGCGCGAGTTCAAGCGCCATAGCGCGAGTCATCGAGACCACGCCGCCTTTGCTCGCGCTGTAGTGCACGCCACGAACGGCGCCGCGGATTGCCTGCGAAGAGATGTTGATCACCGAACCGCTGCCCTTGCCTGACTCCATGAGCGCCTTGACGAAGGCAATGGTGGCAAAGCAGCCAGCTTTGAGATTGATATCGAGCACGTAATCCCAGTCGGTCTCGCGCATCTCAAGCAACTTCACGCGCGGATAGACGCCGGCGTTGTTGACCAGGATGTCGGGGGCGCCAAGCACTCGGACGGTGTCCGCAATCATCGCGCCGATGTCGGCCAGCCGCGCGACATCGGCGCGGACGAGATGAACACGGCGACCCGCTTGGCGGATGCGACCCGCCACCGCTGCGGCAGCCGGCTCCCCATCGAGCCAGGTGATCGTGACGTCCGCGCCTTCTTCGGCCAGCGCGACCGCAATTGCGGCACCAATTCCCTGCTGAGCACCGGTCACCAGGGCAGTCCTGCCTGCCAATTTCATGCGGCTTGCTCCGTTATGGCCACCAATGGTGTTCTCTCAACTAACCAACACCGGTCCATATGGCCAGAGTTGCTGTGCCTGGATGGGCATCTGCGTAATCGCGGAGACGACCTTCCTGCATCGCACGCGAGAAGAAATTATGAGCATTTTCAATTGTGGGTGAAGCACAAGATCTATCGTCGACACAGAATCACCTGAGCTAATCGGCATGAACATAATCCCTGGGCCCGAAAGCACCCCCTTGTCGGAAGCACAGGTCAGCGATCAGTATACTGGCGCGGCACGGGAGGATAGAACCATGCGCTTCCTAGCAAGTGAATCTGCCGACGCCGGTCACAACGCTCACGTCGCACGTCGCCGACGACTCGTCCATCCATAAGGATTAGCCAGCATGCCCAACACCGTACGCTTGCACCGTGTTCTGGCAACCAGCCCAGAGAAAGTCTATCGCGCGTTCCTCGAGGCGGACGCGCTCGCAAAATGGCTCCCACCAAACGGCTTTGCCTGCACTGTGCATCATCTGGAACCGAAAGTCGGCGGCACGTTCAAGATGTCGTTCCGGAACTTCACAACGGGCAAGAGCCACGTGTTTGGCGGCGAATATGTCGAGCTCGTTCCGGCCGAACGCCTGTGCTACACTGACAAATTTGAGGACCCGAATTTGCCTGGCAATATCGAGGTAACGGTTGCGCTGAAGAAGGTATCGGTCGGCACCGAGCTTGATATCGTGCAGGCGGGCCTGCCGGATGTCATTCCACCAGAGGCCTGTTATCTCGGTTGGCAGGAGTCGCTCCGAAACTTGGCAAGGCTCGTCGAGCCCGAGATCAATCAATAGTGGATCAGGATCGGGCTAAGCCCTGCGGGGGCGGGGCGGGACCGGATGGATGATCGCATAATCCTGAGCGATCATTCCACGGCGTTGCGGTGCGCTACCGTGTCGGCTCACAAGCCTGACTATCCGATATCACCGCCGTCCTGGTAGCTCCGTTGCCCTGGGATGATCGCGCGGCTGGACAGCAAGTTGCATGGATGCTTCGGGCCTGTGCTGCTTGGTGGAGTTGTTTCGCATCGCTGGCAGCCGATTCCGAGGCCGAAGAAATCCCAACTGCAGAGTGAGAGAGGCATATTCCGGGAAGGCAAGCTTTCACCTGCCAAGATCTGTCCTCGCGTCCGTCAGGCATGTGTCAACCGAGCACAACGATAGGTCAGCCCAAGGCATAATCTGACGCGTGCGGCGGCAAGAACCAACCGACCTGTGGTGACACGCCGACTGCACGGGTGATCGACCTGATCCTCACCGTGGACTGGCCGATTACGATCTCTTCTAGCGATCCGCGCACCGCGCGTCATATGTGGATAGGACGATCCAGCGTCTTCATTGCTGCCCAATATTCACTCGGTCCCAGCGGGCCAGCGAAGATCGGCTCGCCGATGTTCTTCAGCCGGACTGATCACGAATGGCAACGCTGAGCGCTCCTGCTGCTGCATCCGTGTGGTGCGCACAATCTATGCCTGCTAGATATTGCTAGCCTGAGATCGCGGCACACGAGTTTGCCGCACCTGATATGCACACCTTAGAGTCGCCTGTGCGAGGGCTTTCCGTCGCCAGAAGGGAGAATGCGTATGACCGCCAGCGAGATGGACCAGCTCTGCACCAACACGATCCGCACCCTCGCGATCGACGCTATCCAGAAAGCGAAGTCCGGCCATCCCGGCACACCCATGGGCATGGCGCCCGTCGCTTACGGTCTCTGGCAGAAGCGACTGAACTTCGATCCGGCGGACCCGATCTGGCCGAACCGCGACCGTTTCATCCTCTCGGCTGGCCACGCCTCGATGCTGCTTTACGCACTCCTGCACCTCACGAAGACCCAAGCGGTGGATGCGGAGTACCAGAAGTTGGGCCATGCCTCGGTGACACTCGACGACATCAAGACTTTTCGCCAGCTCGACAGCGCCTGCCCGGGCCATCCCGAGTACCACCTCACCTCGGGCGTGGAGGCGACAACCGGTCCGCTGGGCCAGGGTGTCTCCATGAGCGTGGGACTGGCGATCGCCGAGCGCTGGCTCGGCGCTTACTTCAATCGCCCCGGACTGGAAGTGGTAGACTGGCGCACCTACGCGTTGTGCGGCGACGGCTGCATGATGGAGGGAATCTCGGGTGAAGCCGCATCTCTCGCCGGGCATCTGAAGCTGGAAAAACTCTGTTGGATTTACGATTCCAACCGCGTCAGCATCGAGGGTCATACCGAGATCGCCTTCACCGAGGATGTGGCGACGCGCTTCCTCGGCTATGGCTGGAACGTGCAGCATGTGCGCGATGCCAACGACGAGAAGGAAGTGCTGGGCGCCATCGATCTCGCCGCGCAAGAACACGGACGGCCGACACTGATCATCATCGAGAGCCATATCGGCTACGGCGCACCGCACAAGCAGGATTCCCCAGAGGCGCATGGCGAACCGCTGGGCGAGGAAGAAGTCAGAGACACCAAGCGGTTCTATGGCTGGCCCGCGGATGCCCAGTTCCTGGTGCCGGACGGCGTCTATCAGCATTTCGCCGACGGGATCGGCCAGCGCGGCGCCACGAAGCACGCGCAATGGCGCACACTATTCGCGCGCTATCGCGACAGCTATCCCGAATTCGCGGCGCAGTTCGAGGCGATGCAGGCGCGCGAATTGCCCGCAGGCTGGGACCAGGCGATCCCGAACTTCCCGGCGGACCAGAAAGGCATCGCCAGTCGTGATTCTTCCGGGCAGGTCGAGAATGCAATCGCCCAGCACCTCCCTTGGCTGATGGGGGGCGCCGCCGATCTGTCGCCTTCCACCAAGACCCGGCTGACCTTCGCCGAAGCCGGCGATTTCCAGCCGGACAACCACGGCGGCCGCAATCTGCACTTTGGTGTTCGCGAGCATGCGATGGGCGCGGCCCTGAATGGCATGGCACTCGCCAAGCTGCGGCCGTTTGGTTCAGGCTTCTTGATCTTCTCCGATTACATGCGCAATCCGATCCGGCTGTCCGCCATCATGCAGTTGCCGGTGCTGTTTATCTTCACGCACGATTCAATTGGCGTGGGCGAGGACGGGCCGACCCACCAGCCCGTCGAACAGCTTGCCGGCCTGCGCGCCGTACCGGGGCTGATCACGCTGCGTCCGGGGGACGCCAATGAAGTGGCGGAGAGCTGGCGCACCGTCTTGCTTTTGAAGCATCAGCCTGCCTGCCTGATCCTGAGCCGGCAGCCGTTGCCGACGCTGGACCGCGGCCGGTTCGCCTCTGCCACCGGCGTGGCACGTGGCGCCTATGTTCTGTCCGATCTCGGCGGTGCGCCAAAGGTGATTCTGATCGGCACCGGCAG
The DNA here is from genome assembly GCA_046732975.1 of Pseudomonadota bacterium. Taxonomy (GTDB): domain Bacteria; phylum Pseudomonadota; class Alphaproteobacteria; order Acetobacterales; family Acetobacteraceae; genus JAMXLO01. Next base: position 7,525 of record JBKPOG010000266.1, read on the forward strand.
CGAGGTCTCTCTCTGCGTCTCCGCGGCCGAACAGCTCTCGGCAGAGGGTATTCCGACGCGTGTCGTCAGCATGCCGTCATGGGAACTCTTCGAGCAGCAGGACGAGGCGTACCAGGAGCAGGTGCTGCCCCAGGCGATCGCTGCGCGCGTCGCAGTGGAGCAGGCGGCAACGCTCGGTTGGGCGCGTTACGTAGGGCGGCGCGGTGCGGTCGTGGGCATGCATACGTTCGGCGCATCCGCGCCACTCAAGGGCCTGCTCACTAAGTTTGGCTTCACGCCTGACCACGTAGTGACGATCGCCAAGGAACAGATTGCCCAGCACGGTGGCTAAGGCGATGCACTGAATTTAGCATGCTGGGAATTTCGCGCCGACTACGGTGAGGCCTCTGACAAGCTACCGAAGGTCGGTGACCTGTGCGGCTATCAATTGTGGCTGCAGAGCTCGGGATACCGAGTTATCTGTTCACGTTGTGTCACAGACGGAGGTGGAACTCATGGGTGCACGGCTCCTGGAGCAAGCAGCCTGGGCAGCCGGATGTTGGAGGCCGCAGTTACACGCTGCCGTCGACCATGACTTCAAGGAGCTGGGGTTCACGCGCCACAAGCGCTTCTGCATACGCAGCCCTGAATGCATCTGGCGTTTCGACGCGATGACCCTGCACGCCGAGCGAGCGCGCCAGCGCGGCAAATTCGATCGGCGGATCGACAAAATCCATCCCAATGAAGCGATCGGTGCCGTGGAACAGCCTCAGCCTCTGCTTGATGATCCGGTAACCGCCGTTGTTGAACACGACAAACGTGATCGGCAGCTTCTGGTGAGCTGCGGTCCACAGTGCCTGGATTGAGTACATCGCGCTTCCATCGCCCAGCAAGGCCACCACCTTGCGGCGGGGCTGCGCAAGCTGAACGCCAACTGCAGCAGCGATGCCCCAGCCGATACCGCCGCTGACGTTGCCGAAGTACGCGTAGCGATCGCGGATGGGCAGAAAGGCCGCAAGACTTGCCGCGGTAGTCAGGGCTTCGTCCACGACGATGGCGTTCTTCGGCAGCAGCTCAGCAATCGTCAGCATCAGCCATTCGGGATCGATCGGTTGCTGCGTTGCCTTCACCAATGCGGCTTCGGCGCGCCTCTTGCGGTTAGCAGTCCAGTTCCGTTCGGCGACTTGAGCGAGCCCTTCCGTCGCGCGCTGCCGGTGCGCTGAGCCGCCAAGCTCGGCGATCAGCGGTGTCAGCACGCGGAGCGTCTCACCGACATCGGCGCGCAGCGCGATGTCGGCCGGGTAGGTCTTGCCCATCTCCCAGTCGCGCAATCCGATCTGGACAATCGAGGCACCCGGCGGCAGCGGTTCGACTTCGCTATAGACCGACATGCGCAGGAAATCGGAGCCGAGGCTGATCAGCGTATCGTACGGCTGGAGTCTTGTGCGCACGGTTTTCTGATCGCGCGACAGCGGGCCGAGATAGGCTGGGTGCTCGCTTGGGAAATGCGCGCCTTGCAGCACCGTTTGATCGTAGACGGGCGCGCCCAGCACCTCGGCGAAACGAACAACTTCCGCGAAAGCATCACTTCTGATGATCTCGTGGCCGACGATGATGACCGGCCGCTCTGCTTTGAGCAGTCGCTCGGCGAGCGCGCGCAGGCTTTGGTCTGACGGTCGCACCCGCGTGTCAACACGCGTCGCCTGCCCAAGATCGATCGCGCCAAACGCGTTCAATATGTCGCCCGGCAACGAGATGAACACCGGTCCCGTCGGGGGCGTCGTCGCCACTTTGGCAGCGCGGTGCACGATCCGCGGCAGGTCTTCTAGCCGTGTCACCTCGGTCGCCCACTTCACCACGGGCGCCGCGATCGGTACCAATGGGGCGTACAGCAAGGGTTCGGTCAGTCCGTGCCCCTGCTCCTGTTGTCCAGCGGTGATGATCAGCGGTGTGCCGGAATTGAACGCGGTAAATAGCGAGCCCATTGCGTTGCCCAGTCCGGGCGCAACGTGCACGTTGCACGCGACCAGTTCGCCAGAGGCTCTGGCATAACCATCGGCCATGGCAACGACGATCGCCTCCTGCAGGCCCAGCACGTAGCGCAAGTCCGGATAATCGACGAGCGCGTGCATGATCGGCAGCTCGGTCGTGCCTGGATTGCCAAACAGATGGGTGACGCCCTCCGACAGCAGCAGTTCGATAAAGGCGCTGCGGCCGCTGATGGTGTTCGGCGTAACGTTAGATGTCATCGGAATTTGTCTGCCCGCGGATGGAAAGCCTGGCTCACGTTATCGGTGATGCCGCCTCGGCGCCATCCGCACTCCTGGCCGTGGATGTCCGAATGAGACACAGTACCGGCTGGCGCGGCATAGGGAGAAGAAATATGCAGCAGGAGACGCTCGTCCCGATACTGAAACCCTGCCCGTTCTGCGGCGACCGGCCCCAGATTGTGCAGTCCGGCACATTCGCGGTTCAATGCGCCGATTGCGGTGCAATGGGTCCTCCTGCGCCCAACATGGAGCGTGCGGCAGTGAGATGGAACAAACGAAAGGGGGACGATTTCGGCTGGTAATCGCTTCTCCTGCGACAGCATAGGAAACCGCATGGTGACATCGGCGATGGAGACGGCGAGCACGCTGGATCAGGCGACTCTCGATGCTTTACGGGAAAGTGTCGCCGGGGTTTTGGCAGAGCAATGCGACAGCACGGCGTTGCACGCGTTCATCGATGGCAAAAACGCGCTCGATAAGACGCTTTGGGCGCAAGCCGGGCAGCTTGGCTGGCTCGGATTGGGGATTCCAGAGCAATTCGGGGGTCTCGGCATGGGTGCCCAGGGGCTTGCCATCCTGCATGGCGAACTGGGGCGGCAATCGGCGCCAGGGCCCTACATCGCCACTTTGTCAGCGGCGCAGGCCATCGTTGAAACCGGGGGCGATGTGATTCGCCAGACGTGGCTGCCGCGACTGGCATCGGGCGAGATCAGTGCCGCCGTGCCGGCAACACTGAATGTACACAGCCTGAGCCGCTCTGGCGCTGGCGTTTCTGGCACATTGCGCTGCCTGGGCGCCATCGACGCAGCACTCCTTCTCGCCCCCGCGGACGATGTCTGGGTGATCGCTGACTTGGCCAGCGCCGAGGTGACCGCAGCGCCGATGTGGGACCGGACGCGGGACGTGCTCGACGTCCGCCTGCAGGACACTGTTCCCGCGGGCATTCTGTCGGATGCAGCGGCGACTCGCGCGGCGCTGACACGGGCCATGGCGCTGGCCGTCGCTGCCGACAGCGCCGGCGGTGCACGTGCCATCACCGAACGCACCATCGCCTACATGAAAACGCGCGAGCAATTCGGCCAACCGATCGCGGGATTCCAGGCACTGAAACACCGCGCCGCCGACCTGGCGACGAAGCTGGCCGTAGCGGACGAGATGGTCACGCACGCAGTGCAGCGGACAGTAGCCAACGAGCCTGATGCCGAAATTTGGGCCACGCTCGCGAAGTCGGAAGTCACGGAAGCCTGTGTGTTCGTCACCACGGACTGTGTGCAATTGCACGGTGGCGTCGGCTTCACCTGGGAGTTCGATCCACACATTTTTCTCAAGCGGGCGCGGCTGAACGAAGTGCTGATCATGGCGAACACCAAGTTGCGCGATCAGGCGGCCGCTGCACTGGCTGCCATTACGGCGTCCGGGCGTTCCGCGCTGGAGCTGGAACTATGAGCATCCTTGACGCGCAACATGACCTGTCTGCCTTCCGCCAGGCAATCCGCGCCTGGCTGGCAAAGGTCGTGCCGCCCGACTGGAAGGCCCGCATGGCTCGGGCCTCGAACGAGGAGTACATCGCATTCCAGCGCTGGTGGATGGCGGAGCGGAGCAAGGTCGGTCTCGCCATTCCGCACTGGCCGAAAGAGTATGGCGGCGCTGGCCTGTCACGACGCCACCTGATCGCCATCGCCGATGAGATGGCGCGCGCGGACGCGCCGCAAAACCGGCTGTTCACCATCTCGCTGATCCATATGCCTGGCACGTTGTTGCCCCACGGCACCGAGGCGCAAAAGCGCCGCTATCTGGCAGGCGTGGCAAACGGCGAAGTCTGGTGCCAGGGCTTTTCCGAGCCGAACTCAGGATCGGACCTGGCGTCTTTGCGTTGCCGCGCGGTACGGGACGGCGATCAATATGTGATCAACGGTCAGAAGATCTGGTCGTCGAACTCGATGTACGCGGATCACTGCCTGCTGCTGACACGGACCGATCCGAACGCGCAGAAGCACCGGGGCATCACCTACTTCATCATGAACATGCGGTCTTCGGGGGTCGAAGTGCGGCCGATCCGGCAGGCCAACGGCCGCGCGGAGTTCGGCGAGCTGTTCCTGACGGATGTCCGCATCCCGGTCGAAAACATGATCGGCGCCGAGAACAATGGCTGGCGCGTGGCGCAGGCGACACTCGCCTCGGAGCGCGGCGTGATCTCATTCGAAGGCGGCGAGCGGCAACGCTACGAGATCGAGGCGTTTTACCGCAAATCCCTGAAGGAAGGTGCCGCGTGGTTGCGGGATGTGCAACTACATCGTGAGTTCATCAGTTTCCTTGCGGAAATGCAGGCGGCACGGCGCTTGTTGCGGCGCGTGCTGGAGGAGAGCGCGACACAGGGGGCATCGGCCAGCGTATTGCCGTCGATCGTCAAGCTGTCCTCGACGGTGTTGCGCCAGCGGATCTGCTCTTTCATGGTCCGGATCGCCGGCGTGGATGGGCAAGCGTTCGCGCTGTTGGCCGAGGAACCGTTCGGCAGCCCGATGTTCGACTTCCTGAGTGCGTTCTCCGGCACGATCGCTGGTGGAACGAACGAGATCCAGCGCAACATCGTGGCGGAGCGTGGCCTGGGCATGCCACGGGTGTGACGGCGGAATAGGATTGCCAGGAACGATATGCCCGCCACCATTATGATTGCACAGTTCTCATCGGCACGCAGGGACATCGACATCATTACGAGAAGGACCGGATGTTCGAGCTGGCGCACCGCTACCGCCTGCCGGTCGTATTGTTCGGCGAGGGCGGCGGGTGGCCGACCGGGCGAAGAC
>JBKPOG010000267.1:0-13554 GCA_046732975.1 Pseudomonadota bacterium
AAACACCATTCTCACGGCGATAACCCCAAACTATCCGCTCACCATGCTAACCAGGCCAACTCCCATCCAGCACAAAGCATTCCAGCTGCTCGGGCTCAGCTTGTAGCCAGTAGCACCGCTTCCTCACGATCAATCAAGAAAGCAATTCAACGGCTTGCACGATTTCCATCTGGGAAGCTGGGTTCAGGGTCTGGCGGACGGGACCGTCAATGTGGTGATCGGCACCCATGCGATAGCCAGCGCGCGCTTCCATAAACTCGCCATGGTGGTGATTGACGAGGAGCAGCGGTTCGGCGAGGCCCACAAGCGGGCGCTGCGTAGCAAAGGCGGCGACGCTCATTCGCTAGTCATAACAGCCACCCCTCTGCCACGCACGCTACAGGGGGCTCTGGTTGGGACTGTGGGAGTCAGCCTGCTGGCCCAGCCACCGGCCAGCCGCCTGCCGATACGAAGCGTGGCAGTTCCGTCCGATCCGGTGGTTGTCCGCGCAGCCTTGATGCGAGAGTCCCGCCGTGGGGGGCAAAGTTTTGTGATATGCCCCATGATCGAGGATCTGGGGCCGATGCTGGCGCGACTGAGCGACGTCGTCCCCGAGTTGTCCATAGTGATGGCGCATGGCCGCATGCGCGGCGAGGAACTCGATCGGGTCGTGCTCGCCTTCGCCGAGGGCGAAGGTGACGTGCTGCTGACTACGAACATCGTAGAAACCGGGCTCGACATCCCGAACGCCAACACGATGCTGATCTGGCGGGCCGATCGCTTCGGTTTGGCACAACTGCATCAACTTAGAGGACGGATCGGGCGCGGCCGCGTGAGGGCCAGCGCGTATATGCTGACAGATACCGAGCATCCGCCATCCGCGAGGGCCCAGAAGCGATTGGACGCCGCTGGCGCACTCCAGCATCTCGGGGCGGGATTTGACATCAGCATCGCGGACCTGGAGCAGCGCGGTGCCGGCGATCTGCTTGGTGAAGACCAGGCAGGACGTATCGGCTGATCGGCACGGAGCTTTATCGGCACGTGCTGAGCCAAGCACTGGCGCGAGCTGGCGGCGAACACGTCGAGGAGGATCGGACTCCGGACCTCGTCGTGAATGCTGAGGCCAATCTCCCCCCCGCCTTCGTGCCGGAGCCGGATATACGGCTGGAAATTTACCGCCGCCTTTCTCGAATCGAGACAGCTCAGGGTCTCGAAGAAATGGCGGAGGAACTGGCGGATCGATTTGCGACGTACCCGAGCCGGCCGTGACACTGATTGAAGTGGTGCGCCTGCGACTGCTCTGCCAAAAGGCTCATGTCTCAAAGGTGTTGGTCGGCCCGCAAGGTGTTGCCATCACATGGCACAATGGAGATCGCACCGTTATCGACACCGGCGGAGAGCCTGCACGCGCTGGACTGCAGCGTGCGCTCGCCGCCATTCAGCGTGAACACTCCTGAGCTTCTGAACGGCACGCGGCTTCACGGAACCTGGTAGCCTCAATCGATGCGCCCCGGCACTTCGAGACGCGAGTGCCGCTTCAGCCTCGATTTGCAGGGTATGGCCAATTGCAGCGTTCTTTGGCATTGCCACGCCGGCCAGGTCCGTTTCGCACCGCTATGCTGGCGTGCAGTCTCAACTCCAGCGCAAGTTAAACCTGTTATCTGTCAATCGACAGGAGGGTCTGCCCACCGCGCTTGATTGTCGCGTCACACCCTAATCAGGGCAACCGCGAGACGACTCCCACCAAAGAGGGAGGCCGCCCTTACGGGCGGCCGAAGCATGAAGAACTGTCTCTTTTATCACCTCTGGGTGCCGGTGCCGCCCACGCGCGCAGCTATCTCGCGCTGGCGATCGCGGTCGCTAGCTGGAACGTCCTTCGGCAGGTTTCGTTGGTCGACCTGCGATCTCCCGCTGCTGCTCAAGGCTTCGGTATGTTGGCCCCCTGGCCGGGCGATGCCGCTGAGTGCACGGCCGGCCAGAGGTGACTGCCGTCCTTTTGCCATGTCACCAAGAGAGACCACACCCACCAACCGCTTTTGCCGGTTCATGACTGGCAGCCGACGCACTCGCTGCTCGGCCATATTTTCCGCCACATGCTCCAGGTCCTCATCCTCGAAGACGTAGCGGACATCAGCCGTCATCACGTCACGTACCTTGGTTTGCCCAGGGTCGCGACCTTCAGCCACCAGACGCACGGTGACATCACGATCGGTCAGCATGCCAATCAGCCGATCGCCCTCGGCGACTGGCAGGATGCCGGTGTCTGCTTCGCGCATCACCTGCGCGACCTGCCGCACATTGTCATCCGGGCCGACCAGCTTCACCTCCCGGCTCATAACGTCGGCGACGCGCTCCGACCGCTCTTCACCGGTCTGCCGCTGGTGCTCTCGCTCCGAGATGTGTCGCTCAAGTGGCTGCAGAGTCTGTTCCGCCGTTTCACGAACGGACCGAACGAATGCCGTGCTTCCCTCCAACAACGCATGAAGATATTGCTGCGCGAACCGATGCTGTAGCTCCAGCAGGGCAACAGGCCCGGACATTCTGAACAATTGCTCGGTTGCCCGGAGGTTGACCTCCATGACCCGCTCGACTGCGTTGCTCACACTGAGTGCGACATCCTGCAGCCTTCCGCCACCCACACCAGGCAATTGCATGAGCGTGCGCCAGTCTTGCGCCGTTTGCTGCAAAACCTGGGCCATTCTGCTTACGCCCTGATCGAAGTCGTTCGCCATATCGCGAGAGAGTTTCTGCTGCATGCCCGCGACCTGCTGTGAGCCGCGCCGTGCTGTTTCACCTGCAGTATCTCCCAGGTGCCGTATTGTCTCGGCCCCCGCTGCTGCCGTCCGCTCCGTAATATCGGCGGCCGAATGCCCCGCGTCCGCTCCGCGCCCCGCGCCTTCCTCGATGAGGCCGGTAGTCCGTTGCGCAGCACTCGCGATTGCTGTACGACCTCGCTCCTGTGCGGCCTTCGCATTGCTGTCCGTATTCTCTGCCATTATCTGCTCCAATCGTTGCTGATGACACCTGACTTGGACGCGAAATGACCACGCCGCCCAACAGGCGTGCTGCTCAGCCATTTCTGGAGGTGCCAGACAGATTTCGATTGAACTCCGGGTGCTCGTGCGTTCTGGCTCCGCAGCAACCACCTTCAACAATGGGGTTCGTCGGCGACACCGGTCGCGGATTTCTTGAACGGTGTCGCTAAGCCAAACTATCACCGAGCCGTGTGGTTGCATACAGCTTCCGCGAAAATTCAGACGTGTTTCGCGATGAAGCAAATTCCTTCTGATGCAACACCGAGCTGCGCAAATTCCAACCGTAGAAGCTTCGATCCCAGCTGGACCATCACGGTCCGGTATAATCCAGCCGACTATTCCGCTGCCGGCGTGTATCATCGGGCTCGCCACATAGGGGAATGATGCCGAAAGCGACCTTGCTCCGGATGCGGTACTTACGCGGTTAGGGGGTGCCGGGCTGTCGGCGACAATCGCGCCGCTTCCCTCCGTTTGCTATTTAAGGGCCTCCTGCTCACCCGAGCGATCTGCGATTGCCGCATGCACTCTGCTCGAATGCATCTTCGTGGCGCTTACGGTGCCCGGGCGTGTTGCGATATGCACGACACATCTCAAGGCGGTGCTCCGCGTTGCATCGCTCGCGCCAAAGGCGGACTGAATTCCAAGATGCATGCCGTTTGCGACGACACACTGACCAAATGCGGTGTCACGGAGCAATTACCGCAGTGTATAAAGATACGCGGCCACATCTCTGGCATCGGGTTCGTTGATGTGCATATCCGGCATTGCGTTACCGGGCACGACTCCTTGTGGATCACGCAGCCAGCGCACCATGTTGGGCGGCGTATTCCGCAACATGCCAGCGATGTAGATGCGCCGCCCGACCTGGATGAGCGGCGGCCCGACCACCCCCATCGCACCGTCAATTCCAGGAACCAGGTGGCACGATCCGCAACCGAGCTCACGAATCAGCGCCACGCCATGGCTGGCGTTGCCCACGCTGCGCGACACGGCTTTGCTGCCATGGTCATTGCAACCTGATAGCAGCGGGAGGACCAACAGCAGCAGCGCGGGGAGGAGCGTCGCGTGACCCCGATGGTTTCGCGGTTCATTTAGCCATCTAATGAACAGATAGCAGAAGGCGGCCAGATACACAGATGCGGCCGGTACCCACATGATGATACCGGCAAGCTGCTGATCCTGGAGCAGCGTCATATGCCATTCTGCCACACCTTCTGAATGCGCCGGATAAAGCGGTCCGGGTGCCAGGACCATCAGCGCACCAGGCAGGCTGCTGAGCACCGCGGTAGTTGCAACGAATACCAGGCTCCCCCCATAGCCGAAACGACGGTGGCCATCCCGTTCGAATACAAGGGTCCAGAACATCAGCGCCGTAACGAAGAAGCAAAGGTGCTCGACCGCATGCACGGCATCATTATGCAAAGCCCAGGTGTAAGGGCGCGGGCAGTGCCAGAACACGAACAACCCGCTGAACAGCAGCCATACCACCAGGGGATGCATCAGCCCGCGCACGCCGCTGCGCAGGCCCAGCCCCGACCAGGCGCGTCCTATCCCCTTGCGTCCCTTCAGCGGCAAAGCCCAAAGGAACACCAATGCCGGCTGACCCCAGGCAAACAGCGGTGCCGCCACCATCATCAGCAGCAGGTGCTGGACCATATGAATGGAAAAGAGCTGCTGGCCAATTGCATCGATCGGGGACATCAGCGCCAGCACGATCGTCAGGATACCGCCCCAGAACGCGGCTATCCGCGCACGTGTCACCGCACCCGCCGGACCACCGCGTCGGTACATCCGCAGCAGTCCCGCCATGTACGCCAGCACACCAGTGGCAACGCACGCGACCTCCCAGGGCTCGAAGCTCCAATCCAGCATCACATCGCGCATACCGGCACCATGGCGAGGCCGATCGTGTCGGTGAGCGTCACGAGGAAGAACATCAATGAGAAGGCCATGCCAACGATGCCAAGGAAACGCGTGCGACCTTCACCCACCTCCATCAGGTGATGGTGATGCCCTTCTGATTCCTGTCCCGTCGTTGTCCAGCAGCGATAGGAAAACCAGAAGCCGCTAGCGATTAGGACAAGCCCAACTATGTCCAGACCCAACACCAGCGGCCAAGCCCACTGCGCACCGGAATCAGCGCGTGCAAGCGGAATGTCGCCGGGATAGCAGGCATGCACAGTGATCGCGAAGTTCAGCATAAGGTGGCCCGCCCAGACGATGCCCCCGATGAACACACCATACAGGATCGCCCAGAAACTGATGCGCTCGCGATGCGGTGCTGGATGATGCGAGAGGCTGTAGGGAAGAATTTCGCGGACCATCGCATTACCCGAGGTACGGCGTGATATAGAGTGTGATGAACAGCGCTGCCCAGGTCGCCGCGAGGAAATACCAATAGATAGCAGTCACCGTTACGGGTACGTGCCGCACTGGCCCGAGATAGCCGGCAGCCGACCACGTAAGCACGGCGGCGGCCATCAGCACTCCGATTACCGCATGGGTCAGGTGCACCCCGGTCAGAATGAAGTAGATCGACGAGTAAGCATCGGAGGACAGCGTGAACGGCTTGTCCTGCCAATCCCACAAGCCAAGCAGCACAAAGAGGATGCCGACGGTAAGGGTGATAGCCAACCCGAGGAGTGCCGGCAGGTGCAGATCCAGAGCCGCGCGGCGGTTCACCCACCACATTGCAGCGGCGCCGCAAAAGATCAGCACTGTCTCGGGGATAGGGAAAACCAGGCTTGGCGGACCGTAAGGCGGCCATGGCCGGTAATCGAAATGCACAGCATAATAGAAATACGCGAAGAACAGATAAGCAAAGATCGATGCCTCGGACATGATCAGGAAGATCATGCCCCACCAGCCGGAGGCACGGACCCCGATACTGCCGGATGGCAATGCTGGCGTAGGGATCGCCTCAGACATGCGCCGGATCTTCTGTTTGGCCCGCTTCGCCACTCGGCCACATCCACCAGAGCATCACGATCAGCCCGAGAACAACACCGGCGGCGGCAAGATCCCAGATGTGCACCAGCAATCCGGTAAAGAAGACAGCGATACAGAACGGAAGCGCGACCGGGACATAGGTGTCCTCCGGCATCTTTAGAATCACATCCGGCTCTGCGTCGAGCGGCGTAACGCCGAATGTCTCATGTCCATGATCCAGCACAGCACCGCGTTCAAGGAGTGTCTGTCCGTCTGCTTCCTTCAGGCGCTCGTCCCAGAGCGGATGGCGGCTGGCGATCGAAGGAATCACCGCAAAATTATAGGGTGGAGGAGGCGAAGGCGTGGACCACTCCAGAGTGGGTGCGTCCCAAGGGTTGGGGCCAGCGATCGCACCGCGTCTGCGGCTGATGAACACGTTGATTAATAACAGCAGAATGCCAAACACCAGGATGAAAGAGCCGACCGTGGTGATCAGGTTCAGCCAGTTCCACCCCATCCCATCTGGATAGGTATAGATGCGCCGGGGCATCCCCAACAGCCCGGTAATGTGCATCGGGAAGAAACCCAGATTGAAGCCGATGAACATCAGCCAGAAGTTCCAGCGTCCCAGCCGTTCATCGAGCATCCGTCCGGTCATTTTCGGGAACCACATGTACACGGCGCCGACCACCGGAAACAGGTTGATGCCGATGAGCACGTAGTGGATGTGCGCCACGATCCAATAGGTGTCTGTGAGCTGCCAGTCCGCCGGCACCGACCCGGTGGCGAACCCTGAAACGCCGCCAATGACAAACATCACAATAAATCCGGCGAAGAACAGAAAAGCCGTCTTGAATACCGGTCGGCCAGTCCAGATCGTGGCGAGCCAGGCGAACACCTGAACCCCGCTTGGGAGCGAAATCATGATGGACGCTGCGCTGAAGAACGATAGGCTCAAGACCGGCAGTCCGGTGGCGAACATGTGGTGCACCCAGACGCCGAAGCCGATGAACATGGTCACTACTGTCGCGAGCGCCACGGCGGTGTAACCGACCAGCGGGCGTCGGCAAAACACCGGGATCCCATCGGATACGATCCCCATGGCGGGTAACACGATCGTATAGACCCAGGGGTGACCGAACATCCAGAACAGGTGCTGCCAGAGCAGGGGCTGTCCCCCTTGCTCCGCATCGAAGAAATGCGTCCCGAATTGGCGGTCCATCCAGAGCAAGAAGCAGGCGACGCTGAGCACGGGCACGGAGAACAGGTTGGCCGCATTGGCCGTCAATGTACCCCAGATGACGATGGGGAACCGGTTGATGGACATTCCCGGACAACGCGTCCGCAGCGTTGTCACGACGAAGTTTACCGCCCCGGCCGTAGTCGAAATTCCGAAGAACAATTGGCCCAGCACATAATAGTCGATGTTGATGCCCCCGTTGTACTCACGCGAGGCGTACGGGGGATAATTGAACCAACCATCATTTGGCGAGGCGCCGACTAAGAAGCTGCTGTAGAGGAACAAGCCGGAGAACAAGAATGTCCAGTAGGAGAAGGCATTCAGCCGCGGAAACGCCATGTCGCGCGCGCCCAGCAGCAGTGGCCACAAATAGTTGCTGAACCCGGACAGCACCGGCAACGCGTACCAGAATATCATCGTGTTGCCGTGCATCGAAAACAGCTGGTCGTACTGCTCGGGGGTTAGCAGTTGCCGGTCCGGGCCGGCAAGCTGCAGGCGCATCATGAGCGCCTCGAGCCCCCCCGCGACCAAAAAGGCAAAGGAAGTGACGAGATACATGATGCCGATCTCTTTGTGATCGACCGTCGAGAGCCAGCCACGCAGTCCGGGTTCTGACTCCCACATCGAGTGCAGCTTGTCTTCCAAAGCCGGTGTGGGAGTGGCAACCTCCGAAGCGCGCTGGAACTCGGCGAACGACACAGCTCACCTCCTTACTGCAGGGTTTCCAGGTAGGAGCGAATGTCGCTCAGGTCGCGTGCGGATAACGTGAGTGTTGGCATCAGATTGCCCGGCTTGATCGCCTGCGGATCGGAAATCCAGCCCGACAGATGGCCTGGCGTATTCGGCAACGTGTCCGACGCTATGCCCCCGCGGGTCAGCAGATGCGACAGGTCAGGACCCAGCCGGCCATCCGCCCGCGTTCCGCGCACGGCGTGGCATATGCCGCAATGTGCCACGAACTTATCCTCGCCAGCGACGACCTGTTGCGAAGAGGGCAACGGCGGATTGCTCAGTTGCTCATCCCACCACGCCTGAAACTCTGCTGGCCGCTGCGCAATCACGCTGAGCCCCATATGCGCGTGCTGCTGGCCGCAGTACTCGGTGCACTGTCCGCGATAGACCCCGGGATGATCAGCTTCGAGCCAGGTCTCGTTGTGCTGCCCTGGTATGGTATCCGTCTTGCCGCTCAGCGCAGGCACCCAGAAGGAGTGGATGACATCGACACTGGAAACTACCACGGGTACAGGCTGACCGATCGGGATGTGGATTTCATTCGCTGTGGTGAAATTCCGCGAGGCTTGGCCGGCCAGGTAATGCACCTCCCACCACCATTGGTGTCCAATTACCTCGATGCGGAAAGGCGCCCTCGTAGAGGGCAGAACGACCGCACCAAGCACGGCGAAAGTCCAAAGCGCCGAGCCAAACAGCACGAATGCACTGATCGCAGAACCAACATAGATCCATTGCAGGCCGCCCTCTGATCGCCGCGGCGGCACCAGCTTCGGATCGCCCGACGCAGGCTCTGGGCGCGTACGGAACAATCCGATCAAAAGCAGCACCGTGACCACCACCACCACGACCAGCGAGATGATTATCAGGCCCCACAGGAGCGCCACGACGGGGTAGTTTCTGGCGCCGGCCCCGCTCATGTAGCTCAGCGGTGCCTTGGCAAAGGCCGCACGAGGCACCATCAGAAACAATGCGAATCCTGCAGCGGCTCTGATCATTGCCGGTCTACTGGCTCCGTCCTTGTGGATTCTGGCCATAGCCGAACGGCTGAGTGTGTTGCCATGGTCGGGTACTCAGCTGGAACTCGGCTGGCACCTGCTCTATTTTCGGCGAAGTGGGCGAGATCGTCTGACCCCATTCGGTGTTGGGCGCCTGGCTGATCTGCCCGATGTAAGCGACGAGGTCCCACACCACGCTAGCTGGCAGCCGGCCGCCCCAGCTCGGCATCCCACGCGGCCTGCCTTGCACGATGGATAGGTAGATCTGCTCGGGTTTGTCGCCGTAAATAAAGATCCTATCGCTGAGCGACGGTCCCATCCCTCCGCCACCATTGGGGGCATGACAGCCGACGCAATTCAGGTCGGTGAAGTAGCGCAGGCCCCGGTTCGCAGCATCGGGATCGTCCGCCACCGGATTTGGCATACTTGAGCTGATGTTTACCCCACCCGGAAACAGGCGCGACACCGGAACCTTGATCATTGTCCCGGCATTCGCCTGGGTGAACTGCTCCAGTGAGTTCTCTTCCCAAGCACCTTTGCTCATGCTGTGCGTCGGGTTGACAAATTGATCTGAAGAGGGACCTGCGTCCGGCGATTTCGCTGGCCCAGTCTGCGTGGTGCCGGAGGGAGTCTGCGCTAGCATCCCTCCTGTACTCAGCGCCGTAAGCGCGCCCGCGAGCAATAGCGACGCAATGGGACGTAGCCCCAGCAACATGGCCACCTCCACCTAATCGGCCTGCACAGGTGCGCTCATATGGCCCGATACGCGCACGAGCGGCACGCCATAACTCTCGAGTAGCCGATCGATTTCCGGCTGCTCGCGCGCGATGATGTCGTCGAACCGGGCTTTGAGTGCATGATCGCCCTTGCGCACACCGATCGAGATGTCGAATTGGAACTGCAGCGGCTCGAACCGATCCGTGTCAGTGATCCGCTCAACACGCAACGGCACGGGAGACTCTTTGGCGAGATAGCCGCCTAATAGTCCCCAAACGGCAGCAATATCGATTCGACCCTGTTCGACTGCCTGCACGATCAACGCGCTGGGATCCGGTTGGCGGTAATCGCCGTACACTGGAAACCCGACCACATTATCAATGTTGGACTCGTCGCCGAGAGCATGTGCCGGAGGAGTGTTGAAACCGCCGTTCCCTATGAGTTGCACGCCGATGCGCAATCGCTTCAGCCGCGGGTCCGTCATTGCGGCAAGATCGAGGCCTCGGTCAGTGCGGCTTACGAAGACATAGCTGGAGCGGTAGTACGGGTGTGTCGTCTCAACCATGTCGAGCTCGGTCGGCACACCCATGATCGCATCGCACAGATCCGCCTTCAACGTGTTGCGCAAATAGCCCCGTCGCTGCGCCCACCAGGTATAAGTCACCGAGGCATGCATTTGGGCAGCGAGCAGTTGCGCAAGCTTGTTCTCGAAGCCTTCCTGCCGTTGGTTAGAGAATGGCATTTCGTTCGGATCCGCACAGACACGGCAAGGCAGGCTGGTGCGCCTCGGCCTCATCTTCTGCTGCCAGATGCGGGACCATCAGGAGGGCAAACCCTGCACAGGCCACGCGGAGCAGCGACATGATTGGCGCCACTATGGTGATCCGCCGGGGTGTGCCGCTGCGGGAGCCGAAGACTGCTCGGTGGGCGGCAATGCAAACACCAGCAGCGTGCTCCCGCCGGCAGTATAGGCCGGCAGGTCCTGCATGGCGCCGGTAAAGCCCAGTGCACCGTTGCGCACCCGTGCATCCAGCTCGGCGACGGCAAGGGCGCCGGGCCATCCACCCACACCCGAAAGTATCGCGACATATTGCCGCCCATCACTGCCGGAATAGGTGATCGGCTGACCGATTATCCCCGACGGCGTGCGGATTTGCCAAAGCAACTCGCCAGTCCTGGCATTCACTGCCTTGAAGTAGCGGTCCATTGTGCCATAGAACGCAACGTCACCCGCGGTGACCAAGGTACCGCTCCACACCGGGAAGTTCTCGTGGACGGCCCAGACCTTCTTGCGTTGCACCGGATCCCAGGCCATGAACTCTCCACGGTAGCCGCCAGGGCCGGCAAACATGTCGACTGTCGCCCCGACATACGGTGTTCCGGCGATATAGCCCACTTGGGCCGTCTTCCAATTCATGCACAGATGCTGGTGGGGCACGTAAAGGAGGTTGGTGCGCGGCGACCATGCCGAGGGCTGCCAGTCCTTCGCACCATCTGCGTTCGGGCAGACATTGGTAACGGTTCGACCGAGTGACGGCGTCTTTTCGTCATTCTTGATCGGTCGCCCACTCTTCAGGTCGATCCCCTTGGTGGCGTTGATCGTATCGTACGGATCGGCCGAGAGTACCTCACCTGTGAGGCGATCGATGACATAGATATAGCCGTTGCGCCCAATATGTACCAGCACCTTTCGATCCTGGCTATTGATCGGCAACGTCAGCAGAATGCTCTCGTTGATCTCGTCGTAATCGAAATCATCGTGCGGGGTGTACTGATAGGCCCACCTGGCCATCCCGTTGTCCGGATTGCGTGCGAATTCGGTTGTCGTCCACAAGTTGTCGCCAGGACGCTGATTCTCGTTCCACGGTGAGGGATTGCCGGTGCCGTAATAGGGTTGGCCTCCGGGTCGTACTGAATCCACCCCCACATGGTGCCGCCACCGATCCGCCATTTGTCCGGCGGCCAACTGGTGACACCAAGATCCTTGCCTTGCTGGTCCTTGTAGAACGGCTTGAAATCACCGCCGATCCGCACGTCCTCGTCCGGACCTGTCGCATACGCCCGCCACGCGATCTTGCCGGAGTCTTCATCGACTGCCGTTACCCAGCCGCGGACGCCCAGTTCACCGCCACTGTTGCCCACGAGCACTTTGCCCTTGATCACAAGCGGCGCCATCGTGACGGTCTCGCCGAGATTGATGTCCCCGAGCGTGGTGTGCCACAGTTCGTGGCCATCGTTAGCATCGATCGCTACCAAAAAATCGTCCAATGTGGCGAGGAACACCTTGTTGTTGTCGTAGCCGAGACCGCGTGTAACTACGTCGCAGCAGGCAACTCCCTGCGCCGAAAAGTTGGGCTTCGGCGCATAAGACCATTTTAGGTCCCCTGTCGTCGCATCGAGGGCAAAAACACGGTTCGGATACACCCCAGCAGACGGGCCGACCACATACATCGTATTGTTGACCACCAGTGGCGCTGCTTCCTGTCCACGATCCGCCCCCGTGGAAAATGACCACGCCAATTGCAGCCGGCCGACATTGTTGATCTTTATATGGTCCAGACCGCTGTAGCGAGTGTTGGCGTAGTCTTTCGGCGCCATAACCCATTGCTTCTCATCGTGCGACATCGCGTTCAGGTCGTCCGCCGCACGCACTGGACCAAGCATGCTCAGGCCGTAAGCGAGGACGGTCAGCAATGTCCGGAGCCGAGGCATACCGACCAGCAACATGACCCATTTTCCCACGTCAGTTCTCGAGGCTAGCGGCCATGGCCGCTGCCGGCGCTTATCTGCTGCGCAATGTCCGGCTCTGTTCCCCCGCAGATCGGGTGGCCGAACCCAGACGAACTTTTGCCGTTCGGACCGATGTCGTAGATGATTGCGTCATTCTTCTGCTTCTCAGGTCCGGCACGTACCTTGTCCAGCCCAAGCGTATGTCTGATGCGCCAGGCTATGTTGTGGTCTGCGCACGGCGTATCGCCGCTCGCGCCAAGTCCGCCAATAACCCCAGAATCGTCATACAGCGGCAGCCCACCGCCAAACACGATGACACCGCCGAGCACCTTCCCGACCAACGGGTCGCCTTAGTCCCGAGAGCTGTGGGATCACCCGAATAGAGCAGCGTGGGAACGGCCGGGTTACTGATAGCAGCGCCGAACAGGTAACCACCCGGCTGGGATTGCGCATACAGGTTGGCGGTGGACAACGCCACGTCGTTCAGGCTCATGCCATTGGCAGTGAACGCCTTCTCGGCAGCGATGGCCCGGCTTGCCGGCCATTGATCACCAACCTGATGCCCGCTGTAGGTTATCGCGCAGATGGTGCCATCGCGCGCGACTATGGCTGCCCATTCATTGTTGTCTAGCCCGCCGTTGCTAGGGCCACCGCTTGGTTTGACGCTCGACTGCAAGGCCTTCAATAATGTCTCGTAGCTTGCCGGACACTGCGCCGCGGCGGCCGACGTAGTGTACAACGCGACGAGCGCGAACGTGAGCAAACTGGCAATGACGAGCCTGTGCATCCGCGCGCGCATACGCCCTCCGCCGGCCACCTGTGGCCCTCGCGGCACGACGATCCGCACCGCTACCGCCCTGGTTTCTGCCTGCGCAGCTAATTCGAGCTTCGCTCCAAACGCCACCGCAAATAGTAGTGATCTTCGGCTTGCCAGGACAAAAAATAGTGGAGCAATTGATCTTTGACACTTCCGTTAACACCCTGCGTCTTTGTTGCTATTGCAAACGTCCAGCGAGAGACTGTGCGATCTGCAGGTGCTTTTGCAACATCGGCAAAGACTTCTCCGCATACGATTTCAAAGTTCCGTCCTTTCAGCGAGCAGCATCAACGGAGCAGGCGACACCTACGGGCGCCAAAGGCAGCAGCCTGCTTCTGACCGGGCTGGCTGAGCGGAAAAACGCGGCTTTCGGCTGAGCGC
>JBKPOG010000268.1:0-17762 GCA_046732975.1 Pseudomonadota bacterium
CGTGCGCCGCCGATCAAACTGGCCGCAGGCAACAGCGCAGCAGCGCCGGCCAGCGCCCGGCGGCCGAGTCGGGTGGTCATGGTTTGGTGTCTCCCAGAATTTGCGCTAGCGATTCTCATTCCCAATCCAGCCAAGAAGCAAGATGTCGAGGAGCGCAAACATGTCCTTCCCCTCTCCAATGACCGCCGGCGTCACCCAGCAAGGAGCCAGCGTGGATGGCATCGTCTGGCACATACTGGGCCAGACCTATACGCCGCTTCAGGTGACGGAGAGCAGTTTGACGTGGCACGCGCTGCTGCCTCCCGGCACCTTCGTGCCGCCGCACATCCATCCGACTCAGGACGAATTCATCTATGTGTTTGATGGTCGCTTCGACCTCGTGCTCGATGGACAGGCGGCCAATGCCTCCGGCGGCGACCTGATCCGTCTGCCGCGCGGCATCCCGCATGGGCTGTTCAACCACTCGCAGGCCAACATCACCTGTCTGTTCTGGGTCTCACCGACCCGCCGCCTATGGGACCTGTTCCAGGCTATCGACAACGTGCCTGATTCAGCCGAGGTTGTGCGTCTCGCAGGCCTGCACGAGGTGAATTTCCTGCCGCCGCCGGGATGATCAGCGCGGCGCGTTCACCTGCTCGCGGGCAAAGCCCGCCATCGACGCATAGCCGCGCACGATCGCCTCGCGTTCCGCGTACGACGCCACCGCGTCGACATCGGCGAAGCCGTCGGGCGCGCGCTGCTCCAGCACGTCGATCACCCGCTCCGGCCCACCCTTGCGATTGTTCAGCACAATCTCTGCCGTCATCGGCCGGCGTTCCGCGTCATATGCCGACAGTGCCGCCACCACATCGGCATCGCGCAGGTGCCGCGCCAACGCGCGTGCGTCGAGCACCGCCTGGCTCGCGCCGTTCGATCCGACCGGGTACATCGGATGCGCTGCATCGCCAAGCAAAGTAACACGACCGAACGACCAGCGCGGCAGCGGGTCGCGATCGCACATCGGATATTCATAGATTGTGCCCGATGCACCGATGAGTGCCAGCGGATCGACAAAGTCCAGCCGGAACCGATCGCGCACGAACGGTTCCACTTCGTCCCTCCGCCCAGGCCGGTTCCAATCCTCGCGACGCGGCGGCAGGCCCGTGCCATCGCCAATGCGCGCCATCACAGCCCAGTTGGTCAACCGCCGGTCGGGCACGGCAGGGTCGGCCTGGATCGGGTAGAATACGAACTTCTGCCCCATGCCACCCGCGATCACCATGGTGCGGCCATCGACATGCACCGGCCAGTCGGCAGCGCCGCGCCACAGCATCATGCCGTTCCACACCGGCGGACCTTCACGCGGATAGAACACCGCGCGCACCGTCGAATGAATGCCATCCGCGCCTATCAGCACATCGCCCTCGACCTCGCATGCAGCACCGCCGTCGCGCTGCTCGAAGCGCGCCACCACCCGATCGCCCCGCTCGGTAAAGGAGACCAGACGGCAACCGGTGCGCACTGCGCCCGCCCCGAGCCGTTCATGCACTGCCGCGAGCAGCACCCCATGCAGCTTGCCGCGATGGATCGAGAACTGTGGTGTATCGAAGCCGGCGTCGGTGCCGCGCAGTTCGCGCCATACCACCTGGCCAAGCCGATTGGCATAGATCAGTTCGCGCGTGCGGATGCCGGTGCGATCCAACGCCGGCAGCAAACCAAGCGCCGCAAGCTCCTTGATGGCGTGCGGCAACGTGTTGATGCCCACGCCCAGTTCGCGCAGCTCGCGCACCTGCTCGAACACCGTGCAGGCAATACCAGCGTCGTGCAGCGACAGTGCGGTCGCCAGCCCGCCAACCCCACCGCCCACGACCAGTACATGCATGGCGCCGCCTCCTCAGGCGGGCATCAAGACCGGTCACCTCTACGGAGGCAAGTCCGCGTCGGCAAGGTCATGTTCCCTCAGTCGAATTTCAAACCATCGCGCCATGCCATGACTTCGAGCTCGCCGCGCACGGCGTCCTCGATCGGAATGACGGGTCGCGCTTCGAATTCGAACGCCGGGAGCATCGAGGCGAACTTGTGTACGATGACCGGATCATCGCAGTCGACCAGCATATAGCCACCCCAATCACCGACGCGGATCACGAACAGTTCGATCTTAAAATTGGCGGGAGCTTTCCAATGGCCAAAAACATCAAGGATCCGCTGCTGCGCTCTTTCGTATTCGATGGCTGAGCCTTGTGAACGCTCTTTCCATGTGATCATGTACTTCATACCGTCTCCCCTATATTCAGCCTCTGATTGTGCTGACTCAGAAAGGTGCAAGCGGCGCAATTCAAGCCGAGTCACTTTGACCCAACGTTAAATCGGTTATGTGTTCAAAACCTTTCGCTGTCAAATCTTAAACGATGTCAGCCTGATGCCGCATCTACATCCCAAGATAGGCCTTGCGCACCGCTGCATCACCCGCGATGTCCCGCGCGGCACCCGACATCACGATCCGACCAGTCTGCAGCACATAGGCCCGGTCAGCGATCGCCAGCGCCTCTACCAGCCGTTGTTCCACCAGCAGCACCGTCACGCCGAGCGCACGGATTCGCGTCACCGCCGCCAGAATGTCATCCACCAGGCGCGGCATGATGCCCTGGCTCGGTTCGTCCAGCATCAAGAACCGCGGCTGTGTCATCAGGGCGCGGCCGATAGCCAGCATCTGCTGCTCGCCGCCGGACAGGGTTTCGGCGCGCTGTGGCAGCCGTTCCTGCAGTCGCGGAAACAGCGAGAACACCAAGTCCAGCGGCTTGAACCGATCGGCGCCACGCTTCGCATAGGCGCCCAGCCGCAGATTGTCCTCGACCGACAGACGCGGGAACAAGCGCCGCCCTTCAGGCACCATTGATACACCCAACCGGGTGATGCGATGCGCCGGCAGCCGGCGCAGCAACTGACCCTCGAACTCGATGCTGCCCTCGGTCGCCACCTGTCCGGCGATCGATTTCAAGAGCGTTGTCTTTCCCGCGCCATTGGCACCAACGACAGCGACGACTTCGCCACGCGCCACCTTGAGCGATACGCCCTGCAATGCCCGCAGGCCGCGATACGACGCGGAGACGCCGTCAAGCCGCAGCATAGCGCTCACCCAGATAGGCGCGGATCACCTCCGGATTGCGTACCACCGCTTCCGGTGCACCGATCGTCAGCACGCGTCCGAGGTCCAGCACCACCGCGCGATCCACCAGCGGTAGCAGCACCTCCATGACATGCTCGACCATCATCACCGTGATGCCACGCGCCCGCACATCACGGATCAACTGTACGCCCGATTGCGCTTCCACCGGCGTCAGCCCGGTCAGCATCTCGTCCAGCAGCAGCAGCCTGGGTTCGGTCGCCAGCGCACGCGCAACCTCCAGCCGCCTTTTTTCCGCCGGTGTCAGCAAATGCGCCGGCACGTCGGCACGTGCTGCGAGTCCGGCGAACGCCAGCGTCTCAAGCGCCTGCGCCATCGCGACACGGGTGCGGTAATGCCGCGCATAGGCGCCGACCATGACGTTCTCCAGCACCGTCATGGAATCGAAGCTGCGGACCACCTGGAACGTTCGCGCGATGCCAAGCAGCGCGCATTGCTCCGGCGGCAACCCCGATACGCGCTGACCAGCCAGGCGGATTTCCCCCCCATCCGGCACCACCTCGCCCGAGATCGCGTTGAACAGTGAGGTCTTTCCGGCGCCGTTCGGTCCGATCAGCCCGAGAATCTCGCCTTCGGTCACGTCGAAGCTGATATCGACATTGGCGGCGACACCGCCAAACGACTTGCTGACGCCATCGACTTCAAGCAGTGGCGGCATCGTCCGCTCCTGCCGGCGCGCGAACCTGCACGCCGACCAGGCTTGCCAACCCCTGAGGACGCGCCAGCGCCACCAGAACGATCAACGCACCATAAATCATCAGGTCGACGCCGCGACCCGATCCGCCGAGATACGATCGCGTCAGCTCCGACACCGGTATAAGCACCACCGCTCCAACCAAAGGACCCCATAAGGTTCCGACCCCGCCCAGCACCGCCGGCAGCGGGATCAATATCGACAGTTGCCCATACAGCACGCTGTCAGGATCGATGTAGCCGACATACTGCGCATAGATCGCACCACCGATCCCGGTCAGCGCGCCACTGATCGCCGCCGCCGCCATCTTCGAAGGAAAGATGCGCACGGCGAGGCTGCGAGCCGCCACCGGATCGTCCTTCACCGCTCGCCAGACGAAGCCCCAACGTGAGCCTTCGATCTTCCAGGCAACCAGCCAGGCGACCGCGGCGAAGGCCAGCGCGGCGTAGTGATACGGCAGCTTGTCGATACGAAACTGCAGCCACAGCCACGAATCGCCAATCGCGCGGCGGTACGGGATGTTGATGCCGGTCGCACCACCGATCCAGTCCCAGTTCAGCGCCAGCAGAAAACCGATCTCGCCCACCACCACCGTGGCGATGGCATAGTAGTGCCCGGACAGCCGAAAGCACGGCCAACCGACCAACAGCGCCATCAGCCCGGCCAATGCGCCGCCGGCGAACATGCCGATCGTCGGTGGGATGCCGGCACGGGTCAGCAGTAGCGTCGATACATAGGCCCCTACACCAAAATACAGCGCATGGCTCAGCGAGATCTGCCCGCAATATCCACCCAGCACGTTCCAGGCCTGCGCCAGGCCGGCGAACAACACGGTGATGATGATCAGGTTGCGGGTATAGACGTCGTGAATCGGCAACGGCAGCAGCGCCAGTACTACCAGGAGTCCGGTGCCGATGATCAGCTCCTTGCGACGGCGCCGGGTGATCGAGGTTTTTATCACAGCGTGCCGAACAGCCCACGCGGGCGGAACATCAGCACTGCGAGGTAGATCACGAACATGCCGACCTGCTTGAGCGAGGGTTCGATCAGCAGGGCAGTCAGCGCCTCTACCTCACCGATCAACAATCCCGCCACCAACGCTCCGAACAAACTGCCGAACCCGCCGAGTGCCACGGTGACATAGGCGATCAACGCGAAGTTCGCACCGACATTCGGAGACACGTAATAGAAGGTCGCGAGCATCACCCCCGCGATGCCGACAGCCGCCGCTCCCAGTCCCCAGCCGAGAGCAAAAATCCGGTCGCGGTCGATGCCGATCAGTGCGACCGCTTCGCGATCCTCGCGCGTCGCCTCCAATGCGCGGCCGAACTCGGTGCGGCCGATCGCAAACAGCCCCCCGAACGCCAGCAAACTGACCAAGCCGGCGGCAAGCTGCGGCAGCGGCACGAAGATGCTAAGATCGATCGTGCGATTGGCCAGCAGCGATGTACTGGCGCTTTTGAAGTCGCTGCCGAAGGTGAACTGTGCGGCGCCACGCAGGAAGATGGCCAGGCCAAAGGTGACGAAGATCTGCACCATGCCGCGGTTGAACCGCACCGATAGCGCGCGCACCATCAGCAGGTGGTAGATCGCTACGCCCAGCGCAAACAGCGCCAGCGCAACCGGGATCAGCAGCAATAGCGGGTCCAGGCCCGTTGCAAACCAGAGCACGAAAGTGGCGTACATCGCCAGCATCAGCAGTTCGCCGTGCGCGAAGTTCACCACGTCCATCAGCCCGAAGATCAGGCTCAGGCCGGCTGCGACAAGCGCATAGATCAGTCCCATCAGCAGACCACCGACGGCGACCTGAAACAGGAAAGCGAAGGTCACACAAAGCCCTCCCGCTCCCCTTGAGGGAGGGGGTTGGGGGGAGGGGGCCGGCCGAGTGCAGCCACAGCCCCTCCCCCCGCCCCCCTCCCGCAAGGGAAGGGGGAGATGTCTTCGATCGTCACTTGCCGACGTTCCAGACCGCATCCTCCGATGCTACGTCCAACGGATAGATCGTGTGGTAAGCACCACCCCTGATCTGCTGAATCACTGGCGTTGCGCCGACATTCTGCCCGGTGCTGTCGAACCTGATGCCCTTCCACGGCATGATCGTCTGATCGCCGGGAATATTGGTGGCGATGAGCGCCTCGCGGATCTTGTCCTCATCCGTCGACCCGGCGCGGTTGATCGCATCCGCCAGCACGATAAGTGCGGTGATCTCGCGCCCGGTATTATCGTTCAGATCCTTATTGTTCCGCGCCTTGTAGAGCGCATTCACTGCGGGAATGGCGGGGCGCGCCTTTGCGGCATCGAGTGCGAACGCCGAGCGGCTCATCACACCCTCAGCAAGTGGTCCGGTCGCGTCGATGAATGCCTGTTCGGCAAAACCCGCCGACTGCGCCATGATCGCTTTCGGCGCATAGCCAACGTCATGGAAGCCTCGCATCAGCAGGATCGCATCAGACGTATAGGACGACGGCATGATGACGTCAGCGTCGGCTGCCTTGATCTGCTGCACCTCGGCCGAAAGCGACGGTGAATTGCCACGATAGCGAATATCGGCCGCCACCTTGATGCCTGCCGCCTCGGCCATTTGCTTCTGCGCGTTTGAGCTGTCGGTGCCGAAGATCGTATCCTCGTGAAACAGGGCGACGGACCTTACCTTCCGTCCGGTCTTCGCACCGATGTCACGAAAGAAGTCGAACATCGCCTGGGTGAACATGACGTCATGCGGCGAGGTGCGGAAAAACCACTTCAGCCCTCGTTGGTTCAGGCTCGGCGACGAGTTGTCGGCCGACATGTACGGCACCTCGTAGCGGTCCGAGACCTGCGAAATCGTCGCCGCGGTTGCGCTCTGATACGAGCCGATCAGCGCCACCACATGTTCCTGCGTGATCAGCCTCTCGGCTTCGGCACGTGCCTTCTGCGGGTCCCCCTGATGGTCGGCGAAGATCAGCCGGACCTTCGCCCCACCTAGCTTGTCGAGGCCACCGCCCTTGCCCAACAGCATCGGCACGTTGTGGTTGCCGTTGATGATATCGACGGCGGTCTCCATCGCCGCTTTGGCATCGTTGCCGACCTGCGCGTTCGGGCCGGTCATCGGATACAGCGCGCCGATCACCACATCGTCCGCGGCGCGCGCGACACCGCCGCCGACCGCGAGCATGAATGCCGCGACCACCAACACTCTTCGTTGCATGTGAAGCTCCTCGACGGCAGGCACTCAAAAGGTGGCGCTGCGGACTGTCAAGAAACCGATCAGGTGCCAACCTTTAACGTCGAGACCAGCCCACGCAGGCAGGCCAGCATCGACAATGCCGTAATCTGCCCGGTGCGCGGATTCTCCTCACTCGGCACGTTCTCAATCGTCATGGTGAACCGTGCGGCGTTCGCCTCCACGCGGATCGTGTGCATGTTGCGTTCGATGGTTGGATCTGCCCAGATCTCGACCTGTGTGCGGATCGGCCCGATGCCGGCCAGCGCCAGCGCGGCTGCGACATTGACATTGGCCGGAAAGCCTGCAGCCGCGTCGAAAGCATTGCCCTGGAACACCCGCTTCGGTGCCGCGATGTCGCTCACGTCAATCCTGTGCTTCACCAGATACGGCGCACCCGCCAGGCCACGCGGTGGTTTGCGGCTTTCGATCGTGACGCTTTCCACCGGGCCTTCGGCTGCCGCCCGCACGGCGTCCAGTCCAAGCAGTGCACCCGTTGGCACCACGATGCGAGCACCAGTGTGCCGGGCATACTCCACCAGGCGCATACGAGGCAGCAGGGCACCGACCGATGCCGGAACGAAGATGCGGCCCGCCTCAATTGCGGCGCGAGCGATCTGCTCGAACACCGCCGCGGGTGCCGCCTCGACGACAATTTCCGCGTCGGCGAGTCGATCGAGGCCGACAACGCGCGGCGGCGCGCGAAAGCTGCGCAGATTGGCTTCCGCCTTCGCTTGGTCACGTGCGGACACCGCAACTAAGCAGAGTCCTTCCACGCCGCGATCCAGCGCTTGTGCGAGCTTGAGGCCAATGGCTCCCAGCCCACCAATGGCCACCGTCTGCATCATCCTTCCCCCTCCACGATCGCGCGCGCCAGCGCCAGTTCCTCCGGCGTGTTGATGTTTAGGAATGGGTCCCACTTCGTAACGGGAAATTCAACGTGCCGCGTCCCAACCTGGCGGGCGAAGTATGCGACATCGCGTCGATGGGAGGCACTCAGGAACTTGCGCAACGTTTCGCGCAGTGTCACAGGCCACAATGCCACCAAATAGTGCAATCGGCCATTGCTCGCCGCGCAGGCGGGCGCAGGGGCCAGGACCGCGGCCAGTCCCGATGGAATGAAGGGGGTGTCCCCAGGCACCGTGAGGAGCGTAGTTGCCCCCATCTCACTGGCCCAGTCCAATCCGACAAGCACTCCAGCGAGTGGTCCCTCCCCTTCGAAGCGACCGTCGGCCAGCACGGGCAGACCGAAAGCAGCGAAGCGCGCAGCATCACCGTTTGCGTTGATCGCGCAGTTTCGCGCTTCGCGACGCATTACGCCGAGGAGCCGTTCGAGGATAGGGACGTCGCGCAGCCGCAGTAGCGGCTTGTCGCCGCCACCCAGGCGGCGGGCCTTCCCTCCTGCCAGAATCAACCCGGCTACATTATCAGCGCACACGACAGCTCGCCCCGGGGGTGGGGCGAGCAACGGGACTCGAACCCGTGACATCCAGGACCACAACCTGGCGCTCTACCAGCTGAGCTATGCCCGCCATTCCGGCGGGCCGGCTTTAGGCCCTTCCCCCCGCCGTCGTCAACGCGGGCAGGCTATCCGAGTGAGTTTCGCCTGTTCAGGGATACTTGTTGTAGTTGTAAGTCTCACGATCCTGGTTGCGATACCGGCTGTCGCGATCGAGATTGCGATCACCCCAGCGCTGGTCGGAATCGCGGCGGTAGCCGCGGTCTTGCTGAGCCTGTTGGCGGCGCATCTCGTCCTCACGCCCCCGCTGATACGCGTCCCGACTGCTCTGGTCGTTGTTGCCACTACCGTTCAAGAATCGCTGGGCTTGACCCATCAGGTCATTCTGCTGCGAATTTGCCGGCGGACTAAAAGCGATCATCGGGCCGACCACCAAAAGACCCGCTGCAATAGCAGTTGTGAACCGCATCTGCGCTCCCTTTCTCATTGTCGCGCCTGAACGCAAGCAATTCGCTGGAGTTCGCTACCTCCCGATCAATTCGTCCTCTCGGGGGCTTATCCAAAACATACATCTGATATATTGCTTTTCGCCCGCAGATACACAAAATTGCCGGCATGGCACAGCAATCGCTGATTGAGTCGGTAACAGAAGAATCGATCGCCCTGCTGATCGATCGCTTCTATGCCAAAGTCCGTCGCGACCCGGTGCTGGCGCCAGTCTTCGAAGCATCGATCCCATCCGACGAGTGGCCGGTGCATCTCATGACAATGCGGCGCTTCTGGTCTTCCGTCATGCTGACGTCGGGCCAATACTCAGGCGATCCGGTTACGGTGCATCGCGCGGTGCGCGACCTTGAGCGCTCGATGTTCCCGCGTTGGCTGCAACTCTTTGAACAGACCGCGCACGAACTGTTCGCTCCGGAGACCGCCTCCCTGTTCGTGCACAAGGCCCACCGGATTGCTGCGAGCCTGGAACTGGCAGTGTTCCACCGGCTCGGGGGACCGCCGGACGGATTGCAGCTGCCGCCGCGGAAAGATGCATCTGACCGCAGGTCGGCCAAATGCGACTGACGGCCTATACGGACTATACACTCAGGACATTGATGTACTTGGCCATCTGTGGTGACCGCCCTGCGACCATCGGCGAAATTGCAGCCGCCTACGCGATTTCCGAAGCACATCTAATGAAGGTGGTACATCAGCTGGGCGTGGCCAACGACGTCGCGACCCAGCGCGGCAGACACGGCGGCATTCGGCTGGCGCGATCGCCAGAGTGCATCAACCTCGGGGCCACTGTACGGCGCACTGAGGCTGACCTGGCGCTGGTTCCGTGCTTCGAGAAGGCCGACACCTGTGTCATCTCTGACAATTGTGTGTTGAGCAAAGTGCTTCAGGAGGCGCTTGACGCGTTCTTGGGGGTGCTCGATCGCTACACCTTGGCCGATCTGGTCGCGCCTCGGCAGGCTTTGGTGTCGCTGCTGGGCCTTCCCACCGGATCAGCAATCAGGAGTCTGCTATGAACCTGCCCCCTGAGCCGCAGCACTTCGCCGAATACCTCATCGCCAACACGTCCGATGCAATTGTCTATGCGGATAGCGACGGCACGATTCGCGTATGGAATCCGGGCGCCGTACGCATCTTCGGCTTTACCGAGGCCGAGGCACTTGGCCGCTCGCTTGATATTATTATTCCTGCCAGTCTACGTGAACGGCACTGGCACGGCTATCGGGCCACCATGCAGACGGGGCAGTCCCGTTATGCGGACGGTCAACTCCTGTCGGTACCGGCCATTCGCAAGGATGGCACTCGGATCTCGATAGAATTCACGATAGCACCATTCGCGGATGGGACAGGTCGAATGATCGGCATCGCCGCCATCATGCGGGATGTTACGGCGCGGTTCGAGGAAGTGCGCGCACTGCGCAATGAATTGGCAGCCCGCAAGGCCGGGGCTTAGCCGGACATGAGGGAAGTCGCCATATCAATCCCGACCTGAAGCACTAAACTCGGCACATTCGCGACCGCGGCTCACGGCCGGCTGTCCTCCTGACCCTTTGCCGCATAGAATGCTCGTATCGGCAAGGTACGGATGAAGGCCCTGCGATGGAACCCAACCTCGTCAGCTACTCGCCCATACTCCATCGTCCGCCGCTGCGCTGGCCGAATGGCGCGCGCCTGGCGCTATGGGTGGTACCAAACATCGAGCACTACGAATACCTGCCCAAGTTCGTCCGAACCCGCGATCCATGGCCGCGTTCGCCACATCCCGACATCCTTGGCTACACGCAGCGTGACTACGGCAATCGCGTCGGTCTTTGGCGTTTGTTTGACCTGACCGACGCACTCGGCATCCGCTGTACCGTCAGCCTCAATATGGCTGTGCTCGAGCACTTCCCGGAAATTCTCGGTGCCATGGAACAGCGTGGCTGGGAATACATGTCCCACGGCATCTACAACACGCGCTATCACTGGAATTTTTCCCCCGACGAAGAACGCGCAGCGATGGAGGAGAGCAAGGAGATCCATCAACGCCTGACCGGGCGTCGCCTGCGCGGCTGGTTCAGTCCTGCGATCACCAACACGCTGGATACGTTCGATCTGGCCGCCGAGTGCGGCTACGACTACACGGCCGACCTGTATCACGACGACCAGCCATTCCCGCTGAACGTCAAGACCGGCCGATTGATCTCGATGCCCTACTCGGTGGACATCAACGACGTGATCCTGCACCGCCGCGGCCAGGAGGCGAACGACTTCGCTTGCCAGATCCGCGACTATTTCGACACCGTTTACGCAGAGGGCGCCGAGCAGGGCCGTGTGATGTGCATTGCCCTGCATCCCTATTGGGTTGGCCAGCCGCATCGCATCCGCGCCTTTCGTCGTGCGATGGAATACATCCTGTCGCATCCTGGCGTCTGGCTGACCACCGCAGGCGCAATCACCGACTGGTTCAATCAGCATCATCTGCAGTTGATCGAGGCGCACCTCGCTGCACGGGAGGCTGCCAATGGCTGAGACCACGAGCACACCACCTGTGGGCGAAGTCCGCCGCCCCGGCATGGATCACCTGCACCACGCGTTCCGTACGCTCAGCGAGGCGCCGCGCTTTACCTGGCCCGACGATGCACGGATCGCCTTCACTGTCACTGTGGTGCTTGACTATTGGCAGGTTAATCCACCAAAGGACGCCAATCCCGACCCGCGCATTGTCTCGCCACTCGGCAAGTTCTTTCCCGACTGGCTGACCTGGAGTCAGCGTGAATACGGTGCTCGGGTCGGCATCTTCCGCGTGTTGGACGTCCTGGATCGGTTCGGCGTGACGCCAAGTGTGGCGCTGGGCGCAGCGGCGGCGAAACGCTATCCAGAGCTGGTGGACGAGTTGGTGCGGCGCAACGCGTGTTTTATGGCGCACGGCACCGATGCGACACGTCGCATCACCAGCCGGATGAGCGAAGCAGAAGAGCGCGCGTTCATTGTCGAGAGCCGCGATGCGGTGCGAGCGGCCACCGGCGATACACCACTCGGCTGGCACGGTCAGGACTTCAATGAATCGGAGCGTACCCCGGCGCTGCTGGCGGAAGCCGGCTTCAGCTACACCACGGACTGGGCGAGCGACGACCGTCCCTTCTTACTGGGGCGCCACTTGATCACTTTGCCACCACAGCCGGAATGGAACGACCTGGAATGCATGTGGCTGCGCCGTGTGCCGCCTGCAGTCTGGGCCGACAACATCGCCGACGCCTTTGCGTTTCTTCACGATGAAGGCGGCGCCTGCTTCAACCTGACCCTGCATCCATGGATCGCGGGGCAGGCGCATCGCATTCGCTGGCTGCGCGAGGCGCTTTCGCGTGTGCTGGGTCGCGGCGCGATCTGGCAGACTACCACCGATGAAGTGGCCCGCGTGGCTCGCGAGCAGCTATAAATGCCGCGCCGTGCGAACTCGCCGTTCAGGCCATGCGCTGGCTGGACACCCTGATCTGCCCGGTCCTTCGACTCGACGGTACGATGCCAATCGCCGAATTGTTGGCCAGGTGATCGGCGCGACACGATGAACGACGTTGCCGGAGCGCGTGCCTGGTTTGCCGAGGAATTGCGGCATGTTGCACGCGTGCGCTCACAGGCGGTGATTGCGGCATTCGCCTCCGTGCCGCGTGAACGTTTTGTCGGTCCCGGGCCATGGCGGCTCGTGAGTCCGTGGTATCTAAGCGACTATTGGACCACCGAAGACGCCGATCCGCGCCACCTCTGCCACGATGTTCTGATCGCGATCGACCCAACGCGCCGGCTGAACAACGGTCAGCCGAGCTTATGGGCGTTTTGCTATGATCAGCTTGGCCTCACTGCCGGCCAGCATGTCGTGCATGTCGGCATTGGCACCGGCTATTACACCGCCATCCTCGCCGACATTGTCGGCCGCGGCGGCATGGTCACCGCGATCGAGATCGATGAGGCGCTCGCCCATTCCGCGCGCGCCAATCTCGCTGATGCCTGGCCGCAAGCGAATGTCGTCACCGCCGATGGCTTCACGTTCCGCCCCGAGCGGCAGGCCGATGCCATCATCATCAACGCCGGCGTGACGCATCTGTCGCTGGCCTGGCTCGATACGCTGGCAGAAGGCGGCTGCCTGCTCGTGCCACTCACGGGTGAAGACCGATTTGGCGCATTCGTGCTGATCACCCGCCGGCAAGGCGATACGCATCGCTACGCCGCCCGCAATGTCTGTCGCGTCGGTATCATCGATTGTGTCGGCGGTCGCCATGCCGAGGCCGAAGCGAGATTGGCGAGGGCGCTCCGGGACGCGCGGTTCACGCCGCCAGTCCGCTCACTCCGGCGTCCGCCGGATGAACCGGACGACACCTGCTGGCTTGCTGGAGAGGGCTGGTGGTTCTCGACAGCGCCACCGGAAGAATAAGATCGGCAATGCTGCAACTCCGACCCAACTGCGAATACTGCGATAAGGATCTGCCGCCGAATGCAATCGACGCCCGCATCTGCAGTTTTGAGTGCACGTTCTGCGCCCAGTGCGTGGACACGGTGTTGCTGAACGTTTGTCCGAACTGCGGTGGCGGATTTGAGCAGCGCCCGATCCGGCCCGCGACTGAACGCCGACCCGGCGTCAGCCTGGACACGCGGCGTGCTTCCACGCAGCGGGTGCAGCTGAAATGGGGTCGCACGGAGCTCGCCACCTTCGTCCGGACCGTCTGCGACATCCCACCGGAACAACGCTGAGCGGATCGCTCACAGCGCCACCACTTTCGCAACCTCGGCCGGCGATTGCCGGACCAGTGCATCGTAGCCTTTCAGCAGAGTTTCGGTGATGCGTCCGGGCGTGTAGCTGTGCTCGGCGATCTGCCGTACCGGAGTCACTTCCGCGGCGGTGCCGGCCAGGAACACCTCGCTCGCGCGAGCGATCTCTGATCCGGCAATGTGCCGTTCCACCACCTTGATCTGCTGCCGCCGTGCCAGGCTCATCACTGATCGGCGGGTAATGCCGTCCAGGAAGCAATCCGGGTTCGGGGTGTGCAGTTCGCCGTCCATCACGAAGAACACGTTCGCACTGGTGGTCTCGGCGACGTTGCCACGCCAGTCCAGCATCAGGGCATCGGCATAGCCCTGCTGCTCCGCACGATGCTTCGCCAGCGTGCCAATCATGTAGAGACCGGTGGCCTTCGCCGCGGTTGGCGCAGTCTCGGGTGACGGTCGCTTCCACTCCGCCATGTCCATGCGAATGCCGGCCATCCGATCGGCACCGAAGTAGGCGGGCCAGGGCCAGGCGGCGATCGCCAGGTGAATTTTGGTGTGCTGTGCCGCCACCGCCAGCATTTCGCTGCCACGCCAGGCGATCGGGCGCACATACGCGTCGGTGAGACGGTTCGCGGCCAGCACCTGATTGCTCGCCGCGTCGATCTGTTCTGGGCTGTAAGGGATCTCGAATCCCAGTATGCGCGCCGAGTTGACCAGCCGCTCGGTGTGCTCGCGCAGCCGGAAGATGTTGCCGGCATACGCCCGTTCGCCTTCGAACGCGGCGCTGGCATAGTGCAGTCCATGCGTCAGCACATGCAGTTTTGCGTCACGCCACGGCACCAAGGCGCCATCCCACCATATCCATCCGTCCCGATCATCGAAAGGAACCAACTCCATGACGGGCATCCTCGTAATATTGTTGCAACCGTGTGTGCGAGCTTATTGTGATTGCACCGATGAGTCAACATTGCTGACTTAATATGGGCCCGCATCCAGGAATGACTGCCATGCCCGATTCGAAGGCCGATGCAGCCGAAGCCGATCTTCGCATGGCGCAGGACCTGTTGTTCTTTGCCTACCGCGACTTCACCGATGCGGCGGATGTTGCTTTGGCCGAGCTAGGCCTCGGCCGGGCTCACCATCGTGCGCTGCACTTCATCGGGCGCAATCCTGGCATCACGGTGACCGACCTGCTTGGTATCCTGCGCATCACCAAGCAGTCGCTGGCCCGCGTGCTGAGCGAGCTGGTGGACCGTGGCTATGTGGCACAATCACCCGGCCGCGCCGACCGCCGCCAACGGCTGCTGACACTGACCGAGGCGGGCGCCGCGCTGGAGCGCAGGCTATTCGATCGCCAAAGCGAGCGCCTCGGCCCGGCATATCGCCATGCCGGCGCCGGTGCAGTGGATGGCTTCCGCCGGGTTCTGCGCGCCATCATGGACGACAGCGCCCGCACCTATATCGATGCACATCACGTGAGGGGGCATTGATGGCGGAGGACACCCACATCCTGGTGGTGGACGACGATGCCAGACTGCGGATGCTGCTGTCGCGCTATCTGGCTGGCGAGGGCTTCCGCGTCACAACCGCCGAGACTGCGTCCGAGGCTCGTGACAAGCTGCGCTTCATGCATCCCGACGTGATGGTGCTTGACGTGATGATGCCAGGCGAGAGCGGCCTGACACTTACCGAATCGCTGCGGCAGGAACAGGGAAGCGGCGTCCCGGTGCTGTTGCTGACCGCGCGTGGCACGCCGGAGGACCGTATCGCCGGCTTTGAGGCCGGCGCAGATGACTACCTGGGGAAGCCATTCGAGCCGCGTGAACTGGTGCTGCGCATCCGAGCCCTGCTGCGCCGAGCGCCCGCGCCACTTAAGGAAATGCCTCGCGGGCCGGTGCAACTCGGCGCCCTCAGCTTTGATGTAGGGCGGGGCGAACTCACCAGTCCCGAGGGGAATATCCGGTTGACCGGCGGCGAAGCCGCGTTGCTGGTGGCGCTTGCGCGCAAGCCGAATGAAGTTCTATCGCGTGAGGACATCGCCGCCGCGCTGGGCATGGATGATTCAGGCGAGCGCGCCATCGACGTGCAGGTGACCCGGTTGCGCCGCAAGGTTGAGACAGATCCGCGCGAGCCGCGCTTTCTGCACACGGTTCGCGGGCGCGGCTATGTGCTGAAGCCGGGAGCCTGACATGCCGGACCTGCAGCCCGCGCGCATGGTGAACCGGAGCATCCGCAAGATTCTGCCGCGCTCGCTGCTGGGGCGCAGCCTGCTGATGATCCTGCTGCCGCTCGTGTTGCTCCAGGCGGTCGCGCTGCAGATTTTCTACGGCAGCCATCTCGATCTCGTCTCTCGCCGGCTGGCCAGCGCAGTTGGCGGTGAGATCGGCTATACGCTGGAGCTATTACGCCGCTATCCGGAACCTGCCGATCGCGCCTGGATCCTGCAGTGGGCGAACAACGAATTTGAACTCGATATGAATATCGAGCCCGGCGCCAAACTTGCCACCACGCGTTCGCCCAACATTTTAGGTCCAATGGACGACGATCTTGCCCACTCGATGTGGGAGAAGGTCCGTCTGCCGTTCTACGCTGACTGGGTGTCCGACCCGCGCGTGGTGGTGATCCGCGTGCAGTTGCCGGACGGGGTGTTGAACGTCAATGCGCCGCGCAAGCGTTTGTACGCCGGCACCATTTATATCTTTGTGGTGTGGATCGTCGGCATGTCGATGCTGCTGTTTGGCATCGCCGCACTGTTCATGCGCAATCAGGTGCGGGCGATCCGACGCCTCGCCTCGGCGGCCGAGGCGTTCGGCATGGGGAGGGACATTGGTCCGATCAGGCCGGAGGGGGCGACCGAAGTGCGCCAGGCGGCGACCGCGTTCAATCGTATGCAGGAGCGGGTCGGCCGATTCCTCGCTCAGCGTACGGAGATGCTGGCCGGTGTGTCACATGACCTGCGGACGCCGCTTACCCGACTGCGCCTGGCTCTGGCGATGCTGCCGGCGCGGGGTGAACTGCGCGATGACATCGCCGAGATGACGGCCGATGTCGAAGAAATGGAGCGCATGGTCAGCGGCTATCTCGCGTTCGCGCGTGGCGAAGGGAGCGAGCAGGCGGAACCGGTCAACCTGTCGGCGGTGCTCGAAGAGGTGGCCGCCGGCGCCCGCCGGTCTGGGGCCGAGGTGGCAGTGGATGCGCCGGCGACGCTGACGCTGTCACTGCGGGTCAACGCGGTACGCCGAGCACTGACGAACCTGGTAGATAATGCCCGTCGCCATGCGCACCGCGTCGCGCTCGCCGCCATGCGGCAGGGTCGGATGGTGTCTGTCACGGTAGATGACGACGGCCCCGGGATCCCTCCCGATCGTCGCGAGAGCGTGTTCCGCCCGTTCGAGAGCGATGCCGCCGGCGGGACTGGTCTCGGGCTGACTATCGCGCGCGACATTGTCCGCGCCCACGGGGGTGAGATCCTCTTGGAGGACAGCCCGCTCGGGGGGCTGAGGGCCAGGATCAGGCTGCCGGTCTAGCCCAGGTCAGAATAGCAGCCAGATCGTAAGCCCGATGGCTATCCATGCTCCGGCCCCGAGCAGGATGCCCAGCAACAACCCCCGCGCTGGAGCCAGGTCATCGACATCGGTCTCAGCCGGAGCTGCCATTGTTTGGTTGGCCGCTCCGCTGTCTTGCGCCTCGCTGCCCACATAGGGCAGCCGATCCACTGAATATGGATGCTCGATATCGGCGCGCGCTGGGCGTCTACGATCCGTCCGGGAGGCAGTCTCATCCGAGGAGACTGCCTCGACAGCGACAATGGAACGGAGCTGACCAGCACCGGATCCTGAGCTGGAGCCAGGAAACCAAGATCGGCTGGCACTACATCGCACCGGGCAAGCCGCAGCAGAACGCGTTCGCGGAAAGCTTCATCGGCCGGCTGCGTGATGAATGTCTGAACGAGACGCTGTTCACTTCGCTGCGGCAGGCTCGCGCTGTACTGGCGGCGTGG